>JAQTYI010000006.1 GCA_028688325.1 Candidatus Portnoyibacteriota bacterium
GGTTCAGCAAGACATGCTTATCCTTGATGACTTCTTCCAAAATGGCCCAGACTTCGTCCGTTTCTAATTCTATCAAGTGGCCGGCGCCGCGAATATTATACGCCAATCCCCGCTCCACCAATTTCTGGATGACAAACGGTTTGAACAATTCCAAAGCCATATGCTTTGGCAAGCCGCATTGGTGAAGTTTCAAGGTCGGGCCGACGACGATGACGGAACGGCCCGAATAGTCGACGCGTTTGCCGAGCAAATTCTGGCGAAAACGGCCGGTCTTGCCTTTCAACATATCCGCCAAAGAGCGGAGCTGCCTTTTCTGGCCGGTCGAAGCCATCACCGGGCCTTGGCCGCGGCGGGCGGAATTATCTATCAAAGCGTCAACGGCTCCCTGCAGCATGCGCCGCTCGTTGCGGCAGATGACTTCGGGAGCGTTGAGTTCCAATAATTTTTTCAAGCGGTTGTTGCGGTTGATGACGCGCCTATACAGGTCGTTCAAGTCGCTGGTCGCGTAACGCCCGCCGTCCAACGCCACCATCGGGCGCAGATCCGGAGGCAAGATCGGCAAGGTCGTCAATATCATCCATTCGGGCTTCAAATTAGCTTTTATCATTCCCGCCACGATGCGCAGGCGCTTGGCCGCTTTTTTCTGAGCCAAATCGGAATTCTTTTCTTTTTCTATCATCAATTCCTCTTTCAAAACAGCCAAGTCAACCTGGCTCAAGGCCTTGCGCACGGCTTCGCCGCCGATGCCTGCCTCAAAAACCTGGCCGTGTTTCATGCTTAATTCGTAATAATCGTTTTCCGATATGGTCTGCAGGGGCGATAAACTTTTGAGTTCCGCCATGCTTTTATCGCGCTGTTCTTTCAACGCAAGCTTGTCGGCCACTTTCGTGTCCGCGGGCAGGCCCTTGAATTTTACCTTGTATTCTTTTTCAATTTCTTCCAGCGCCTTGGCCCTGGCCGCTTCGTCAACCTTAATCACCAGATAGCTGGCAAAATAAATGACTTTCTCCAGGTCCTGAACGGACAGGTCCAAAATCGCTCCGATCTTTGAAGGCACGCCGCGCAAAAACCAAATATGCGAAACCGGCGAAGCCAAAGAAATATGGCCCATGCGCTCGCGACGGACTATCGCCCGAGTCACTTCCACGCCGCATTTGTCGCAAACGATCCCCTTATAGCGGATTCTCCGGTATTTGCCGCAATAACATTCCCAGTCCTTTTCCGGGCCGAAGATCTTCTCGCAAAACAAGCCGTCCTTTTCCGGCTTTTGCGTCCGATAGTTGATGGTTTCCGGTTTTGTCACTTCGCCGTGGCTCCAGCGCAAAATCTGCTCGGGCGAGGCGAGTGTTAATTTTATGGCTTTAAAATCGGAAACTTTGTAGTTGGACATAATTATAATTGTTATCTAAACCGCGCATACGAAAAATTTTGTTATAAAATCACGACGAGCCGAGCGTTTAGAAATTGCCAGCGGGACGAGTGAAACGAGTTGTCCGCGGCGATTTTAGCGAGGCGAAACTGATTTTATCAAAATTTTATCGTCGCGCGGCGGTTTTTTCCGCCGCTTTTTTGCCGCCAAAAAAGCGGCAAACTTGATTCTGGATCCCGGGTCAAGCCCGGGATGACAAATACCACTTATTCACTATTTTGAAATTAACCGCCGACCGCCTCTTTCTCCGCCATCGGTTTGCCGTCTTCTTCGGCCTCTTCTTTTACTCCTATCAGATCGACATCCAGAGCCAAGGCCTTCAACTCCGAAACCAAAACATTGAATGATGCCGGTACATGCGGCGCCTTTATGGGAAGCCCCCGGATTATCGCGTCGTAAGCATTTGCCCGGCCCAGCACATCGTCGGATTTTATCGTCAAAATTTCCTGCAAGGTATGCGCGGCGCCATAGCCCTCCAAAGCCCAGACCTCCATTTCTCCGAATCTCTGGCCGCCAAATTGCGCTTTGCCGCCCAGCGGCTGCTGGGTGATAAGTGAATAAGGCCCGATGGAGCGCATATGGATCTTATCTTCCACCAAATGATGCAATTTCATCACATATATGTAGCCAACCGTAACTTTCTGGCCGAATGGCTCGCCGGTCTGGCCGTCGCATAAAACCATTTTCCCGTCTTCCGGATATCCGGCTTTTTTGAGCTCTTCCCTGATTTCATCTTCCGTGGCGCCGTCCAATGACGGAGTTTGCGCCAGGTAGCCGAGCTTATTGGCCGCCAGTCCCAAATGAGTTTCCAAAATTTGTCCGATGTTCATACGCGAGGCCACGCCCAGCGGATTCAAAATGATATCCACGGGAGTGCCATCTTCCAGATAAGGCATTTCTTCAACTGGCAGAACTTTCGAGATGACGCCCTTGTTGCCGTGGCGGCCCGCCAATTTGTCGCCCACCATAACTTTACGGAGCTGGGCAACTTCCACTTGTATCGTTTTTATGACGCCCACCGGCAATTTATCGCCTTTCTCGCGCGAGAAGACCTTGATGCCGATAACGCGTCCGCGTTTGCCGTAGGGCATTCGAAGCGAAGTGTCTTTAACATCTCTGGCTTTTTCACCGAAAATAGCGCGCAAGAGCCGTTCTTCCGCGGTCAAATCGGCCTCGCCTTTGGGCGAAATCTTGCCGACCAAAATATCGTTTGGCCCGACTTCCGCGCCAATGCGCACGATGCCTTCTTCGTCCAAATCTTTCAAGCGTTCTTCGCCTACATTCGGAATGTCGGGAGTGGTAATTTCAGGGCCGAGTTTCGTTTCGCGCACATGGCAGGAAAAATCTTCAATATGAATAGAAGTGTAGCGGTCTTGCTGTAAGACCCTTTCCGATAAAATAATAGCGTCTTCAAAATTGGAACCGCGCCATGACAAAAACGCGACCAATAAGTTCTGGCCCAAAGCCAGGCGGTCTTTATCAATAGCCGCGCCCTTGGCCAAAACATCTCCTTTTTTGATCTTCTGGCCTTTTCTCACGGCCGGGTGCTGGTCGATGGAGGTAAATTGGTTGGTGCGCGAAAATGTTTGCAAAGGATAATCGAATGTCTTGCCTTTGGCATCCTTGACCACCACATGGCTGGCGTCAACCTGATAAACGATGCCTTCCTGCTTGGAAACGATGAGCTGGCCCGAATCCAAAGCGGCCTTTCTCTCAACACCGGTGCCCACCAGCGGCGCGTCCGGTTTGATGCAGGAAACCGACTGGCGTTGCATATTGGAACCCATGAGGGCGCGAGTCGCATCATCATGCTCCAAGAACGGTATCAAAGAAGTGGCCACGGAAATGAATTGCTGAGGCGAAACATCCATATAGCTGATCCTTTCGGGCTTGGTCAGTGCGGCTTGTCCGTGCACCCTCGCTTCCACGCGCTCATCCACGAAATGCCCGTCTTTTGTCAGATGCATTCCGGCGTGAGCGATGCTGAATTTTTGTTCTTCATAAGCATTCATATATACTATCTCATCGGTCACTTTGCCGTTTTTCACCGCGCGATAAGGCGTTTCCAAAAATCCAAATTCATTGACGCGCGCGAAGCTCGCCAAAGTTCCGATAAGGCCGATGTTCGGGCCTTCCGGCGTTTGAATTGGACAAATTCTTCCATAATAGGTCGTGTGCACATCGCGCACTTCAAAACCGGCGCGCTCGCGGGTCAAGCCGCCCGGGCCCATCGCCGAGATGCGGCGTTTGTGTTCAAGCTCGGCCAAGGGATTCACCTGGTCCATGAATTGCGATAACTGGGAAGTCGTGAAAAATTCTTTGACCGCCGCCATGAATGGGCGCACATTCACCAACTGCGCCGGAGTTATGGCATCAACTTCCAGAGTGGTCATCCTGTCTTTGACTATTCTTTCGATTCGCGCCATACCCACGCGCAATTTATTTTGCAGCAACTCGCCCAAAGCGCGCACACGCCTGTTGGCCAAGTGGTCGATATCGTCGGGCTGCGCGCCCGGAGTGTTGTTCAGTTTGATGATTTCCTTGATGACCAATACCAAATCTTCCGGCCGCAATATCCGGTTCTCTTTATCCAAAGGAATGTTCAGGCCCAAACGCAGATTGAATTTCCAGCGGCCCACTTTGGCCATATCATATCTTTCAAAATCAAAAAACATCGCCTCGATCATCTGCTGGGCGTTATCTACCGTAGCCAGGTCGCCCGGCCGCAGGCGTTTATAGACCTCGATAAAACCCTCGCCCTGATTGCGCGAAGCGTCCCGTTTGATGGTTGATTCTATGAAATGGTTTTCCAAGTCCGTGTCCACATCTTTAAAGGCCGCTAAAAGCTTTTCATCCGTATCGATGCCAAAAGCCCGCAACAGCGCCGTTACCGGCACTTTTCTCTTGCGGTCGATCTTCACATAAATGGCGTTATCATGATCGGTTTCAAATTCCAGCCACGCGCCGCGGTTCGGGATTATCTTGGCGCCGAAAAGCCGGCGTCCGCGCACCGGCTGAGCCGTAAAGAAAACTCCGGAAGAGCGGATAAGCTGGGAAACCACCACGCGCTCAACTCCGTTGACGATAAAAGTGCCTCGGGGAGTTATCAACGGAAATTCACCCAGGTATATTTCCTGTTCTTTCACTTCCTGGGTCTTTCTATTCACCAAACGGAGCTTCACGCGCAGAGGCGCTTCATAGGAAACATTCTGATTTTTGGCCTCCGTTTCGTTGTATTTAGGTTCGTCAAAATAATATTCGGCAAAATAAAGATCCAGGTCTTTTCCGGACCAGTCGCGGATCGGCGAGACCTCTTCAAAAAGCTCCTTCAAACCCTTGTCGCGGAACCACGCAAAAGAATCCATCTGCACCTCAATGAGGTCGGGCAGAGGCATAACATTTGGATGTTTACCGAAAAATTTATCTTTCGTCATTTGAATAATAGCGAGGATTTATTAAATGAGAAGCGAAAAAATTTTGTCATTGCGACGAGCGGAGCGACGAAGCAATCCCGGACATTTACGGTTGCGCATCACGGGATTACCGCGCCTCAGTGTTTGCGCGCTGATAATCGCAAAGACGAGTATGAAAACGAGATAAAACTTAAAGCTTAATTCCTGATTTATAAAACTAAGCTTTAAATTTTATACTTGACTTGCCTGATGTCCGACATCCCAAACATTAATTCCGCATTTAGGATGTCGGACATCCTAAATTTTTAGCGCGGCAAGCAAAACAAAAGCGACCCAATAACACTAACTTGGGCGCTTATTCAGGCCTTATTTAAATACATATATGGCGTATTCAATACCCTCCTTTATTAACTTGTCTCCATTGTATCCGATATGGAAGTTTTGTCAATACCTTCCTTGAGTCCGCTGTCCGACATCCAGAATATTAAAGAATTTGAATTCTTGGATGCCGGACAGCGCCAGATTATTTTCACGCGCTCCTTATCTTTCCGGTGCTATTTTTGAATAAATCTTGTTGCCCAAGACCCCGATGGCCACAAGGTATATCAAGCCGGAAAGTATCCAACCGATGAACGGAATCAATTTCACGATGGACAAAAGGACCACCGCCAGAAATATCATCCACCAATTGATATCCGTTTCTTTCTTGTTGAAAATGAATTTTGCCAAAAGCCCCGCCGCGAGCAATCCGCTCACAACCGCCCCCGCCATCAAAAGCGCGGCGTATAAAAATATCAGCGTGAATCCTATCGGCAAGCCGAGCATCGTTATCATCAACGCTATCGCCGCAATGGGAATAATAAAAAACAGAATAAAGCCCCGCAGCAATTCCCTGCCGGGTTTGGCGAACGCCGTTGAGATTATGTTATCGGAATCCCCGCGCCAGGCGTAAAACAGAATGCAGGCGAAAATCGTCATGCCGACAATGCCGAGCAGCCACCAGATGGTCAGAAAAGCAAAGAACGGGAATTTATTCACCCGACTCATAGCTTTCACGGCCTGTTTATGGAAAGAAGTCGCGCCGTTGATCTTGGCGGATGAGTTAATAGTGGCCTCCTTAGAAGAATAGTAATCAAAATTCCCCGCCACCCTGGCCTCCGGACCCAAAATAATGCTGTCGCCCCCGATCTTTAAATTACCGCTAACCGAACCAGCCATGTTTGTATTACCCCCGCCAATAAAAGCACTCTTGCCTATCATGGCACCCGGCAACACGCTCACGCTTCCACCTCCTGCCAACAACTCTCCGCCAACGCTTCCGCCGATGGTTATATTTCCACCGCCGACCCGTAAATCATCACCCACTCTTCCGGTGATGATAACTGTTCCGCCGCCCACAATCACATCCTTGGTGACCGTGCCCATAATGGTGATCGTGCCGCCACCGACATAAAGATCGCCATCGATCGTTCCGGCGATAGTAACAGTCCCGCCGGCCGCATAAACATTATCGCGAATTGTCTCGCTAAAGTTCACATTGTCTCCCTGGCGAAACTCCGCCGCCCCCGCCGCCATCGGCAGAAACAACGCCAAGCCCATAAACAAACCCAAGTATTTTTTCATATTAGATTGTTATTAATTATTTATTAAAATTGTGTCATTCTGAGCTCCGCACCAAAATTATAGATTTTGGTGCGGGATAAACTCCGCGAAGAATCTATCCCCCTTATCATTCCCGCGCCGCGCCCTTCCAAAGCCGTAGGCGAAGGAGGGAAGGCGGGAATCCAGGCCCCTGTTCCTCCCTTTGTAAAAGGGAGGTTAGGAGGGATTTAGCCCTTCCCCTTATCTTCCCATCATACCATTAAAACCGCATCAACTTTTATTACTAAAAAAGTTAAACTGGCTGTTGGGGCTGTTGCGGGTTCTGTATTAGTTTATTTTTTTTATCTTGCCATTTAGCAATAAAATAAAGCACTATTATGATAATTATAAAGGAAATTATAAAGAAAATAATGAAACGATAAATATTAATAAACCAACTACCATAAAAAAAGGTTGCCCCGAACGGCTCGCCATTAATTACCGTAGAAATTTCGGATTTATTATTTTGAATTCCAGAAATTTTCCCAGTTCGATACAGAATAGGAGGTGTATTCTTTTCGTGTAAAACCAGTAGCTCTATACTAAAAAAATTTCCTTTATCAAAAATAATCTTATTAAATTTAACTACAGACCCGTCTTGTAATTGTGGCGAAAGATTATCATTAATATAGGGTGAAGCAAAGTCAGCAAGACGAGATTCTATAATTCTCCCTTTTTCAATCATAATCCCCCAATTATCATTTTGATCAAAATCATTCTGCGTAATATTCGTTCCTCCATTATTTTCAATTTTAATTCTGTAGATTCTAAGGTTCTGATTTTTTTCCTGAATATTATCACCCTGAAAAATAATCTGTAAATCTTTTAAGGACTTATGGATGTCCAAAACATTTGTTTCGTTAATAATTTGGGAAGATATATTCGGCCTTGATCCGAAATATCCTTGATAGCCAACAAATGCTCCAAAAATAAGGAGAAAGGCACCAATAAACCACCAGATTATCTTGCCTAAGCTTTTAATTTTTTCTGGAATCTTTGTCATTTTAGAATGGCCATGGGAGATTAACTTCTAACGGATTTGTATTTGGAAAATTGCTACCTACTATTGGGTTCAAGCGATTAGCAAGATAACGCTCGACGCCATTACGGCTGTCCTCAGAAACAACCGCCCAAGTCACGAGAAGATTATTAAATATATTTATCTTCGAATCTTTTCTGTGCTCTGAAAGTCTGTCTCTAATATTTCCTTGCCCAACTCTTATAATCGGCCCTTTTTCCTGCCAAATAATATAAACACCCTCCATATTATCAAAATATGGGTGGGCAAGATTAACAGTAAAAAAACCACACCAAGAACCATTATTTCCACAAGTACCCCAGATTAAATTCATAATTATGTGTTAAAATCATTAGCTGTTTCTATAATAACGCTCCACTAAAATATGCGCAAGACAATTTAGTTTATAATAAGTAACTTACTCTAACATTAAGCTGCGCACCCTCGCTAAATTTAAATCTTTCAAATAGCCGTTTAACTTCTTTTGATACCCCTTTTCGCCGCCGAAAACCTCCAATAAAAAATCCCGGCTCGTTAGCGACGGGAAGTTTTGCTCGCCCAAATAGTCCAAATGGCTGCTCCAGCGATAAGAGTCCAGAAACTTAACGCTTCCCTTGAAATCCCTTAGCTCGCCCTCCCGCCACTCCGGCGCGAACAGATCCAGCGGATTCAAATGGATATAGTAGGGCAAATGGGTAAAATGCGCTTGGTTTTCTATTTTAATTGATTTATACCTGCCTTCAAATAATGTTCCGGTCCTTTCATGACGCGTATTAAAATACTTAGCATAGCCGCCATTTAATTTTTTCATAAAAAGAGAGATACCGCCCTCAACTCGTGAGCTCAACATTAAGTGATAATGATTTGGCATCAAGCAAAAAGTTAAAATATCCACCAGCATTTTTCTCTTTTTATGCTCAATATATTGATGTCTGACATCAATAGTGGGTCGCCTGAAACGAAAATCATTATTTAAAACTTTATCTTCATCATTAAATTCGAAAAGGTCGTGAATAAAGCGAAAATAATCCTTGTCGTTCATAAAGATTTTTCTTTTATCCACGCCCCTACTTAAAATGTGGTGAATTTCCGCCATATTCTTATTATAATATTATTGATGTCTGACATCAATAATTTACTCCTCCCCTCTTATTTGCCCCACCTGCGTCTGGGCGGCGATGTTCTGGACGACACCCAATATCATAAAGTTTATCAGCAGATTGCTGCCGCCATAGCTCATAAACGGCAGAGCGATGCCCGTCACGGGCATCAGGCCCAGGCACATTCCGGCATTGATGGTGATTTGGGCGAATATCATAATGGCGTAGCCGGAAACAAAAAGGCGGAAAAAATTATTGCCCGCCGCCATAATAATTTTCATCAGCCGCCAGAAAAATAACAGATATAAGCCGAACAAAAATACCACCCCGAAAAATCCCCATTCCTCGCCAAATACAGAGAAAATAAAATCGGTGTGCTTTTCGGGCAAAAAATTCAATTGCCCCTGCGAACCGCGGCCCAAACCCTTGCCCCAAAAACCGCCCGAACCGATGGCAATCTTTGATTGGATGAGATTGTAGCTGTAGCCCAGCGGGTCTTTGGCGGGATTCAGAAAGGTTAAAATTCTTTCTTTCTGATATGTCTTAAAGGCAAATCCCCACGCCAAAACCGAAACCAGAACACCCACGGTTATCACAACAGCCAGATGCCGCTGTTTCATTCCGCTAAGCAAAACCATACCCAGCCATATTGCCGCCAGAACGAGGGCCGAACCCAAGTCCGGCTGGAGCAGAACGAACATAATGGGCAGACCCGCATAAAGTCCGGAGGCGATGATGTGGCGGATACGATACACCTCAACATGCCGGCGGGAAAAATATTTTGCCAAAACCAAAATTACGGCAAATTTAGCCAATTCCACGGGAGCAAAGTTGATATCGCCGAGCTTGAACCAGCCGGTCATGCCGCGGATACTGTGACTCAAAACTAAAACCAGAGCCAGCAGAGCCAAAGATAAAAAATATAACGCCACCAAGAATGAAGACGAGTTGCGGTAGATTCTGGCGTCGATGAAGGCCAAAAAAAACATGGCTGCGAACCCGGCAGCCAAAAAAATACTTTGCTTGGTAAAATAGTTGCTGGCCTGTCCGGTAATTTGAGAGCCGGCGTCGATGCTCCAGAGTTCAAGTAAGCTGATGACGCAAATTCCCACCGCCGCGCCTATCAGAAGCCAGTCGAATTTTTTAAGATGAGACCACATATAAAATTTTCAAATCCCAATTATCAATTTTCAACAAAGTCCCGCTCCGCGGGACTGAATTAATAATTAGACACTGGATATTAGAAATTTTAATCAATATTGCTGGAATTTTTCCGGCGCGCCGTAGCGGCGCATAAAATTACTGTCGGAAAAAAGATTGGTGTCGGCCAGCATATCCGCCGATTTGACATCGCCCGATAACGGAGAAAACCAAAGCACGGAGAAATATCGTTCTTCGCCCGCCGGAATGGTATAGGCCTCAGTTTTGTTGACACCGATTATTTCTTTTTTCTCGTCAAAAAGCACCACCGAAACGGATATTTTATCAAAATCAAAACTGCTGCTGTTTTTTATTATGCCGGATGCCTGCGCCACGCCGCTTTGAGACGGCTTACCCCGCTGGTTTTCCAAATATTTGAATTGCTTATCATGAATAAAAATATCAGGTGATTCGAAGTCATTCTTCAGGCGCTGCCAATCGGTCTTTAACGATTCCTCGATAATAAATTCCGTGCTGGCCGGCTTTTTTGCCGAAGACAAATTGGCTTCAATAATGTATTTTTTCTGGCCGGGCAAAATAAAACTTGCGCTCTGTTTCTGAACAAGCAATTGCTTGTTCTCGTCAAAAAGTTTGAATGTGTAATTGAACTTATCCAGTCCGTAATTCGGATTTATGTTTTCAACTTTGGCTACAGCATCATATAGCCCTTCTTTCAAAAAAATCGCCTTGGCCCATTCAATCCGCAGATTTTTCACAGTTAAAAGCTCGCAAGAAATAGAGCAAGGGCCGCCGCAATCCACGCCTTCTTCGTTCTGGTTCTGCTTAGCGTCAAAACAAGTCGGCGCCCGATAGAACCACTTAAAATACGCGCCAACAACCAGCAAAATCAAAACCAGTGCCAGAATGGAAGCGATTATTATCTGTTTTTTACGGCGATAGTCCATATTTAAAATATTTATCCGGTCGAATTTTTCAGGAAGTAGAAATTTGGCTTTTGTCTAATTGGCGCCTACGGCGCCAGCCAAATTTTCACTTCCTGATTTCACTACCTGGCATATAGCTATATTATACACACATTCGGGGAAAATAAAAAAGTGCATGGTCTTGGCGACAGCCTACTCTCGCTGGGGCTTAAGCCCCAACTACCATTAGCGCTAGGCCGTTTAACTTCTCTGTTCGAAATGGGAAGAGGTTTTACCAGCCCGCTTTCATCACCAAGACCACGCACTCTTTGGTCTTGTAAATATAAATTTTATTCGTATGTGCGAAATTCGCGTTAATTTTCGCCATTCGCATACTATTTTTGACAATTGAATATCGTAGGCATCAAGCCCCTTGATTTCCGCTACGCGGAACCTCGGGGTAAACAAGAAAGTTAAAATACTTTAATGGTTTCCGTCTTCATGCTTTTCGGGCACAAAGCGGAGCAAGAAATGATTATTAGTACCTCTCGGCTCAACGCATTGCTGCGCTTACACCTAAGGCCTATCAACCTCGTAATCTACAAGGAATCTATGATATCTAATCTTGGGGTCTGCTTCGCGCTTAGATGCTTTCAGCGCTTATCAGATCCAGACATAGCTACCCAGCGGTGCACTTGGCAGTGCAGCTGGCACACCAGAGGTCTGTTCCTCTCGGTCCTCTCGT
>JAQTYI010000008.1 GCA_028688325.1 Candidatus Portnoyibacteriota bacterium
ACGCTTTAATAAAAAGCAAAAAATATGTGCCGCACTTATTGTCCATGACGGCCACGCCAATCCCACGCACCCTGGCTTTGACAGTTTATGGAGATTTGGATTTAAGCCTGATCGATGAAATGCCAAAAAACCGCAAAAAGGTAAAAACTATAATTGTGCCGCCCGACCAAAGGCAGCAGGCATATGAATTTATTAAAAAAGAAGTTGCAGAAGGCAAGGGCGTGTTTGTGATCTTCCCAAAAATAGAAAGCAAAGCAAATCCGCCCGAGTCGCGGCTCGGCGGATTTCCGGTTTTGGGAAGTTTTGCTGTACAAAATTATCCTGCAACCTTAAACTTGCAAACCAACGAAGTAAAAGCCTTAAAAGAAGAATACGAAAGGCTGACAAAAGATGTCTTCCCGGATTTACGTATTACAATGCTGCACGGCAAAATGAAGGCTCCTGAAAAAGAATTAATAATGCAAGATTTCAAAAAGGGAGAAATAGATATTTTGCTTTCTACTTCTGTGGTTGAAGTGGGCGTTGATGTGCCAAGGGCCACAATTATGATGATTGAGGGGGCAGAGAGATTCGGGCTGTCACAGCTGCACCAATTCAGGGGCAGGGTAGGCCGAAGCGATCTGCAAAGCTATTGTTTTTTGTTTACCACAGACCCCAGCCAACTAAACCGCAAAAGGCTTAAGGCGCTTGTTGATTCAAATAATGGATTTGAATTGGCTCAAAAGGACTTAGAAATCAGGGGTCCTGGAAGCCTTTACGGTACCCAGCAATGGGGCGTCGGAGATATGGCGATGCAAGGGCTTAGCAACATTTTCTTGGTTGAAAAAACAAGGCAGGCAGCCAAAGATATTCTGACTCAAGACCCGGAGCTGAAAAATTATTTACAGCTCAAAGAAAGGCTGAAAGTTTTCCAGCAAAAAATACATTTTGAGTAACAAAAAAATCCTATTAATTTGCAAGTCCTATCAGGATCTTTAAATTAATCACCATCTGCTGCAAGACTGAAACTATTTGCAAAAATGCGCTGCTCTGGCCGTGGGGAATATTTTGTTTTATCAAATCAATTTTTTCTTGGGCATATGTTTTGATTCCTTCTGAATTTATGGCTGAGGGAACCTGCTGCTGCGGCGGCGCTGATGATGGCTGGGAGGTTGTTGTTGACGGAGCAGGGAGGGAAACAGAATTCAAACTTCCGGAATTTGAAACTGGCTCGGAATTTTCAATATTTTGAGTTGCCGCACTTGAACTTTGAGAAGGCACGGAAATAAATCCTTCGGCGCCGCCGCAAGCCGAGTCTGACGGCAATATCGGATCCGATGACACAGAATATTCTCCCGCTGAAAATGAAATAGAAAATGTTTGGTCGGGCTCGCTGTAACTTAAATTTGCGAATGTGGCAACGCCATCAACCGTTTGAGCGGTTGTGGTGCCAAGCAATTGGCCCGTACCGCCGGAAATACTGGCTGTTACCGTTGTGCCGTCTTCAATATAATCCCCCCATTGATCTTTAACAGAAATGGCTGGCGAAACCGCCAAATTTCCAGAACAGCCGCCGGCAACCGGTTGTGTAACAATCTCAATGGTTGTGGGCTTAAAATCCTTATATTTTGCGGTTGAAGCGACCTTATAATCAAATCCTCCATTTGCGGCGCACGAATTTGTATTGGCGCAATTAAAAGAAATCCATCCGACGCTTTCTCCATATGCCCATCCGGAAAAATTTCCATTCTCGTCAATTTTAACTCCATAATCAATCCCCTCGGCAAAAGGATTAAAATCTATATATCCGATATCTTCTCCATAAGCATAGCCAGACAAATGTCCCCTGCTATTGATTGAGACCTTATAATCTACCTGAGCACAACTGCTCGTGTTCGCACAATTTAATGATATCCAACCGACGCTTTGAGATACCGCCCATCCCGTCATTGTAATTGTAGTATCTGAGGTTAATATTCTGGGAAACTTAGTGGCGCCTATCAATTGTGCTGGAAGAAAAAATATATACCCTGTGTTTTCCCCATAAGCGGTTCCTACCACGGGCGCAGAAGAGGGGTTTATTATAATGACGCCGCCGCCGATTAATGCGCCAAAATATCTGTACAACAGCGGACTTGAAAAATAAATCGCAACCGAAAACAGACTCAATGCAATTAAGGGCAGGCCTATTTTAGAAAATAATGATTTTAAAAAATTCATTTTTAATGGACGCAGCGAACTGGGTTTTGCATGGGCTTATCGACAAAATCGCCATACACATCGTCGTCCCAATAAGCATACCACGCACTGCTGGCATCAAACTCATTACTCGACCAATAAAAGGCGTAGACTCGGAAACCGCTGCCTGAGCTCAAAATAAATTGGTCGGATATTCCTTTAAGTAGCTCCGATATGGTTGGCAATCGCCAGGTATAGCCTCCGTCTGTTTTTGCTGCGCAGTAAGCCACAGCCTGGTCCCAAGTATATGTATTGTTGTCATCATCCCCCCACACTATCGGAGCTGCGGCGGTTCCCGCAACGCCAAGGTATGTAGTTCCCTGTAAAACTTTTGTAGGGTCAATTGTCGGTATTGCGTTATAAATT
>JAQTYI010000001.1:0-246893 GCA_028688325.1 Candidatus Portnoyibacteriota bacterium
AAAAAGCCCACCACAGGTAGTGACCGAAGCCACTCATACCAGTTTCCCGGTATGGCAGGTAATGCAACCCTGTGATGGGATGTTTATGCATTACCTGACTTCAGCGCCATGCCCGTCGAAAACGACGAGTTTAGGCAAATTAAATTGTTACCTTGATAATAGCTCAAAATCAGGGTAATTGGAAGCCTGGTTGCCAACAAGTTGCCTACAGGAGGCATCCTGGACTCCCAAGAGCCGTTGCGTCATCCCTTGTGTTAAAGGTCGAAGAATCACTAATTCAGCCTAAACACAAATGGAACAGACAACAACAAAGGTAAGCATAGAAACACCGATTCGTTATTGCCTTTATTGCCGAAAATCGAGTGAAGCCGAAGAACGGCAGGCCCTTTCAATTGAATCGCAAGTCAAAGAAATGCTGGAGTTGGCCAAACGAGAAAATCTGCAAGTGGTTGAAATTAAAAGAGAAGCTCATTCTTCAAAAGAAGTCGGCCAAAGGCCAATCTTTAATCAGATGATAACTGAAGTCAAAGAAGGAAAATACAACGGCATTTTATCTTGGGCACCGGACAGATTAAGCCGCAATGCCGGCGACCTAGGATCAATCGTGGATTTAATGGACAAAAAAATGATTTTGGAAATTAGAACCAATGGACAAAGATTTACCGACTCCCCTAACGAAAAATTTCTGCTGATGATTTTAGGCAGTCAGGCAAAATTAGAAAATGACCAAAAAGGAGTAAATGTAAAACGGGGCTTGCGAGCGCGATGCGAAATGGGCTGGCGTCCGGGCGTGGCGCCGACCGGCTACTTAAATGAACGGCACCTGGATAAAAAATGCCAAGTCCGATTGGATCCCGACCGGGCGCCGATCATCAAAAAGATGTTTGAGAAAGTAGCCTACGAAAACTACAGCGGCCGGAAACTCTACCATTGGCTAAAAAACGAAATCAAATTTGTAACCAAGAACGGCAAGAATCTTACTCTAAGTAGCGTCTACACCATATTCAAAAATCCCTACTACTACGGCAAGTTTGAATATCCCCGGGGTAGCGGAGTTTGGTACCAGGGTAAATTTGAACCGATAATCGACAAAGGATTATTTGATACGGTGCAGGAAAAAATATCAAATTCGGCTATAAGAAATGCCGAGAGCAAAGAATTCGCCTTTACTAGATTAATGAAATGCGGCTTGTGCGGTTCAGGAGTAACGGCCCAAGAAAAATTCAAAAAACAACTAAACGGCAATGTTCATCGGTATGTCTATTACGGCTGTACTAGATACAATGATAAATCCTGCAAAAGCGGATACTTGCGCGAAGAAGAATTAATTCAGCAATTCGAAAACATAATAGACAAAATAGACCTGGACGAAATCGGAATCAAGCAAAAGATTAAAGCCGAGATTGAACGCCATAAAAAATTCCAATCGGGACTGCTAGGATTAAAATCAAAAGTCAGAGTAGCCGATATTGATATCCGAAATTATGCCAAATATATTCTAAGAGACGGCACAAGCTTTGAAAAACACGAATTATTATCCTGCCTAAAAAGCAAGATAATATTCAAAGATAAAACAATCTCTTTAGAATAAGCTAAAACACCCCGCAAATGCGGGGTGTTTTAGCTTCCAGGAGTTCTATCTCCTGTAAAGGTAAGGTCTTTTAAGTTTAGAACTGATACCGGTTTTTGGCTCAATTAAGCCATCTCGGTAGGTCTCTGATGGTGGCACGGGATGGAGGAATCGAACCTCCGCCAACGGTTTTGGAGACCGTAGTACTGCCACTATACTAATCCCGCCCAAGTCCCGCGAAGCGGGACTTGGGCGGGCAAGCCCGCGACCCGCCAAACGAGAATTGTAAATTATTTTTTCAACTCTTTATGAACGGTGTGCTTGCCGCACCAGGGGCAATGCTTTTTGAGCTCAATTTTGCGCTCAACTTTGCGCTTATTCTTTCTTGTCCAGTGGTTGATGCGTTTGCATTCTTTGCACTGCAATTTGATGATATTGTCTTGAGACATAAATTTCAGTTTTTAATTATTTTATTAATGAAGATCCTTCGCTAAGCTCAGGATGACGCTTTTATTGTTAATGATAATTATGGATGCCGGGTCAAGCCCGGGATGACATCGCTCTGGCGATGTTAGTTTTTCCGCACCCACTTATTTTGACTCTGGTCAAATTCAAATAAAATCAACGGCAGAGTCGATTCTTGGTCTTTGCCTGACCTTAGAAGCCAGCCGGATTCCCCGGTTTCAAAATACGCATCCACCTTGTAAGCCAGTTTCTGCGGCGCCTGGGAAGTATCGGCGGTCAGCAGGATCTGGCGCAGAATATGCCCGTCCTCGTATTCAGCGTATAAGGTGGCATAAGAGCCGTCAATAAACCAAAAGCGCGTGACAAACCACTGGCCGCCCAGCGCCGGCTCCACCGGCGAAAGCTGGCTGATTTTAGCCGCCACATCTTTCATCACGATCTGGCGCATATCCTGTTCTTCTTCCGCCGAACCGCTTGGCGCGGGCGAAGCCGTTACTGTCGGCGAAGCCACGCTAACCCCCTTCTGCCAGGGCCAATTATCGTACTTTTGCCGATAAAGAAAGATACCACCTATCAGGACAAAAATCAAAACTATTAAAATAATGGTCTGTTTTTTGCTGAACATATATTTGAATAGCGCGCAATCACGCGAATTGCGCTCATACGAATAATTTATTCTCTTTGCGACGCAGTTTTTATTTGCCGCGCCGCGTGGCCCCGCAGCTGCGGGGTTTTACGCGGAGCCGATGGCCAGAGTTGAACTGGCGACCTACTCCTTCGCTTACACCTCTTTTTATAAAATGTTTATAAGAGGGCTAGACTGTATCTTAAGCTTTTTCGATTAAGAATTAAGCTTCCCTTGTCAGTCGTTCGGGCGATTGCTCGCCACGGTCTTAACCAGACATTGGTCTTTAACCGTTATTCGGGATTCATCATTAGATTTCTTTAACGATGGGCGGGGTTTTGCGACCCACCATGGAGTTGCTCTACCAACTGAGCTACATCGGCTTATTTAGCTTATCGCATATAGCTAATTGCAATAAAAGACAAAACTTACTTAAAAAAGAACTCCTATTTGCCACAAGCTATTAGCTATTGGCCATTTCCGGATACGCTTCTTTTATCAAATCTTCCTTGCCTTCCAACGCCTCCCTCACCGGCGCTAAAATTTTGACCAATTCTCTGACCAGCGCTTTTTTCAGGTCTTCCGGGTGCAGTTTTTTATCAACAAAATCCTTCTCCAAGTCCGCGTAATTTCCATATTCCACATTGCCGCCGAATTTGGCCGGCCGCTCAACCGAGAATTTCTCTCCCTTGTCTTCCTTCAGCGCCATAATAACATATTTCATGAACACCATGATTCCGTTGTCGGCCAATTCCCCTTCCGGGCAATAGGCCTTTTTAATTTTCGCCGCAATCTCCGCTTCGCCGTCCAGCAGATCAATCTTTGAACCTGCCTCCGAGGCGCTCATCTTGCCGCCGGAAATTCCTGGCAGCATCGGCGTCATTATTTCTATCCTCTTTTGCTGGCCAATTTTAGGATGCGATTCGCGGGCAAAACCGAAGATTTTTCGCTGATCCACTCCGCCGTATTGGATATCCGCGCCCAAGTGTTCTTCATCCAGAGTTTGGAGCAGCGGGTATAAAAATCCCCCTAGTTTTGGCGCGTCGCCGAATTTAACGACTTCCGCCGCCGCGTGTTTGGCGCGCTCGGCGCTCGTCTGCGCCGCCAAGCGATACATATCCAAAGAATATTCCTTGCTCAACTGATAATCGCTGCCTTTTATGAATTCTATCTTGGAAATATCCGCTCCGATGGCTTCATAAAGGGCAGAGAGTTCTTGCTTGTAAAATTCCACCCGTTTAGCCAGCAACTCCAGAGGGCTTTTCAAATTATCCAGATGCGCGTGGATATCCGCCAGCAAAATCTTAACTTTAAACCCCGCGTTCACAAAATCCTTTATCTTCATCGCCGGGATCATATAACCGATATGAGGCCGGCCCGTTGGCGCGTAGCCCAAATAGACGACCGGCTCGGTTTTGGTTTTCAAAAGCTCCGCCAGTTCATCTTCCGTTAAAATCTCTTCTGTGTTGCGCTTTATTAGATTAAGCTTTTCTTCAATGGTCATCGCATCTTAATTATAACGATTTTAAGAGATATTTCAAGGGAAGCGCGGACTTTTCCCGTATTTTTGGGCGGTTTTCAGCCGGATCGCGGCAATTTTTTATTTATATTTTTCCAAGTCCTTTTTCGCTTTTTTTATGAATTTCCCGAAACGATAATCCTTTTCCCTCTTTTCCGATTCTGTCATCTTATAATACGCCGCCTCTTTTTTTAAACTTATGTAATTTGAATATTTTTCTTGTTCTATCCTGCCGGAGCTTAAAGCCGATAGCACTTCGCACCCCGGCTCGCTAATATGCGCGCAGTCGGCATACTTGCATTTTTCCGCCAAAACGCTTATCTCGCCAAACAAGATGTCTATGCCGGCGCCGGCGTCGGCCATCCCGACTTCTCTCATGCCGGGATTATCGATAACGATTCCCCCGTTATCCAGAAAATACATCTCCCTGCTTGTGGTGATATGTTTTCCTCGGTCGGAGAACAAACTGATATCTCCGGTCTTAATAACATCGCGGCCAAGCAGCTTGTTTATTAAAGATGATTTGCCCGCTCCCGAAGAGCCGAGAAAACAATAGGTCTTGCCCTTGATTATTCGCTTTTTCAGTTCGTCCAGTCCCATACCGTCCGCAACGCTGGTGGCGATAACATCAAACCCCTTGAATCTATCGTTTATTTGAGCCAATTTTGAATCCAATTCTTCTTTAGAAATTAAATCGATTTTATTCAAAATAATTGCCGGTTTTACTCCGCCGTCGCCGGACAGCGCAAAATATCTTTCCAGACGATTCAAACTGTAATCCCTGTTGACCGCCTCAACGATAAAAGCAACATCGACATTGGCCGCCACAATTTGCGTTTCGTCTTTCTCTCCGGCCTTGTTTTTATTGCCGTATTTTCTTTTTATTATCGTCTTTCTGGGCAACACGCTGTGGATTACCGCCTTTTCCCCATCAAGCTCTCTTACCGCCACCCAGTCGCCCACCGCCGGATAATCTTCCCGCGATAAAGCCGCAAACATTTGTTTGCCGGTTATTTTCGCCGAAAATTATCCGTTCTCGTTCTTTATTTTATACAACCCTCTGTGCTCCGCGATGACCCGCGCGGCAGAAAAATCGCCCCGCCCCATTTTTTGGCGGTTATCCTCAAAAAAATAATCATATCCCAATTCGGTATTATTCAACTTCTCCATATTTATGATTATATGACAAAACCTTTATTTTAACTACATTTATTCCATTTCGCCGCAAAAGCTGGTTGAAATAAAAAACGCCCGATTGTGGGCGTTTTTTATTTCAACCAGTCGGGCTTAGCCGGCATATATGAGAGCAATAGGGCTTAATAGAGTGTCCACCCCGTTAGAAATTATTGAATAATTTGCTAAGGGATAAAATCTATATACTAACAATGTCTTTATTGAGGGCTAAATAATTCTTCGATAATTTCTAACGGGGTCCACTACCTCGGTCTAGCACCTCTGTGCTTTGAATCCAGTAGTGGGTTTGTTGGTCTCCCTTCAGTATATAATACCGAAGCTCCTCGGTCGGGGTCTTTATCTTTCTAAAATGGTATCCAATACCTTTTTTGAGCCATAGGATTGAGGAGGTAATGATAGCCCCCTCCCCCGAATCCATTTCTTTGCTAAGGATTTAGGTTGTCGTATAAATTTTTTAAGAGAAAACAATGTTACTTTTCTAGGCCGTGTGAATGCATACAAAACTTATAAAGAATTTCAACCTGATCCACGGAGCCATGTAATCCCTTTGCTGCCTCCAGTGTCTGCTTGCGACATTCTTTTATATAGTAGTATGGACGAGCAACGAACCAAAAGAAACGAATACTAAAACAAAAATCGCTAAAATTATTAATAAGTTTTTAGGGTTTTGTAAGTTTATTAGCATATTAAGAGTGGTTATTTATTTTTTTTTCATAAACCTGCTTCCCGATCCAGACACCAAACGCGACAAGGAGAATGGCTCCTATGAAATCAAAAAAGGTGGACATATTTTTTAAAATTAATAGACAAAAGACGCCGCTTTATTTTTATTTATAAAATCTAAAAGTTCTACGCTATTCGTGTTAGTTGTGCCGTTATCATTGCTTATTTCTTTGGTCGGGTATTCTTTTTTATCCAATAAATCCATCTGCCTAATGTCAGAATTATATTTATATCTTTCTAAAATAAAGGCGGGCGGGCAACAATTTGTATCACCCTTAACACCATAAACGATGTCCAAAATAAAAAAGACCCTCTGAACTTTCAATTTCTGAAAATTCAGAGGGTCAAAGGGTTCAAGGATCAAAGATTCATTGAGAATCAAATTTTCCAAGGACTCAAGAATTGCGGGAGAGCACCAGGTAGCCCTCGTGCCACCCGGACGAGAGCTCAACAGAGTCCGCATCCAGGAGCCAGCTGTCGCCGTACCAGAACGCAAGCACGGCACGAAGCACACCAACGATATCGCGGACATAAAAAATATTAGCGTAACCGTTGTTAAGGAGCACTCCTTTCTCGTCATTTTTCTGCATCTCCATCAAGCCAAAAATCTCGGCGAGCGTGGTCTCGGCCTTAGCTTCGCCACCGAGTTCCGCGATAATCAAACGGTCAACTTCATCTCTTAGCAACTTGCCGTACCGAAGCTGTTTTTCTCCGATCGGCTCAATGGTTTTATCGAAGAACCATTTCTCAAAATTACTCCCCGTGTAAATCTGCCGGCCACTCTTTTTTATTTCATTAATGCGGTCACGGACGACGAATGTTTCAGCGGTTGCGGAAAGCGTTATGGTGCCGAGCCAATTAAGCAAATGCTCCGTCAATGGCTTCGGTCCGAGAAGCCGCCGGAATTCATCGCGTTTAACATTTGCGATGTTGCCATCGCGAAGATCGGCCATATGCAAGTCCTCCTTTTATAGTTTTGCGGTCACCGGAATTGGCGGCGCTTTTTGGTTACAGCTTTCAGCCGATTTTGGCTTAAAATAGGTTAAAAGCTACAACCAACCGCAATCTTTTTTAAAGTACATTTAAAGAATAGCATAGATCCATTAATCAGTCAGGATCGTACACAAAAAATCAGACAAGATAAAATTTCTCGTTTTTAGTCAGAAAAAATGCTCTTAGGAGTTAAACTGCATAATTTCCTTCAATAGAGCCAAATCTGTCATTTGTTAAAAATTGTCGAAAACTTCAACCTGTTAGGAGTCGAACCTGCGACCTGCCAAAAATAGCTTGAAATAAAGCGCTTCGGTCTCAACTATCGGGTTATGGGGCTATGACGCCCTATGATGTCCACTACCTCGGTCTAGCACCTCCGCGCTTTGAATCCAGTAGTGGGCTTGTTGGTCTTCCCTTATTATATCATACTGAAGCTCCTCGGTAGGGGTCTTTTGGGTAATAAGAGGATTTTAAAAAGGGGCACCTGCCCCATGAAGTAGCTATTGAACATTATAAGGTTTTTGGGGATTTTTTCAAGGGTAGAGCTATTCTGCCGTGTCTCATTTTGGGCGTTTTGTTCGGGAAATGAGACAAATGAGACAGCGTAAGGGGTACCGGGAAAAGACCCCCAAGGGTAACCAATTTACACCTTTGACAACCTAATATCTCCGCAATCCCGTCTTGTCTAAAATAAAGCCCGTCGCGAGGTAACAAACCGGATAAAGAATGACAGCAACGGCCACTTGAAAGAAATCGCTGACAAACACTTCTGGCCCCCGCACTAATCCAATGACAAACAAAATTCCAAAGTATAAGAAATTATAAACAAAACTACCGAAGCTACCCCAGCGGCCCATCATTGCTTTCAATGTCACGAAAACGAATATAACAAAAACGATAATCATCACCGCCAACCAATGCTCTGATAGAATTACCATCAAAACATCCCAAAGTATCCGGGCCGCCTGTTTCATGCCATCTTCAAAAGCCTGAATCATCCAAGGGATTAATTCATTCACAAAGCTTGGTATGGCTGATGGCGTGGTTGTAGAAGTCATTTATTTTGAATTAACTTTAACAAATCCTCCTCTTTTTCATAGCCCCTCAAACGGCCACCCAAGAAGCCAAGGCGATAACTAACTCCGTCGCTCATCAGTCGCCAATTCGTATCCTTGAGAGTCTTTTTTAAAAGTCGCTTCAAATCATATTCACTCGCCTGCCCGTTGCGGTCGCCCCTGCTATCATAGACACCAAACGGTACAAAAATATCTTTTCCAATTTCGGGATTGGATAATTGGAATTTAATATAGCCGGCTTTCTCTAAAATCGGAACAATGAATTTTTCCAACTCAACTATTGTGAGCTTTTTTATTTTCCCAACTTTATCATAAAGCTCTCTATTCTTATCTCGTTCCTTCCACTCCTCAAGCAGTTTCGTCCCTTGCTCAAGGCTAACTTTTTCTCGAATATATTTTCCGCCTTCCTCTTTGGTAAGGCAAAATTTATCTCTATCTTTGGCAAAATCCGGGTCGGGTTTCTCTTCCACTGAAGTGGTCCTAGTTATTTCATCTAGCCGCTCATAGCCACAATGTTTGCAAAAATATCGCGAGATAAACTTTTCTTTTGTATCCCTGTCTTCATAGATAAGCTCAGTATTACATTCTGGACAAAGGTCACGTTTTACCTTCCATTCTTCGCCGTTGTCGTAAAAAGCTCTACGAGGTATACAACCCTTCGGACAATCAAACATAAAGAGTACTCTGTCGGGCTCATTCAAGCCGCCGGACCAAAGATCCTTACCCAGAAGAACCATTGAGGTATGGCAAGATAGACATCGAATACCCGTCGGCGGTTGAGCGGATTCATATAGCTGATCTTTGGCCGCATCTTGAGCCATCCATTTTTGGATTGTCTCCTCTTTATTGATATACCGCTCTCCTTTTTCAAAATACAACATTAAATCAAGCGTCATTTTCTTCATCCCGGATTCAAGCTTTGAATTGAGTTTTTTTCCATCCATGAGAGGATACTTTGTTTCTTGGCTGATACGAATAAGCCGCCTGCACTCTTCGACAGTGTGGCGGTCATAAAGGTCTTTATAGTATTGCTCGTCTTTGAGATACGGAGACATTTTACTAAAACTAGTAATCCATCCAAGAAAGATTTCGTCCGATAACCAGTTCCGTCATTTCTGAATTGTGAGTATTCTTCATTGACACTTCTTTAAACTCAAAACCGCTTTGCTTTGCTAAATCCTTCACTTCCTCCGCATTATCATAAGTCATTATAAAATCGCCCTTAACCTTTTTACACAACTTAAACAATTTGTCATGATCGAGGTCACAATATTTATAAAGCCGCTTTCCAGCCTTTTTACCGCCGGCAGTGTATGGCGGATCTATAAAAAAAATAGCATTTTTATTATTGCTATAATCCTTGATCACTTCTAAACCATCCGCGCATTTAAATTCAATTTTATCCAAAACATAATCGATAAGCTCAATCCGCCGGGCTAAAGTTTTCGGATACCATCGAGAATGGATGCCTTTCCCATTTTCGCCATTTTTTGAGATTCCGGCCCCGTTAGCTAAAATTCCACCATGAAAAGTTCGGTTCTTTAAGATTGTTTGAAATGCGATGTGTTTTATATCGGACTTTTTTACATCAAGTTCTGCAAACAAATTCTCTTTTGTCAGCTGAAATTTAATAATTTTATCCGCTAGCCATTTAGCATTTCCGTCTATAATTGATTGCCAGACCGCTGCGATTTGTTCGTCTAATTCAACCATTAAAACCTTATCTGTAAGGTCTTCAAAGGCCGCCGTAAGGCTTATTATCCCTCCGCCAACAAATGGCTCAACCAATAGCTGTGGTTTTGCTTTCTGGCTATTTATCCATTTCCTAAAATTAGGCACAAACCAAGTCTTCCCTCCGGGATAACGGAAAGGGCTTCTTTTGGGCACGCTTGCAACATTTACTACTTTTGGCCCTGGCATAAATTCTATTGTTCGATTAAACAAATCGTGCTGCATTGCTTTATTTGATAAGTGAGTCCTCTAATGTACGGTTTATAGGTGGCGTCTCCATTTGTTCGTCAACTTTTTCTTGTAAGATTTTAATAAAATTATTGATATTCCCGGGCTTAGTTTTGGTAATAACGTTCATGGTTGGCGAGAAACTGGAATACACAACGTCCACTTTTTTTAATTTAAACACCCCGTCAGTTTCTACTAAGTCATATAGGAACCAAGCTAGGTCTGCTTTTTCTTTATCGACTCTTTTGATTTTAGGCAAAGTATCAAAAAAACTCTTATTCAAAACCAAGGCAACTTTCTTTTTCCAAGCATTTAGTATTCCTCCTTTGAATAACAGCTGCGGAGCCAGCCTTTTTCTGGAAGACGAAAGATAATCGGGGCGAGGATAATTAGAACCTTCTGACCAATCCAGATTAGAATTCTTTTCAGGATTTTGCATAAACTTTTCAAAGGGGTCCCTAATATTCCCAGAAATATATACCGCCTGAATCTCTATGGCGCCAAAATCATAGACCTTACCCTTTTCATCGTATGCAACTAAAACCACATCAATATTTCCGGCTGTTTTGTCATGCGAATCATTCAGCCTAACCTCGGTTAATGTTGTCCACTTTGCACCCTTCGGAAAGAAAAAATCAGCGGCATCGTCTGTTATTAGCCAGTCCTCTCTAAATCTGATAGGACAGGTAATGACAGGGCTCTCACCAAAATTAACACTGCAAACTCCTAGCGGGTTTTTCGCCTTATCTTTTGTGCAGCTTGGAACTTTATTATTAAATGGGCAAAGCCTTCTAGATCTTAGTCTTTTTGCTCTTTCGCTTTGATCAGTCGTCGGGCAACCAAAAACCTCCCCCAATGGATTGCAATCGCTTAAGATGCTTTTTTTCATAATATTATGCTTTTTAAATTCAATCTGCCCTCCTATTTTATTATATCATATGCTCATCGAAACACCTTCAAAACATATAGCGGGAGAATAAAGACCTGATTAAGAAAAATCAATAAATCGACACCCGTATTTATTCTGCCAATCTACTTTTTTAATTGTCCGTTCATTATATGTACCTGGCGGAGGCCAATTCGCCTCGGATATTTTTATAGCTTGGTCAGCCAAAACTTGTTCAACAAATGCAATGTGACCAGTTGCATCTCCTGTTCCTTTGGTAAAAGATACGGCACAACCATCCCTTGGTTCGTCTAAAACTTTATACATTTTATTTTTCTCAAATATATCCGCCCATTTTCCACCATGCCTAGGTCGGTCTGCCGGCCAATTTATAACAATACCGTTCCTCTGGACCCTATATTGCACATATTCGGTACATTGCAAATCCCATCCATTTTTACCACCCGTAAACTCATCCCTTATAATCTTTCTAAGCTTAATCGTATTGGGATCATTGACAAGATTTGCAACCTTAACGACAAAAACCGGAAGATCATTGGTATCCTCTATTTTTATCTCTTCTTTGGGCTGTTGTTTGATGTTTTCTATTATAGGTTTAATTTCAGGCTGGATAACTACCTCTGTGGTTTTTATTTCCTGTGGTGGGACTGCCTCCTTTTTTGTGCCCCGAAATAAAGAAAGGATAAATTCCAATAATTTTTGAAGTGCTGTTTTATTCATAAAAATATATTAAGTTATTGATTCTAACACTTTTGCTAATAAATAAGTTTCTCTGTGTTCTTAATTTCTTAATAAAAATTCTAATATCTTCTTCCCTCCTTTTGTATTTTTAGACAAATGCGCTCCTCTGGTATGGCCACCCTCGTAAATAACGATATTCTCATTTTGCGGCAACGACCACAACTTACTTTTTCTGGTTGAAATAATACACGCCTTTCCAGAAATAGCTTTTGGGACAACATAATCACGAACAAAATCCAGCATCATCTCTGGGGTATAGAGCTGCGAGTATATCTTGTCTTTTAACGTATACGACTTTGAGTGATATGGCACGAGCTCTAATGCTGCTACATTCTTTGATAAAAAGCTCAACGAATCAACATAAGAAAGAGACTTGGCTTGCGAGATATCATAAATCACATCCCTTAATTTCCCCTCCCAATATTGACCGCCTCCGTGCCATAAAAATTTAGGATTCAAATAAAGGAACGGGAAATCATCGTCGTTTAATTCTTGCCTGACGTTCTTTATTGCATATTCCTTATATAAAGAATCTCTTGTCTCTGAATAATAATCTAAAATTCCAAATCCTGGGTTAAGCATTAAAATATAAACCCTAGCATCTAAAATATTCCCGGCATAAGGAACGGGCACTAAATTTAAATGGAATTTAGAATCGTCTAAGCCAAAATTTTTATTCTTTATATAATCGTCGAAGTCTTGATAATTATGAAAATCCGACCCTAACAAAACCTCATCGTTTTTATGAATATACGGTTTTTTATTAAAATTTACCTGCCTCCAGCAATCTATAATATCTGGCATCAATTTTTCGTTAAATTTTTTATCAATAAATTTACTGCTTCTGCAGTTCGCTTGCATATAATTTAAGATGGGCTTCCATCGTCGCTCTACTATTGGAAAAAACTTCATCGAAGCAACAGAAATATTGCCCAAAATTCGCTAATTGCACAAGATTGTTATTGTTTTTCTCTACCGGCCCATCTTTCTTTTTTGACTTGCAATAAAAAATCGCTTTCTTAGGAGAAATTGGCATAAAAATCCAAAAATCTTTTTCTCCAATCTCCCACCACGGAACAAAATGTAAAATAGTTTTCCGCTCAAAATCCAAAAACACTACAGGATTATCAGAGATTACGAATTCATCATTACTGCCAGATGAAATTTCAAGAATATGTAAATTACCCCTATAGATTTTCTCTCCGATGTCACTGGCGACAATCAAAGACAATAATAATCTTTGCGGTTTCCCGTTTTCTATTCTGATCAACGCTCTGTCATTCAATAATTGTTCGTATGTAATGCCGATCTCATTTCTGGCCACTTTTTTTACAAGAACCTCCTTGTTGCCAAAATCGTCATAATCAATCATCCCATTTGAATATCCGATAGAAAAGAAACGCAATAAGTAATCGTGAAAAAGAGGAACTCTCGTTATCTGATGGCCGATGAATATTGCGAAAGTGCTCTCCTCTAAAAAAGTTAAATCTAAAGATGAAGAAGCATTTATTAATTTAATAATATCCGAAGCCTTACTTTCCAACAGTTCTGAGAATAATTTTTTACGGACAAAATCGCTAGGCACCCCCTTCGCCTTTGATATATCCCAGTCTGTTTCTCCGGCTATACCGTTAATTGCCACCTTCTCAATAAGATTTTTGCTCTTTGACCAACAAAATATGCCTCCCTTGTCTGTTCCGGTCTCTGCTATCCTCCATCTTTTCAATAAAAGCTTAGGAACATAATGATCGAATATTCCTGTCTCACCAGTATTCAAATATACCTTTTCTTCAAAAAATCCAAAAAAGCTCATAATAGAAAAAATAATTTTTGCCGACCACTTTCTTCTTCCTAAGCGTTTTCGAAACACAAAATTACGGAACCTCACTCCGGCTCGATAAAATATCCAAACAAAAAAATTTATCTTATTTTTATTGCCCATTATAAATAACTTCTATTTTAATCTTTTTGCTTGACCAGAAATTCTATAACCAGAAACCTTCCCTGTATCTTTTATAAAGTTCAGATGACGCTTAATTACAAACTGCAGATGGTCCATACACTTTAAAGATTCTTTTTTATAAGCATCTAATTCATGAAGGTCATTCTTGGGATGCACTAAGTTACTTGCAATAATAGATATTTCATTTAATTTTTTCGCTGCGGTCTTACTTATCGGATATTTATTCCTAAATAGAGCATAGCTCCTGCAAGTTTCCGCTAATTGCTCTATGCTTTTCATTTTTCTGGGCCCCTTAGCTTGTTTATAAATATCAAAACCCTTCCCTGCTTTTAAAAGTATCCTAATAAGAGCTTGCTCGGCTGCGGTTCTGCAAATAATAATTGACGAATAATAATAACCTAGCTCGTATAATTCCTGCGCATGCGAAAATAAGTCAAAGTAGTTACCGTCATATGCCATTACTCCACCATATCTCTGAGACATAGTAATATGTCTTTTCCACATTGCTGGCAATTCTTTATTCAGACCTTCGCGCCAACCACGCAAAAATTCCCCTTTTTCTTGTTTACGCATTTTAAGAGGCAAGTATCCACTTCCCCGAATTTTATGCGTCGTTGTTACTTTAAATTTTTCTGCAAGCTCCTCATTTTCCTTAAAATCAGCTCCCCAAATCCACCAATGCTCATTAAAA
Organism: Candidatus Portnoyibacteriota bacterium; assembly: GCA_028688325.1. GTDB lineage: Bacteria > Patescibacteriota > Minisyncoccia > Portnoybacterales > GWB1-42-6 > UBA8475. The sequence continues at coordinate 14,427 of JAQTYI010000001.1, forward strand.
TGAACAACTATAATTTTTGCTGAATTTTTATCAAGTCTCTGATCTTGCCATTTAATGTCTTTAATCTCTTGCAAGTCGACCCCAATCGGTTTTCCAACATCACCCGGCTCTACCTTCTTCTTTTTAAATTCGAGCGTTAACTGGACTTCCTCGTTAAGATAAATCTCACTCTTCCCGCTGGAAAAAACCTCAATTCCAGCAGCAACAAAACCCCCTAAACCCAGACGTTTTAGCTCTGGCTCTATATATTCTTTCATTGCTACATTAACAGCTTGACCGAAGCTTTGGTTTTTGTCTATATTTTCAGATGGTATAAAAATCGCCATTTATTTTATTAAATAATTATGTCTTCAATGAGAGCAAATCTCCGAAATCAAGCAATCCCCTAGAACCAAGATAATTTATTAAATCATCTGCCCTAGAAATTGCCTCTTTGTTTCCTGTGCTCTTAGCATTAATTATAATCTGTCTATATTCTTCTTTTTTATAATGAATTTCGTGATCCTCTTTTAAAGCATGCACAACTAAATTTATTATCTTTATTGATTCAACCGGAAACTCTTTAACATAATTCTGTATTTCCTCCGCAATCTCATAATGCAGATCTACTTTCCCGCCGTACAGCTCAAGTGCCTTTATGAATCTATCGACGGTTTCTTTTTTTTCAAACGGACTCCTTTTAAACCACCAACCAAATTCCCTAAATTCGTCCGCCTCTACTTTTTCCTTTTCTAGCGAAAGACGTTTATCCCAAAGTTTAAGAATTTTAGCATTCACATCTGCCTTATCTCTAAGCTCCTTGAAAACGACTCGCCCTATAAAATTTATAGCATTCCCTCGCGCTTTAGCCGGCGCATTTTCAAAAAAATAATCGACCAAATCATCATGTTCGTTGCCATTAACAAACGCAACCATTAAATGCTGCGGGAGTATTTCGTCTATGTCTAATGAATGATATCCCCTTCCTTTTTCCATGCCCAACAAACTTATAGACCTTTTATATTCCTCCTTTAAAAGAGCGAATATCTCCTTAATAACTTGGTTGGACAGATAGCCCTGCCAAGCCGCCATCCAAAAGCTTTTTAGTTCATCTTCTCTGGGAAAAATCTTGTCTTTTTTTGACTCAACCCATTCATGATTCAAATAGAATAAATTCGGCAAGCGCCAGCCGTAAACCGATCTTATTGCCAAAGACGGATCTACGGAAACATCCAAATGACGATTTAATATCTCCTCCATTTCTGGCGACATTTTTATTTCCTGCTTTTTTAAACTTTCGTCATTTCTTGCCAACCATAAACCATAATTAATAAGAGCATGCATTGCTTCACCTCTTACCGTGTTAATAGAAAATGTCGTGGCATCAAGACCGGATTCGGAGTCTCTTTTTTCATCTTCGGGCGTTGGTTCTTTATCCTCTGTAAATATCTGTATCAACTTCCATATGGTTTCTTTAAATTCTAATGGCAACTGGGCTTCTTTATTGCCAAAACCAGCCCCTAATAAATCAATAATCGCCCTGCTTACTGATTGCCAATCTTGCTCATCATTCCCCGGTAAAATTAATTTCTTGTACTCATCATCGACAACAACCTTTAGACATAAATCCAATATCGGTTTCCAATCGATTTTTTTATTTTCATTAAATGCGTTTTTAATTCCTACGAAAAAATTATATATGTAAACTGGCCTAATTTTATATTCAACAAATAAATTAGATACTGAAACAATTTTTTCTGGATCCTTAGCAACAATAACAGAAAAATTTCGGGCCAATCCCGTGGAAGAAAAACGATCAAAAGGATTATCCGGTTGCCTATAGTCTCGCAACAAGGCAAAAATTTCTTCAGGCTTCATAGAGTCTAATTCTTCAGATGTTTTTGGCGATTCATCGCCTTCCCACTCATAAATCTCGCCATCATCATCTATTATTCCACCTTGCTCTTTTTGAATTTTCTCTTGCCTCTCTTTTGCCTCTCCTGCTAAATAGTATTTAATCGGCTCAAAATACATCGCTTTCCATCTCTCACACATGGCATCATATCTTTCTTGAGTCATATCATCTGTCTTGTTTGTATCGGGCCCCTCACCAATAATTTTTATTATTGAAGCCTTTCCGGTTTCAGATAATTGCTCAAAAGCCTTACCCAGTAACGGTAAATATTCCCTTCTTAAATTATACGAAACGATGGTTTTTTTATTTACCAAGATATCTTCAATTTGTTTTGTGAAGTCCTCTGGTCTTAAATCGTAAAGAAAAAGCTCGATCCTCTTGAAAACACCGTAAGGATGCTTATTTAACACTTCCGCAAAACTTCCGAGGATTTTCGTGTTCTCAGAATATTGCTCTATCAAATCGATCATACCATCGATGAGAATATTTTTTGCATCTTCTCTATTGTGGCGAGCCTTGGATAAATTGGGACGCCAAATATGCGAAAGATCATAAAAATTGTTTTCTTCTTTTCTGTCCTTTTCCTCTATTTCGATTGTCTTCCTCATCTTACTCGCATAAATAGAAAACAATTCTACTGGTTTTGCCTGAGAAAGTTTTTTTGTTTTATTTTTCATTATTTCTCCAAATCGCCACTCATCAAAAAGCGGTTTTGCATCAGGATGCCTTAGAAACCGATATTCTGAGTCATTTTGACCACCGAAGGGTTCCTGCGCTCTAATATCAAATAAAATCTCGGCTAATTTTATGGCAGAATCTGCCTCCCCGCCTTCGGCTAATTTTTCCATCAAATCAGCCGCTTTGTCGGGCAATAAAAGATTGTAGCTATTGTTGAGCCAATTTTTTGTTTGTATTAGAGGTACATATTGTGCTGCGATTGAAACAGGAGAAGTTAGGGCGGCATCAATAAAATCACAAAGAACTGTTTGATTTTCTGATGTGAGATTCTTTATTATTTCATAAACCTCTTGAGGTGCTTCAGCAGATACTCGCGCTAAATATTTTGATTCTGGCCAAATAAAGAACCTGATATAACCATCTTGTTTTATAGGTTCTTGTGGCGTAGAAAAAGCGCCATTTCGATTTAAAGGGCCCAGCCACTTTGGATTACTGCACTTATCGAAAAAATATTTACGGTGTTCGTATTGGCTAATCAGTTTACAAAGATCGCGAACATTTTGTTCGTCAGGATTTACGATACTTAATAACTTATCAATCTCCCCGATTGGTTCAAAAAATGGAATATCTACCAGGACCCTATACAAAATATCTTCTAATTGAAAAACATTAGATTCAAAATCCTGCTCAGAAATATTACAGACTTCTTTATTCTTTAAGCTATCGTGTTTGGTCAACTTTTGAAAAAAACGATGAACCCTCACCCATTCATTAGCAACAGCCTCCTGCAGATAGCCCGGCGAATCCTTTCTGTTGGGCGATTGACCGAGAACAGCCTTCAATTGCTCTCTCTGGCTAATATTATCGGCACTGCTTATCTCAATCAATTTATCTAAATTAGTTCTAACCATCGCCAAACAATCTTCTTGGTCTGGATTACAACTATTTAATTTTTTCTTTAACCCTATAATCTCTTCCCTTAATTTACCTAAGGTTAAAAATTCCCTCTCAAATACGGGCATGCCGGGAAAATATCTTGGCAAAATTGCTGATAATTCTCTTGCAGAATGAGAAACATGAACAATTCTTTCGGGGTTATTTTTATTTTCAAAAGCAAAAATCATGCCCTCGTAAACTCCGGCTAACTGCTTGCCCAATTCTTTATCCAAACCGCCTAATGCATTAATAATTTTTTTCCTTTTTAGATCAAAATCTAATACATCTCTTTTAACAAGAGGCTCCTTTAAAAGATCGGGGTTATCGCCTGTTTGATTTGCCATTAACTAAAGCTTATACCAAAAAATGCCTATATTCAAATATAGGCATTTTTAACTTAAATCTTATATTATTTAACTATCTGGCAACCATTTACCAGAACATTCCCCATCTTGCCCGACACTTCTCCCCTAAGCGTGATCTGCTGGCCCTGAGCCACATCTATAAGCTTAGATTCGTCATTCTTCGAGAACATACATTGCACCTTATCGATTACGGCATATTCGTAGCTCTTCAATGCAATATATGGAACGCTTAGAATATCCTTACCGATTGAATCAACTATCCCCGAAATCTCAAGCATCTTTCCCTTGTATTTTGAATCGGCCGCAACTTCATTCGCTTTATATTCTTCGCTTAACTTGACCGCCGATATTTTTATCGCTTCTTGCTGACTTTGAGCCGGTTGCTGATTTTGATCGCCGGAGGCAGGACTTTGGTTGCCGTTCTTTTTTGAAGAACCGCTTGAGCCAATAATTATAAGCAAAACAATGGCTATTGCCCAAAACCACCATCGTTTATAAAACTTCTTTTTGGCTGGCTGTGTATCCATAAGATTTTTTAATTAATTATTAGTTAGATAAAAGAGAATATGCTTTCAGTACATTACTAAGCGCCGTCTTCTCGGCGACAGTTATTACCCTGTCTTTATAATATTGCTGGCCCTCATATCTAATTTTTGCTTCTTTGGACCCGATAATCGCCGCTATAATTTGTAATGCCTCATCATTGGCAACGCCGTCATACCACTCCCAAACCGTGTTTGTGTTGTCTCTCTCTATTTTATCGTTAGGATAGAAATCGAAAACTTTTTCATCTACCTTAAAAGAATATTTTTTAATAAATAACCAGTCTTCACCGGCATATCGAATTCTGAAACGCAATATAGATGCTCCGCCATCCGACTTCGCTATATACAAGGAGACATTATTAACATTATTGGGAATAGGAGTTGACGCATCATAATAAAATGCGATTTGCCTAACATCGTCGTATTCTTTTCTCAGCTTAGCCAAGATTGCCGCCGACTCCTTTCTGATTCTCTCTTGTTCCTTAAGACGGGCTTCTCTTTCTGCCTGTTTTTTCGCTTCGACTTCGGCCTGCAGTCTTGCACGCTCGGCTTTTTCCTCTTCGGTAAAAATACGAGTTATGGCCAAAACTGTTTCGATGGTTTTACCGCCATTTTTTGCCCTGACGGATAAACTATTCTTTTCATCTGTTAGAGAAAAATTATAGCTGAACTGCCCATTGTCTGCATTCTCGGGCTTGCCATTAATCTCTAATATCGAGCGACTCGGGCTAACTTTGCCTCTAACCAAAACATGATCGGCTTGAATAGCAACTCCATTTTGAGGCTCTAAAATTGCCACCTCAGGCGCTCTCTGACTATATTTATTAAATCCATATAAAATTGAAAATAAAACTAAAATACTAGCAATAGCAATCCATTTTTTACGCTTATCCCAGGATACCCTCTTCCAGATGTACCATATCAAAATAGCCGGAATTGAGACGAACCAAAAATATAAAAATAAAACAATCAAAACGGCTAAAGCAAAGTACTTCAAAAAAGTTTTATCTCGCTTTGATAATTTTTGGTCTAAGTGTTCTCGATAAGAATTAATTAAATTCATAATTGTCTTATGATATTTATTTTCCTGCTGGCGAGAAACAAAAAGCCCACCACAGGTAGTGACCGAAGCCACTCATACCAGTTTCCCGGTATGGCAGGTAATGCAACCCTGTGATGGGATGTTTATGCATTACCTGACTTCAGCGCCATGCCCGTCGAAAACGACGGGTTTAGGCAATTAAATTGTTATCTTGATTTTAGCTTAAAACATAGAGAATTGGAAGCTTTGTTACCAACAGCTCGTTTTTAAGGTTATCCACAGAGGAATTTGACAACCCTCGCCGATATCCTATTATTAAGATAGTCCTCAAACAAAAAGCAATTGTATTAATGGAACCTAAATGGTTCCGCTTGTTAGCATCAAAAAGCTAAAAGGCGGATTGGCAATATTTATTGCCGCATCGCCTTTTGGCTTTTTTATTAAAGTCAAAGGCGACCTTCTAAAGGTCGCTTTTTGTTTGGGGAATTAATAAAAATAAATTAAAAAAATAAACATATGACAAGCTCAGACGAAATTAAAATTGAATACATTAAAATATCAAAACTTAGTCCGGCCCAATATAATCCCCGCAAATGGGATGAAGCGGCCAAAAATAAACTAAAAGAAAGCATCAAAAGATTTGGAGTAGTAGACGCTTTGATTGTGAATAGCGCGCCAAATCGTAAAAATGTGGTGATCGGCGGTCACTTTAGACTGGCAGTTCTCAAAGAATTAAATTATCAAAAAGCTCCGGTGGTTTATGTTAACATTCCCGATATTGAAAAAGAGAAAGAACTCAATATCAGGCTCAATAAAAATACCGGGGAATTCGACTTCAAGCTATTGGCCGATTTTGACGAGTCGTTTTTAGCCGACATTGGATTTGAAAGTGAAGAGCTGGATAAAGTATTCGAAATCGACGAAACCCCGGAACAATTTGATTTAGCTAAAGAGCTAAAGAAATTGAATATTAAGAAAATTGAAATTCAGAAAGGCGATATTTGGCAATTAGGCAAAAGTAAAATGATGTGCGGAGACAGCACTATTGAGTCGGATTTTACCAAACTAATGAATAACGAAAAAGCGGACATGTGTTTAACTGACCCCCCTTATATTCTCGACTATCTTAGGGGCAAGAAGAAAAACGGCAAAGCCATTACGGGGTTCGGAGCCAAAAGAGATCGGCGATATTTGGAAACCGACAGCTTGCCGGATAATTTTAGCGAACTTTGGATGAATAATATTGCCAAGGCCGCCAAGCCTGATTTTAGCATTATTTGCTATGAAAACTGGAAAAACATTAGGACTGTTTGGGGCGAGATGGAAAAGCACTGGAAAGTGCGAAATATGATCGTTTGGCATCTTCCCAACCGCGTACAAGGCTTCTCGGCGAAATATAAGTTCTTCAACAAGCACGATATCGCAATCGTCGGCTCATCAGAAAAATTCAATATTCCAAATATTGAACCGGAAAAAGACAGTTTGCTTCAAAACGAATATGAAACTGCTCTTTATGCTAGCTCCGGCAAGCCACAGTGGGAAGGATATGAAAAAGGTAAAAAGATTTGCCCTACCGACTTCATTGAATTTAATGCAGCCGATGAGAAATCTTCCGGCCAAGGCATAATCTTCGGCACTAAGCCCCTAGAAATCCTTATCCCTTACGTTAAGGTTTTGACTAAGCGTGGCGACTTGATCGTTGAACCGTTCGGCGGTTCGGGTAGCACCTTGATTGCGGCAACCAAAATGCAGAGACGATGTTATCTGATGGAAAAATCGCCCGTCTATGCCGAAGTAATCCGTAACAGGTGGCAAAAGTTAACCGGACTAAAAGCCAAAAAAATATGAAGAACGACAAACAGAAACAAGCATTGCTTGAGCAATTAAAGAAAACGCCGATTGTGCAAATTGCCTGTGAAAAATTGGGAATTGCCAGGGCAACTTATTACAGGTGGAGGCAGGGCAATAAAAAGTTCGCCAAGTCGGCGGATGAAGCTATAAAAGATGGCTCTCTATTAGTTAATGACATGGCTGAGTCGCAACTAATGTCCGCCATCCGCGATAAAAACTTAACCGCGATTATCTTCTGGCTCAAGCACCATCATAATAATTACGCCACCAAAATTGAAGTCAATGCAAATGTTAAAAATGAAACGAAGAAACTGTCGCCTCAGCAGAAAAAATTAATAAAAGAGGCTCTCCGGCTAATGGCCTCACAAAAACATGAACAAGAAACATCAACAGGCGGAGATGCTAATAAGCAAGCTTCTCTCCGACCATAATTTAAGAAAAAATGCGGCAACTCAAAGTCATCAGCTATTCTTCGGCTTATACTTCGGTCATTACATAAAATATGAAACAGCGCAATTTCAAAAAGAGATCTTTGAGATTACCGAAAACAGCGCAATAAAAATGGCGGTTATTGTAGCGTTTCGCGGGTCGGCTAAATCTACCATCGTTTCTCTCTCCTACCCCATTTGGGCCATATTGGGCAAACAGCAAAAGAAGTTTATCGTTATCCTGGCTCAAACTCAAAACCAAGCTCGGCAGATTATGGCTAATTTAAAACAGGAACTGGAAAACAATGAAATATTAAGAATGGACCTTGGCCCGTTCCAAGAAACTAACGATGAATGGCGCCTGCAATCAATAGTTTTGCCAAAATACGGAGCCAGGATTACGACTGCCTCCATTGACCAAAGTATTCGGGGCATCAGACATGGAAACCATCGCCCGGACTTAATTATTGCCGACGATATTGAAGATTTAAGTTCGGTCAAAACCAAGGAAGGACGGGATAAAGTTTACGACTGGTTGACCGGGGACATTCTGCCTTTGGGCGATATAAGCACGAAAGTAGTTATCATCGGAAATTTACTGCACGATGACTCCTCTCTTATGAGACTTAAAAAATCTATGTTGGAAAATAAAATAAGAGGCGTCTTTAGATCTTATCCGCTTATCAATGACAGCAATGAAATTGCTTGGCTGGCAAAATACCCCAATATGGAAGCCGTGGAAACGGAGAAACAACGAATCGGACGAGAAACTGCTTGGCAAAGAGAGTATATGTTAAGAATAATTTCCGATGACGACCAGGTGGTAAAACCGGAATGGATTAAAACTTACGACCAGCTCCCTTCTTATTATGACAACAAAGCCCGCCACATTCTTGCCGGAGTAGATTTGGCAATCTCCGAAAAAGACACGGCTGATTATACCGCGATAGTGCCGACTTTAATTTGGAGTAAATACGAAAACTTAAAAATATATGTCTTGCCAAACCCAACCAACGAGCGCTTAAGTTTCCCCGATACGGTTGAGAGAATAAAGTTTATTTACGAAACCATGTCTAACGACATAGCCACCGAAATCGTCATCGAGGATGTCGGCTATCAAGCAGCGATAATTCAACAATTAAATCAGGAACACGTGCCGGCCGAAAGTTTTAAAGTGGGGGGAGGAGATAAAAGATCTCGACTAGCTTCAATCACACACTACATTAAATCCGGCATGATCTTATTTCCTAAAACCGGCGCCGAACAATTGATTATGCAACTGACCGGATTCGGCTCGGAAAAACACGACGATCTAGCAGATGCCCTCGTCATAGCGGTCTTAAGCGCAACGAAAAAAAATAGAAGACTTGCCCGAGCAGGAATTGGCAAGGTCGACCTGTTATAGAGTTATCTACTCCAAGCCCCCTGGACTCCCTAGCCCCATTGCGTCATCCCTTGTGTTAAAGGTCGAGTATTAAGCAATTAGAACCTTAAACACTATGGGACAAACAACAACAAATATAAGCCAATTGAGTAGGCCTAATTTAGAGATACCCGTCAGATATTGCCTCTATGCCCGGAAATCAAGCGAAGAAGAAGAGCGACAGGCCTTAAGCATTGATTCACAAATTCGTGAAATGATGCAGATGGCCGAACGAGATAATCTGAATATCATTGAGGTTTACAAAGAATCTCATTCGGCAAAAGATGCCGGCCAGCGTCCCATCTTCAACAAGCTTGTTGAAGACATTAAAAGCGGAAAATTCAATGGCATAATCTGCTGGCATCCCGATCGCCTATCACGAAACGCACCTGACCTGGGTACGGTCGTAGACCTTCTGGACAAAAAGCTTCTAATCGAAATCCGAACTTACAGTCAGCGATTCACCAACAACCCGAACGAAAAATTCTTACTAATGATTCTGGGCAGCCAATCGAAACTGGAAAACGATAACCGCTCAATCAACATCAAGCGAGGCCTGCGGACTCGCCTCGAAATGGGCCTGTGGCCGACCACGGCCCCCTGTGGCTATCTGAATTCAGTTAGAACCGACCAGCGGTGCCAAAGCTTCATTGACCCGGCCAGAGGCCCCGTCGTTAAACAGATGTTCGAAAAAGTCGGCTATGACCATATAAGTGGACGGAAAATATATTATTGGCTAAAAGAAATCAAATTCACAACTCGAACCGGCAAAGCGTTGAGCCTAAGCAATATATACTTAATTCTTAAAAACAGCTTCTACTACGGAGTGATGGAATACCCCAGAGGCAGCGGTAAATGGTATCAAGGGAAGCACGAACCGTTAATAGATAAAGAGCTGTACGATTCGGTTCAAGCGCAAATTGTCAGAAGCGAGATACTGAATAAAAATAGAGAATTTGCTCTGACTAAACTAATAAAATGCGGACATTGCGGCTCAAGCATTTCGGCAGAAGAAAAAATCAAAAAGCAAAAAAACGGCAATGTTCATCACTATATCTATTACAGCTGCACGAAATTTAATGACCATGAGTGCAAATGCGGCTACATCCGAGAAGAAGAGTTAATAAGGCAGCTGGAGAGCATGATGGATAAGATTGACCTAAATGAAATTGGCATCAAACAGAGAATAAAAGATTCGGTCGAAAGGCATAAAAAATTCCAAGCCAATCTGCTCGGGACAAAATCGGTTATCAAAGTAGTGGACATAGATATTAGAAATTACGCTAAATACATTCTTCGCGAAGGAACGATCTATGAAAAGCGAGAATTGCTGGGGTGCTTCAAAAGCCGGCTAATTTTAAGAAATAAAATCTTGCTGCTGGAGGAGTAACTAACTAAAAAACGCCTTCAGGCGTTTTTTAGTTAGAAAGATTAAGTTTTTAATAAAGCTTAAAGAAAATAAAAATTAACAAGACAAGAGCGGCGAAAAATAGAATCAATAAATACCTTTGGAACGAAGACATCTTTCTATATTCATCAAGACCCGTTTTTGATTTCATCCTAACCTTTTTCCATGAAGACCGTACTAGAACAATAATCGGAAGCAATAGAGCCAAAAACAATGTTAAATAGAATACCAACAGAGCCCAGCTAGAGTAATCACCTATAAATAGATTATTCAAAAACAAAGACGTGAATCCTTTGTTTTTGATTGACTGCAAGCGCTTAAAACCTGAATCAGATTCATATCCAGCTAAAATTGGACTAGTCGGACATTTAGTTAATTGCTCCCAGTAAGAATCAGGGAATAAACTTCCGGGGCGCTTAACTTTATTCTTTACATCTTCCGCGTATCTCCTTCCCGCCTCCTTGCATTCAGTCGAATTTAGCTTGCTCTGGTATTCTTGGGTTAATTTTTCATTCGCCGCATCGATAGATTGCTTTCGCTCGGGAATTTGATTATCCGCCGCGCTTTTCTGATTAACCGTTAGGCCGAATGCTATCAAAATGCTAATAACCAAACCGAGTAAAATAAAAACTCTAAATACAGGCTTATAAATTTCCTTCAAATAATTAATAATTTTTTCTTTCATAGATTTTACCGCTTTGTAAAAAACGGCTAAAAATAACTTCTTAATTAATTATACCGCTTCGCAACTCTTTATGTAAGCCACACTAAAATGCCTACTTAAACTCGCATCTCTCCCCATTAGCCAAGCCCAGCATCGTGAAATGGATAAAAAACATATCCCATTTCGTGCCGAATGCCTGCACAACGGATTTTCCGTCGATGAATTTCTCTCCCATATAGCTGTGCTTTTCTTCGTCATAAACAACTCTCAACCAGCAATCGCCTCCGTAGACATTGTGGTAATTCATCGACCATTCATCCCCCTCTTTCTTCAAAGAAGTTAAATCCGGCTCATAAAGAGCGAAACCCGTAATTAATTGCCCATTCTCTATTTTCCGCTTGGCAAAAAGTACATTTAACGGAAAGTTGTTTAATTCCGGGCGATCTTTAATTTCCAGCCTGCGAGGAATAAAAGAACAAAAACTGCCGTTTTTCCTGATATTTTCAAAACTCATAAAATAAAAACCCTTTCCCGCTTAGGAAAGAGTTAATTAGTCAAATAAAAAATCGACCTTTATCTTTCCCCTTGTGAGGGCTGGAGTTAGCACCTTCTTTAAAAAGTCATTTTTAAAGGGTTGCCGGTGGGTCTTAGAGCCAGTGCTCTCGCCACGCTCTTGATAACTAATATTCAATTGTATATTACAATTTTACTAAGAATTCTCAGAAAGTCAATAATTTGAAAACAAATCTGTTGTATTCAAATAATAAATCAATCTTCCACCGCTAGACATGATGACGCGAGCGATGGGATGCTGCCATGGATCACCCATCAGTCCGTCCGGCAAAGAAACACTTTTGTCTTCCCATTTCCATTCATTGGCCGCCGGATTTTTTGCTCCGGGCTTACTGGGGATATATTCCAACTGGATATCGGAACGGAGCATGAACTTGGTATGTTCGGGGTCTCTGCCAAAATATGCAAAGGCCGCCTGTTCAATCTGATCCCTGGTCTTTAGCGGAACCTCTATTGAACCGTATTTCGCGCATTTAGCCATTCGCTCATCTGCCATCATTCCCTCTATGACATCGGGATAAGCGATACGAATCTCAATAACTTGTTTTGTTTTTATGCCAACTTCATATTCGTAAACTTCACATCGGTCATTGATGTAATTTGTTTGCTGAAAGACATATACTGGTCGATCCCATTCCTCGGGATTATCTGCCGTAAACCCGCCCTCGTTTGCTTTGACATTGCTTAGGACAGAAAAATTGGAAGGATGTCTTTTTTGACTTATATATTTAAGCTCAAGATTCGGCTCTCCCATAAATGCTCTAATCGCGCTTTCCGCTTGAGCGAGCTCATCCTGACTGGGCAGTGCATTGCTAACAAAAATTCTACCATCTGAAGTTTGGCATTGGTCGGGATAATGCCTAATGACCGAGAAACCGGCATTAGTGCATTGTTCAAAATTCGTAATGGAAGCGACATCTATTTTATTTTCATCTTTCTTTTGATTCGCCCATGCAAAAAATCCGCCGATTAAAATCAAGACGACGGCTATTATTAATCCTATTATTTTCTTACTTTTGGCAGACCTAAATATCATCCCTTCAAATTACCTACTTACATTATCAGCATAAATCCGCTTATAGTTAAAGTCAAACAAAAAGACCACCCTGAAATAGAGATGGTCTTTTTGTTTGACTTGATTGATTTTAGTCAGCATGAATGGGGCCCGGTAGGGCTCACTAGAGAGTCCAGGGGGCAGGAGTCGAACCTGCATAAAACGGTTTTACAGACCGCCGCATAAACCGCTCTGCCACCCCTGGTTATGCTTATGTAAAATTTTAACATTTTATGATGAATTGTCCAGTTTATTACTACCAAAAAACGGCTTAAAGCCGCTTTTGTGCCAAAATACAGAGCCAGCGGCCCCGCAACTGCGGAGCGACCTGCCAGTTGAGCCACCTCTCGGATTTGAACCGAGAACCTACGCTTTATCCCGCCCTGGCGGGACTCTGCCGTGAGCCAGCGGCCCCGCAACTGCGGGGCGACCTGTTTATTACCTAACCTCTGCATATTGAGCCAGAGGTGAGAATCGGACTCACAACCTACGCTTTACAAAAGCGTTGCTCTGCCGTTGAGCTACTCTGGCCGGCACTTCGCTCCGATCACATCGGAGCTTCCGCTTTCGCTAAAGCTACAGCGGACAAGTCGATACTATTCCGACCTGTCCTCCGAAGGATCGCCGAAGGAGGGAGCTCAAATACAATTTGAGCGCAGGAGAGAGCTAAGCTGGCCAGCCCATTATTTCTTCCTCGCGCTGCGAAGACCTTTGATTTTTTCCAGCTTCGCTTTTGTCTGCTCGTCCGCGGGATCAAGTTTTAAAACTTGGCGGAAACAAGCCCGGGCGTCGGAATAGCTTTGCTGATTGTAATAGATGTCGCAAAGAGCCCGATAGGCCTTCAAATCCTTGGGATTGGCCGCTATGGCGTCGATATATTTTTTCTCTTCTTCCGTTACCGTCAGAATCTCCTCCTCTTCGGGTTGCTCCTCTAAAACCTCGACGGGCGCGGATTGCTCCACCGTTTCCGCCTCTTCAACGGCGTTGACTATTTCCACTTTTTCCTTAAACGCGTTGTCTTCGTCTTTTGCCACCTCCTGCTCGATTTTTTTGATGGTTTGTGAAACTTCCGCTTTATCGAGCTGCTCCAAGAGCTGAGTTTTTTCCTTTTTTTTGAGCCGCCTGTGTTCCATCCAGGCGCGCGACCGGATTGTCCAAACATCGGACTTATCGCGCGATTTTTTTATCCAGGCGACAAATAAATTATCCAACCTTAAAACAAACAAGCGGGCCCATCTCAGGGTCTTTTCCATCTGCACTAAAAACAGCGGCAAAAAATTTGAATACTTGAGGCCATGAAGCCGCGTTTTTATCTCTTCGCCCAATTTTCCGTTAAGCGATGGCTGGGGATCGCGGGATAATTTCGCCAAAGACGGGATCTTGCGCGCGACGAAAAAAATCACTCCGCCCAGCCCGCCGATAAATATGATTATTCCTAAAATGGTTATCCAAGACATATTTATACCGCTGATCTTAACACTGATCCGCACTCAGACCGCAACACAGATCTGCGTTTAAATCCGCGTGTTTGATCCGCGTTTTGCTCCGCGGCATTAGATTTCAAATCGGCTGAATTTGCCCAGCTTGATATTCTCGCCGAGCTTCCCCACCGCGTCGGTGATGATGTTCTGGACGGTCTTGGCCGGATCCTTGATGAAAGGCTGGCTCAGCAGCTCTTCGTTGCTCTGAGGGGCAACGGCCGCGATATGCAAACAGATCTCGTGCGCCAGATTCTTGAAATTCTCGTTGCGCGCCACAAAATCCGTCTCGCAATAAAGTTCCAATAAAACGCCGATTCTCTGATTGGCGTGGACATAGGCGTTGACGATGCCGCTTTTGGTCTGCCGCTCGGATTTTTTCTCGGCCATTTCCGCGCCGCGCTTGCTCAAAAGCTCTCTGGCGCGAGTTTCGTCGCCCTGGGCCTCTTCCAGCGCTTTTTTGCAGTCCATCATGGAAGCGCCGGTGGCTTCTCTTAATTTTTTAACCTGTTCTGATAAAACCATATATATTGACCGCGTATACGAAAAATTTTAATTAGACAGGGAGCGAGGATTTGCTTTTCTGAAACGCTCAGTTTTGTGAGCGGGCACGGTTCTCCGCCTTGGGCGGAGAGAGCGAGCAAAACTGCGCGAGTGAAATTTTCCACGCCGGGGAAAATTTCAAGATTTCAGGAAGGAAATCCGAGCGATTATTTTTCTACCGCCTTCACTATCGGCTTAACCCTCTTCAAGTTATCGGCAATATTGGCCATTATCATCTTTAAAGAGGAAGACGCGTCGTCATTGGCCGGAATGGCATAATTGGCCAACGCCGGATTCATATTGCTATCGCAGATGGCGATTACCGGAATCTTTATTTTTTTGGCTTCGCGCAAAGCTATGTTGTCTATTTTAACATCCGCAACGAAAACCGCTTCCGGCAATTTGTTTAAATCCCTGATGCCTATCAATTGGCCCTGGAGTTTTTCCATTTTGCGCCGCAGATCTAGTTGCTCTTTTTTAGTGAATTTTTCCCAAGCGCCACCGGTCGATTGCGCTTCCAGGTCTTTCAAATACTGGATCCTCTTGGAAATGGTCTTGTAGTTTGTGAGTGTGCCGCCAAGCCACCGGTCAACAACATAAGGCATATTAAGCTCTTTGGCCGCCTCCCTGACAATCGCCTTGGCCGCCGGCTTTGTGCCTACAAACACTATCTTGCCGCCATTGGTGATAACACGGGCCATAAAAACCAGCGCTTCTTCCAATTTCTTAAGCGTTTTTTCTATGTCAAAAACATGGATGCCGTTGCGCGCACCAAAAATATATTGCTCCATCTTGGGGTCCCAACGCGATGTCTGGTGGCCGATATGGACTCCCGCCTCAACCATTTCTTCGGCCGAGGACAGCTTAACTTCGATGATGCTGTTTTTTTCTTCAGTCATACCAGGTAGTAGAAATTCGGCTATATCAAATAAATCCAGCGGACTTAATTAAGATTGCCCAACTCTGTGAATTTATATATTTTTGCCAATTAGCGATACTCGCCTAAACTGCCGAATTTTCACTACCTGGCATAATTGTTTATGTTTAACCGCCTAACTGAAAAAACGAAAGGAAATCTTTCATTACAGACAAGCGAATCAATTGATAAAAGTATAGTATATAATTTTAAAAAAAGCAATCCCCCTCTAAAATCTTATAATAAAAATAGCGGGAACTCATTTGAATTCCCGCCCGGCACAGAACCATACACTACCGCGCCATAGCGTACCTCACGCAACCCCGCAAAACATAAGCGAGCCCCGCAAAGCTATACAATTTTGATACACTATAAAAAGTACAATTATTATGGCGGGGATTATTACTAATCCCCGCCCCGAACCGGACGCTACCACACAGGACGACAGCATGCTAAACCATTCCTAACCGTGCGGAACCGCGGCCAAATGGATAATAATGAATTATGCAATGACGGAGGATGGCTTCCATCCTCCGTCCCGTACGCCACACTGCCATGCCGCTGAGGACCTGAGGCTACCGCACTATGCGTAACCGAGCAGTGCCTTGCGCTATAAAGAACCGTTTAATAAATCCTTCGCAGCGCTAACGCACTCCTCTAACCGCAAATCCCCCCTATAAGCTCCCTCCAACCACTTGGGCAAAGCCGCCGGGATAAAGCGCTTGAACTGCTGGGAAACGAAGATCGTCACTCCCAAGTCCTTGGCGCTTCTAATGTTCCGGCCCCGAACCTGCAAGGCCTCAATCATCACCCGCCAATTCCACAGGCGCCAACGCATGTTGCCAAATCTCCGCTCCTCAAAAATCGTGGCTGGATCTTTCGGATTGGGATAAGCAGGCCGCAGAAAGAAAATCACGGGCGCCAAATTCTTGGGCAAATCCACGCCTTCGCCGTAATTGGCAACCGTGCCAACAAGCACACTTCCTTCGCCTTGTTGAAATTTCCTGGCCGCTTCCCTTGGCTTAATGCCATTCCCGTAGCTGATGGCGTCCACGCCTTCCTCGCCGGCCAGCATCAGAAACTTCTCCCGCTCTTTATTTGACACAACCACCACCAAAGAGCGCGAACCGGCATCCTGCAAATCTCGACAGGCCTTTGCTATCTTGCGCAATGACCGGGTTAAATCCTGGCGGCTGCGCGATTTCACGGCCAGATTGGGAGTATCCGAGGGAATCAGTATCTTAGCGTTCTCAACCGGAAAATCTGATTCAAAAGCATAGAAAGGAAACTTGATCCCCGATTCAAATCCCAATGTCTCCGCGTCACCGATAGTCGCCGAATAAGCCAGAGTCCGAGACGCTAATATCTTTTTGATAAGCGGAGCCACATAATAAGCCCTGATGACCAAACGATACTGCGTCTTGCTGTTCTCGCCGATCTCTTGCTCATAATAACCGTAGGTATAATTTAACGGCTTGCGATTGTCCGTTTCCAAGGAATACTCCAGCGACCGCAGATAGCGCGTCAAGCTTCTTGTTATCACTTCCGCGCGCTTCAATGTTTCGTGCTGTTTTAACGCGTCAATCTTGCCATTTTTCATGGCCTGACGAACAGCGCGCATCATCGACCTTGAATCAATGCCGTAAAGATCGGACAGAAGATTGTTTATTTCCGCCGGTTCAAGTAAAGTGGCGGTTCCCGGCTGTCGTTTTTTTACGACCTTCATCATCTTCCGGCGAAAACTGTCCAAAATCTGCGCCTCTTGAATATCGGCATTGTAGAATAGATCCACCGCTTTCTCAAGATGATAATCAGTGATTTCGTAGCTCAAAGAGCCGCGGAATACCCTGGCGATCTGATGCACTTCGTCGATTACCAGCCCGGCCGTCTCTCCCCATTCTTCCGAAAAAAGATGAGTGAAAAGATAAAAAGCCATGGTGCAGACCACGATGCCGCCTTGTTTGGCGTTCCATTTGTCGCCCAAATATGGGCAGGGCTCGGCGCCAGCCACTTCCGTTTCGCCCGTTTCCGCATCAACACGATGAGGACAATCAAGCAAAGAGCAGGGCGCTGCTTCGGCGGAAATCTCTCCGTTGTAATACAAACACGGATACTCGTTCCGGCCATACATCACTTTGACGTCCGGATGCAGTTTTTTGGCCTGATCCACAAGGGTCTTGTTGGGCGTGATGTAAAAAAGCGAAGTTTGCCCAGCCGCTTCCAGCGTTTTCAAAAATGTGTAGCCGATAGCGGTTTTTCCGGTGCCGGTTGGCAATTCCAGCAGCAGCGAACAATCATGTTTTTCAAGCAACATCAACGCTTTTCCCTGATTACCCATAATCTTCGGGTAACGATTCTTCGGCCAATGCGCCAAAAAATCCAGATGTTCCAGATGTTTCATTGTATTCTCCTTTCAAAGAACTTTCTTGGGAATCTTTTCTAAGGAAAAGATGGCTCCCTTTCCAAAAATTCCATGGCTGAAATTCTTGGAAAGAGTGGTGAGAATCAGTTTTGATTCTCACCCCATAGATTGCCGGACTGAACCGTACACTGCGACACGGAACGGTACCTATCCGGACATAAAATTATATAAAGAAAAGAATTTTAATGTAATAATGATGGTAGGAGTTCAAATGAACTCCTACCCCGCACAAAGCAATTCCGGACCGCACGCCACACTACCGAAGCGTAGCACGCATCACATTGCCTTCATTATTTTTAGTTATGGCAGAACATGATTATCAGAGGTTCTGCCCCACGCCTAGGTCCGCTAAACTACGCCCCGCACCAGCATGCTGGACATTACCTAACCCTACAAAAAAGAACTTTTCAAAAACTTCAATGACTTGAAATCTTTGAAAAATTGACAGGAGTTCTTTTTAAAAAACTCCTGCCCCGAAGAACGCTGCGGCATACTCAACGCTACTGCACCAGAGCGAACTAAGCCGCGCGCAATCATATAACATATATGGGTAGTTTTAAAAATTTAATTTTGGCGGGGATTAAATTTCACCCCGCCCCATGCAGGAGTGAAGATTGCTCCACTGCAGAATACTCTGCGCTGCGATACCAGATTTTTATAAAGAACTTTTCAAAAAATTCAAGCAAGTTGAATACTTTGAAAAATTGGCAGGGAATTTTTTAGATTCCCTGCCCCGAACCGAACAGGAGCGAAACGCGCGATACTTAAGACCGCTTAACACTACTTAGCTCCGATTAGACAGCTTTCTTTGATTCCCACGATTCGATCCTGAACCGACCGAAAGGTCCGCGCCGCGCCGGCCGAAAATCACCCAGACCGACAGATGAGCCGGCCCTTTCCACGAGCGTTTTGGCCTTGTCTTCAGCGCAGGCCTTCTCATCAATCGTGAAAGTCGCCGAGAAGACCCATTTGTCAAACCGAGGCCGCACGATGCAGACCGTGATGCCCTTGCCGGGAATAATCCCTCTTCTCTTGTCCGTTTTCCATTTTTCCTCCTGATTGTGGAAAGGAAAAAAGATTTCCTCAATGGCCAGGAAAGACGGTAACAAAGTCGTATCCTTGGTGGAGATGGCCCGTTTTCCCTCCAACTTCACCAAACGGCCGGCTTCCACCAGGCAACTGAAAAGATAGCTGGCCGGGATACCGATTATTCCATTTTCGTTCTTGATCACCTTTTTGGCTGCTTCCTGATCCGGCGTCTTGTCGGCATCCTTGGCTTTCCTGGCGCCTGCTCCGCCAAAAAGCTCGTTTAACATGTCATCCGTCGCCGGATTCATCAGAATCGGCGATACTCCCGTGAATTTGGCCTTTACAGTAATCATATTGCCTCCTTTGCGTTTAAGGTCCGTCGAGCATAAATTGTTTGAAAGAACCCCTAAAATCCATCGCCAAAAGCGATTATATACAGTATCATATTATGAATATTGTGTCAACCTATTGCCAAAAACATATTTTATGATAATATATAGAAGCTAAAAACTAATTCACGCCAAATAAAATACACGCTACGCAAAACGCCATTTGGCGTAGATTAGCGTTTATTGATTAGCGTAAAGTAGCTTCTATAATGAAAAAAGACATCCATCCCCAGTATTATCCCGAAGCCAAGGCCACTTGCGCCTGCGGCAATTCGTTCATCACCGGCTCGACCAAGCCAGAATTGAATGTGGAAATCTGCGCCCAGTGCCATCCGTTTTATACGGGCAAGGAAAAACTCATCGACACGGCCGGACGCGTTGACCGCTTCCGCAAGATGCAGGCCAAAAAGACCGACATCTCCGCCAAAAAAGGCGTGAAAAAAGAACGGATAAAGAAACAGAAATAATAAAGACAAGACATTTATTGTTCGAGTGAGCGCAACGAATCGAGAGCTGTAAAAGACGGAAATTTAACTTCTCGACTTCAGTTTACCCTGAGCTTATCGAAGGGCTTGAAGAATGAATTTCCGTCTTTTTAAAATTCTATGGCCAAAGGCGTCATTTTAGAAATTCGCGCTGGAGCCGGCGGAGACGAAGCCGCGATTTTCGCGGCTAATCTTTTCCGGATGTATTCAAGATACGCCCAATCGCAAGGTTGGAGCTTTTTGGTTATAGACGAAAGCCGCAATTCCATCGGCGGGCTCAAAGAAATAACCATGGAAATAACGGGCGCGGAGTCCTATGAACAGCTGAAAAATGAAAGCGGCGTGCATCGCGTCCAGCGGGTTCCCAAAACCGAAAAGAACGGCCGGGTGCACACTTCCACCGCCACTGTCGCCATCCTGCCCAAAGTTGACGCGGCCGAGATTAGAATCAATCCGCAAGACCTGCAAATTGACGCGGTGCGCTCTTCGGGACCGGGCGGACAAAATGTCAACAAACGCTCCACTGCCGTGCGAATAGTGCACTTGCCCACCAACACGGTCGTTTTTTCGCAGACCGAGCGTTCGCAGGCGCAAAACAAAGAAATTGCCATGGAGATCTTGCGCGCCAAGGTCTACGAAAATATGCGCAACAGGGAAATGGCCAGCTTGAGCCAGGAACGAAGAGCGCAAATCGGCACAGCCGACAGGTCCGAGAAAATACGCACCTACAATTATCCGCAAAACCGCATCACGGACCACCGCATCGGCAAAAGCTGGCACGACCTGGAAACTATCATCGACGGAAAAATGGATCCGATAGTCAAGGCCTTCCGCATAACCGCTGATAAAACGGATTTGTAACGGATTGGCGGGATATTTCGATTCTATCCGTGATATCATCCAAAAAGCAGCAATGTCTGCGGCTTAGCTCTTAACAATTCAATATCCAGGAGGAAGCAAAGGTCGTAAATTTTATTATCAATAATTTTTAATTTATCGCTATGGACCCAGCCCAACAGAATTTCTCCATGCCCGGGCCTCAGTTTGGCAACGGCTCAAATGGCGACTGGCTCAAGAGAAACTCGCACAGGATAGCTTACGCCCTGGTAGCCCTACTGCTTGCCACGGGCGGATTCTATTTCTACCGGAGCTACCAAGACAGAACCGCTTTGCTTGAACCGGATTTAAAAGGAATCGTCGCTTTGCCGGCGCCTTCCAGCAGCTCCCCTGCTCAAGCAAACACGGAAAAGGCAAAAGGCGCCCCGAGCCCGGCTCCGCAAGCCAAGCAAGCCGGCCAAGACATCGTCGCCATCGCCGCCAAAGGCAACGGCGCGACCCATCTGGCCCGACAGGCGCTTAAAGAATACCTGAAAGACAAACCGGAACTTGCTCAGAAACTGAAACCGGAGCACCGCATCTTTATCGAGGATTATCTGCAAAAACATTTGCCCAACAAGCCAAAAACCCTGCGCATCGGCCAGCAACTGACTTTTTCCGCCGATGATTTCCAGGCCGCGATAGATAAGGCCTTGGCCTTAAACGACAATCAGCTCAAAAATCTCAACAAATATGTTCCCCTCGTTCCTTCTTTAATGACAATCTGAAATAGCATTGCTTGCCGTCCCGAATTTATTTCGGGATCTCTGTGATTCTGAAACAAGTTCAGAATGACAAATTTTAGACAATATCAAGAAACAATCCAAACTAAAAACCGTCCCGCAACTGCGGGACGGTTTTTAGTTGCTTTCTGCTATCTGGCGATGATATTCAGCTGGTCCTGGATAACGCCCGCCATTTCCATCACCTTGTCCCCGTAGAAAGAATATGTGGGATTGTTCCAGCGCTTGCCTGCGAAATAAATTTGCGCGGCCTTCCATTCGGCATTATAAGTTTGTGCGGCCGCCCCCGCCTGCGTCAATTTAACGCTGGCCGCCACAAACGCGTCTTCAATGTTCCAGGGATCGGGAGGATTGTGGCCGGTAAGTTGAGCGACTTTATCCGCATAAGACAGCCAGACCGTAGGCAAAAATTGCGCCGGGCCCATAGCCCCGCCCCAGCCGTAAGCCGGCTTGCGCGAAACCGGAGTTTTATCCGGATCGAGGTTCAACGAATCGCATATCTGAACGAATGCCTGTTGGTCCCTGGCATGCATATCGCGCCGCCAAGTGCCGGTGCCCACTTTTTCTCCCCAGCTGGACTCGTTCTTCAGCACCGCCAGCAAAAATGCCGGCCTGATACCGGTCAAGTTGGACGCTTGTTTGGCATACTGATACGCTTTTTCCAGCGTCATTGACAACCCGACTCCTTCAAGCAAATACAGATTTTTTCTGATCGCCTCGGCGTCGGCCTTGGCCTTTCTTGCCAGGGCTTGATAGTTCGATTCTTGCCCTTTGGTTTGCGCCAATAAATTCTTCTTATCATTTTGCTGCGCAGCCAGCGCCCGGCGCTGAATTTCCTGCAACACATTCAATTGATTCATTTCGTCGCGCCTGTCTTCCAAAATTTGCCGGTCGTTTTCCAGGGTGATTTTTGATTGCTGTATGGCCGTCATGCTTTCCTGCATGCCTTTTTGGATGTTCTGCAAAGAACTCGCTCTGTCAAAAATATCCGACAATTTTTCGTTGCCCAATATCATCTCCAGCGTTCCCTGCTGGTCGGCCTCATACACCGCCCGGACATATTCGGCGAGCAGCTGTCTTTCTCTGTCAAGCTTTAATTCGGCCTGGCCCAGAGCTAAATTCTTGTCTGAAATCCCGGCTTCAACCGCGCGGATATCCAGAGCGGTGCGCCGTATCTCGAGCCCGGCCGCTTTAATTTTACTGTCCAGCAAGGAAATCTCCCTTTTTAAAGTGCCGCCTTGTTGTTGCAAATCTGAAATATTGGCGCGATATATATCGATTTGCTTTTGAATCTCGTCTATCTGCTGGCGCAAATTATTTTTTTGATCATCGGCAAGCGTGGCTGAAGCAAAACCAAAAGGAGAAAAAACCGAAACAAAAAACCACCCCGCCGCAAAAAGCAGAGTGGCCTCGTGGAAAAATTTATTTTTAAAAAGTTTTCCCATCCCGAAAAATTTTTAAAGCGATTATTTTACTTGTTCCGCTTCCGCTTCGGCGGCAGCGGCAGCAGCCGCTTTTTCTTCCTCGCCGACGACCTTAACTTCGGCTACCGCTTCAACCGGCTTGACTTCCAATTCTTCCATCTCTTTGTCGGAACGCGGCGGCGACACCAAGGCGACCGTTTCTTCCAAGTCGGCCAGAATCTTAACGCTGCCAGACAGCGCCAAATCCTTGATGTGAATTTTATCCTCGAATGTCGCCAGCGAAGAAATATCAACTTTGATTTCCTTGGGCAAGTCCTGCGGCAGCGCTTCAACTTCAACTTCCTGCATGGCGCGGACTAAAACGCCGCCGTCCGCCTTCACCGCCGGCGATTCGCCGATAAACACGAAAGGAACCTTGGCTTTCATCTTTTCATCCATTTTCACCTCAAAAAAATCCGCGTGTATCACCTGGCCGTTCAAAATATCTCGTTCAAGATCGTGGATAAAAACATTGCGCTTTTTGCCGTCCACAGACAGGGACAAAAGAGTGGTTTCGCCGGCTTCCTTGAAAATGCCTTCAAAATCCTTGGCATTAACCGTAATAGATATCGGTTTTTTCCCGTGGCCGTATAAAACAGCCGGAATAAATCCGGTTTTTCTCAAAGCGCTCACTTTTTTGCCAAGGATAATCCTTGGGTCGGCTTTTAGTTCCAACATGAAATTCAATTAACAATTAACAATTAACAATGTATCACAATCTTGGGGTAAAAACAAGTACCGCTTTTAAAAAGCGGCCTTATTGCTTATTACCGGCTGTTTGCCGTCAATTAACTTTGATTATTTGCACAGGGCAAATTTCCGCGCTTTCCTTGGCGCAATCGGCCGCTTCGGCTTCCAGTTCCATATTCTCGCCGTTCATTTTGCCGCCAACAATGGAAGCCAGGCCGTCATCGGCCATAAAAAAATATTTCGGGCAAACTGCGGCGCAACTTCCGCAACCGATGCATTTTTGTCTTTCTTGGGTTATTTTCATTCAACCCGGCGCCAATACGCGAACTTTACGAATGCCACGAAATTATTGGCGGCATTCATGCATCATTTGCACATTGGCGTCGCTTTATAAATTACAAATTAAATTCTATCACAAATCTTCATAAAAGGCGATTCTTGTTTTTATGCTCCGCCAGCGACTCATTCACGAACTTCTTTATTTTATCCTTAAAAACTTCCTTGTCGAACCTCTCTGCCTGCTGGCTGATGTATCTGGCGTTAAAATCAACCGGATTGAATTTCTTGAGCGCGCCAATCAATGCTTCGGGCGTTTGCTCGTCAAAAAATATGCCGGTTTTGCCTTCCTCCACTATTTCCAGCGCCCCGCCGCCGCGGAATGCTATCACGGGCCGGCCCGCGGCCATGGCCTCAACGGCGGAAATGCCGAAATCCTCTTCTTGCGGAAAAATGAACGCCCGGCAATGCGCAAAATAATTAGGCAATTCCTTTTCCGCCACCAAGCCCGTAAATTCAATGTTCGGACCGGCTATTTTCCGAAGATGCCTCCTGTCCGGCCCGTCGCCGATAATTTTCAGCGGCCAGCCCAATTTGTTAAAAGCGACGATGGCCAGGTCGATTTTTTTATACGGCAAAAATCTGGCCAGCATTAAAAAATAGTCGTTATTTTTTCCGCTCAAATAAAATCGCCTGGTTTTAACCGGCGGACAAACAACCTCCGCTCGCCGGCCGTAATATTTTTTAATGCGCGAAGCGACAAATCGGGAATTGGCCAGATAAACATCGGGCCTGGCCGAAGCCGCTTCGTCCCAAAGACGCAGATAATTCAAGAAAGGCGGGATGAACCGCTTGATCAGATTTGGATAACTGAACTCGTTTATGTATTTTTGGCTGTCGTCCCAAACATACCTGGTTGGCGTATGGCAATAGCAGATATGCAGCGTCCCCGGCCGGGTGATGATGCCCTTGGCGAAACTGGCCGAGTCAGAAATCACCAGGTCGTATTTCGCTAAATCGAACTGTTCAACAGCTAAGGGCATCAGCATCAAAAACGGCCGGTGATGGGATTTGACCATCGGTATCTTTTGCAAAAATGATGTTTTTATCTTGCGCCCTTCAAAAGCCGACCCCGTGCGCCGCCTGTCATAGACCAAAGTAAAAATGGGCGCTTCCGGCCAAATTTCACAAAAGGCCTCCAGCACCCGCTCGGCTCCGCCGTATTGATTTAAATAGTCGTGCACCAGCGCAACACGCATAAAAAATTTAATAGTAAAATTGTATTTTCAAGCCGCCCATAGCGAAAAAATAATCAGAAAATCGAGATGAGCGAGTCGTTTAAAATCGCGTGCTATGGTGGGGCCCCAAGCGTCAGCTTGGGGCGTTGCGGATAGCGATTTTAGATGAGCGAATCCGATTTTCTTTATTTTTTACGCTCGGGCGCGGTCTTTTGGCTACTTTTCTGCTGACAGAAAAGTAGCAAGATGATTTTATTTTCTCCTCCCCAACAGCACCACCAACGGCGTTTTAAATATTATCTTCAGATCCAGCCACAGAGACCAATTCTCGATATAATAAGCATCCAATTTCGCCTCTTCATCGAAATCTATTTCCGAGCGCCCAGAAATTTGCGCCAGCCCCGTGATGCCGGGCTTAACATTGAAAACTTTTTTATGCCACCTCTCATATTTGGCAACCTCTTTGGGCATATGCGGCCGGGGCCCGACCAAGCTCATATTACCAAAAAGCACATTAAAAAATTGCGCCAGTTCATCCAAGCTTGAGGCCTCCAGAAAACGGCCGAATTTCGTGCGGCGCGGATCGTTTAGAACCTTAAACACGGGGCCCTGCCGTCCGCTCTGCTTGGCGGCCAATTCATCTTCAAGCTCGCTGGCCTTGCCGTCTTTATCATACTGAGAACCGGTGCAATACTCTATTTTCATTGACCGGAATTTATAGGTATTGAAAATACCGTCCGGCCCGACGCGCTCATTTTTATATATCACGGGGCCCGGAGAATCCAGCTTCACCAGAGCCGCCACCACGGCCATGATGGGCGAAAAAATCACAATGCCGAAAATCGAACCGAAAAAGTCCAGCACTCTTTTGATTATTTTTCCCCAACCGTCAAGCGCCGTGCGCTTTAATTCAACCAGCGGAATTCCCGCCAGCGAGTCAAATTCGACATTAATGGTCAGCGTCTGGAACAAATTGGGCACGAATTTAAAGGATAAGCGCCTCTCTTCGCAAAAATCGATCAGGCCCAAGACCTGCTCGCGGGCAAAATCGGGATTAGCCAGCATAACATCGTCTATCGATTCGCGCTTCACCGCTTCTTTTATTTTATCCAGGTCTAAATCCTGAAAATGTCCGGCCACATTATAGCCAAGAGATTTTTCGTCTTCCATTTCGCTTATCAATTCCTGCGATATCCTGTCTCCGCCCACGACCAAAATATTATGAACGCCGTATTTATAACGCGTGACTAAAAATCTTTGGATGGCGCGAACGACTATCCTGCCAAACAACACGAAAAATATCGCCAATATCCAGGCCGCGAATATCAAAAAACGAGAGTCAAACCATTCCCGGCGGATAAAACTATAAATAATCACCACGGCTAACCCCGCCGAAGCGCCAATGAGAATGCGCGCAAAGTTCTCCAAGATGCCGTTGGCGCGGCGTATCTCATAAAGCCCGGACAGCGCGAAAATAATCAGCATAAAAAAGCCGATGAGCGCCGTTAAGCCCAGATATTTTTCCAGAGGCAAATTGATGCCAAAAAGCACCGGCCGCAAGCTGGCAACCAAAGAGCTTGTGCGCAGCCAATAAGCCGCCAGCCCGGCCAGCAATAGCATCAGATAATCCACCGGCACCAGCGCGGCTGTAAAAATTAGTTCGGATCGTTTCATTTACTTGTATTCTACTCCCAAAATCGCCTTAAAATCAAGATTACTGCCAGCTTGACAACATTTAAAACAAATTATAAAATATTGAAGTCCAAGCAAATCGGGCAATCGCCCTTCGCTACGCGAAGGGAGGAAAGTCCGAACTCTCTCTCCCTGCCACGGCGGGGTTAAAAAAGGTAGCGGCTAACAGCCGTCCATCGTAAGATGCGAGGTGCGAACAGTGACGATTTTATCCGAAAGGATAAAATCGCCCTCCGAAGCTTTACGCGTAGGAGGGCGCAATTTGACCATAAGAAATTGCAAAATTTCCAAAGTCAAAATGAAACGGCAAAATCCTTACCGGGTGCAAGATCAAACTATGAGACCGCAAGCTTGGTTCTCATAAGACAAGTAGATCGCCCGAGCCCCGCAGCAATGCGGGGCCCAGACAGATGATTGCCCATTCGCTCGTTGCATCGCCCAGGACTTGTCCTGAGCGAGCGCAGCGAGTCGAAGGACAAAATTCGGCTTATAGATTTGTTTGGACAATAAAAAATCGCTTCGAAAGAAGCGATTTTTTTATTTGAATTATTTTATGCCTCACAACCAGTACTTCCCCGCCGGTGCGCTTAAGCATGGTCGTCAGAATTCTAATGCTGGTGGTTTTACCCGCGCCGTTCGGCCCCAAAAAAGCGAATATTTCGCCTTGAGCGACACTAAAAGAAGCGTGTTTTACCGCTTCAAAATCGCCGAACTTTTTGACCAGATCATTGACCTCTATGATATTCATATTTTCAGCGCATCTGCTCCAATTTTTGATCAATCACTTTTTTAAAATCATCGAATGGCAAGGCGCCTATGAGTTTTTGTCCGTTAATGAAAAAGGTTGGCGTGGAATCAACTCCGCGGCCGGAGCCCTCCTCATACCACTTGGCCAGCTTGCCCTCATCTTTATTGGCATCGAAACAAGCGTTGAATTTTTGGCTGTCCAAGCCGGCATTGACCGCCATATTTTTCAAGTCGCCTTCATTGGAAATCTGATCCTGGTGGGAAAAAAGATAGTCGTGATAAACGACAAATTTATTCTGCTCTTGGCCGCAGAGCGCGGCGCGGCCCAGCTCATAAGGCGGCAGAACATAGATTATTATTTTGACTTTCCCGGTTTTCACATATTCTTCTTTTATCTGTTCCAGCGCGCCGGAGGCGAAACGGGCGCAAGCGGGGCAAATGAAACTGGTATATTCTTCCATGGTTACGGGCGCGGAAGAATCCCCGATTAAAATTCCGGATTCAAAAGCGCCGGTCGGAGAAATTACCGGCTGAGACACTCTCGCAACGGGAGCTTGTTTTGAATAATACCAGCCGCCGCCTATTAATAAAGCGGCCAGAATAATTGCAATGGTGATAATTTTTTTATCGGACATATTATTTGTTTTATGATATAAAATCCGTTTTTAAATCCTGCCCGGCCCGGCTATTCGTCAATTAATTGCTGCTGCGCTTTGCCTCGCTTTACCAGAATGTTCCGGTAATAATTTTCCGGGGAAGAAACAAAATCGTGATAAACATGCAAAAAATAAAAAATACTCGCCACTTCCAAAATAATCACCGCCACCAGCCCGAATTTTATCGGCGTTCTTTCCATAGTTTCCGCGAACAACGCCAATGCCGGCCAATAACACCGGTAAGTTTATCTTTTTCGCGTTATTGGGCGTTAAGTTCGCGTTATTGGCAACTACCCTAAGCTCTAATATATTTTTCCCAGCGCTCAAAAAGCCCGGCGGTGGCCCGCACATCGTCGGCACAGTATTTGGCAATCTCCAAATATTTGCCTTTCTTGAAATATTCCTGCACTTTGTCGCCGCTCATGCCCTCGGTCTTGGCGCTGTCCAGTTTGAATGTCCGGCAATAAAAATCAAGCGAAAAACGCCGAAAGGCGCCGTAAAAAGTCAGTTGATCCAACAGATCGATATGCTCATCGTCTTTATAACGGTAAGGCATCAAATTCCTGGTCGGCCGCACCTTCAGGACGCCTGAGCGCAACATAATATATGGGCAATCAAAGCCCCGCCCGTTAAAGGTGATGAACTGGTTGTAGTTTTTGATTTCCTGCCAAAACTTTTCCAAGATTTCTTTCTCGCCCATAGCCAAATATTCCATGCCGCCCTCTATCACCGGTTCTGTGTTTTTCCCCGGCGACTGAAAATAAACCCGCCCCTTGTTCGTATCGGGGTTTAAAAGGCAAATGGCGGCGATTTCTCCGGTCAGGGGCCAAAGGCCGAGTTTTTCTTTGACCTCTTTATTTTTCTTTTCGTCTTCGCCGGATTTTAAAATATACTTTTGCGCTTCCTCCGGCAATTCGTCAAAATTGGCGCCAATGGTTTCAATGTCAAAAACTATTCGACTCATAATGATAGATTTAAAAAAACAAACAAAAAAACATCCGTTTTTATTTCGCCTTTGATCAACTCTGTTGATTTTATTAATCGCCCGCGAACTTTTGGCCCGGCTTGGCTTTGGTTTTGGCGCGGTGCGCCATATCTTGCCGTATACAGCGGTTTATTTCCTGCACATCGTCAAACTTGCCCTCTTTATCGCGCTTGACCCAAAAAGTTTTCTTGTGGGGCCTTAATTGGGTTCTTTTCATTTCGCAAATAGGCACGAATCAATCACATATTTCACGAATATATTAGTGCAATTTGTGAAAAATTCGCGTTAATTAGCGATTGATACCTTTTTCATTATATCACCCTGCTGGATTTTTAGCACTACATCCATACCTTCAATCACCCGGCCAAAAACCGTGTGTTTCCCGTCTAAATGCGACTGGGCCGATTCGGTCACGATGAAAAATTGGCTGCCGTTGGTATCAGGACCGGAATTAGCCATAGCCAGCACGCCAGCTTCCATTTTGTGCGAAGCGAGATCCCGCGTATATTTATATCCCTGCGCTTGATATGATTTTATGGTGTCTTCCGAGAGCCCCAGCGACCAAGGGTTTATTTCATCCGCGAAAGAATATCCCGGCCCGCCCGTGCCGTCGCCCTTGGGGTCGCCGCCCTGGATGACAAAACCCGGCACTACGCGATGGAATGTCAGCCCGTTATAAAATCCCTTACCCGCCAAATTAACGAAATTCGCCACGGTTTTTGGCGCGTCTTTGGTGAAAAGTTCCAGCTTTATATTACCCCTCTCAGTTTGTATCATCATTATTTTATTGGTTAAATTTTCTTGATTATTGCCGGCCTGCGGCGAGAAAGACGGGAATGCCTGCTCCGGCGAGACGCTCGCTATCGGCGAAGGCGAGAGCAAGGAGGGATTCAGCCCAGCCAGTCGCCAATTCAAGAATTTGGTTATGCCGAATATCAGTGCAGCCAGAACTACGAGTCCCGCCAGCACGCCGATAATAATGCTCTTATTGCGCTGCCGGCGCAATTCATCTTGCTGCTCGGCCTCTATTTTTTTCTGTTCGCGGATCTTTTGTATTTTTCCCATATTATTTGCTTATCTGATATATTGCCGCGCCGAAAGCCACGGAAACATTCAATGATTCTTTTTGGCCCCTCATCGGTAAAAAAACGATTTTATCGCACCTTTTTAAAATTTCCCTCGAAAGCCCCTTAACCTCGTTTCCCAGTACCAGCGCCAAAGGAAAGCGTGGCTTGAATTTAAAAATATTTTTCGCTTGTGAGTTTTTTTCCAGCGCCACGATTTGATAGCCATTCTTTTTCAAATCATCCAGCGCCCGCCAGGTCTGCCAAACGCGCTCATACGGCACGGCTTGTTCCGCGCCCAAAGCCGTTTTGGCCAGCTTGGAATGGGGCGGATGAGCGCTGTAGCCGCCTAAAATTATTTTACCGACGCCCGCCCCGTCCGCCGTGCGAAAAATAGACCCCACATTAAAAGCGCTGCGGATATTATGGCAAACAACGATTATTTTATTTGTCAATTTTTTCGTCGATTTCCTTGGCAATCTTTTCTTCTCCTTTCTTGACCGCGCCCAGCTGATTTTCTATTTTGCTGAGTAATTTTTTTATCTCATCCACTCTTTCAACCAGGGTTAGTGTTTCTTCAAGACGAACCTCGGTAACTTTTCTCCGACCGCGCCAAGCGCCTATCAAAACTTCATCCCCAATGGCGATCGCCACCAGCAGGCCCGAAATCAATAAAATCGCTAACCCAAAAAAAATCGAAACCCAGGGACTTAAGTTCACCCCGTCGGCCAAGTGCCAAACCCCCCGCCAGGTCAAAACGATGCCCACAATCCCGACCAGCGCATAAAGCAACGGCCAATGGCTCAGCCAATGACGGACCTTATCTTCCAGAATATCAAAAAATTTGTAAATTTTATCAAATAGCATGCTGTGTATTTTGACATCGTTCGGCTAATATGCCCCGTCGGACGCATTAGCCTCCCTGGTCAAAAGAAAAAAGTGCCGACCCGACCTGCGGGCTTGTTAAAAAGATTATACTCGGAAATTTATTCTCTGACAAATAAATTGTAAACCCAGGCGAAAAACCAGCCCAAAATAAAACCGATAACGGCGTGTTCTATCGCCATCACCAAAGCGCCGGCCCAGGAATAGGAAACCCAGTGCAACGCCGCGGCGCGGGTTAAGATATCGCTGGCGCGGCACGTCAGCAAAGAAAAAGCCATCACCAAAAACACGATAAGCGCGTCAAAAATCGCAAAAGCCCAGGCCAAAGCAATTTTATCAAATTTCATATGTTTATGTGGAAATATTAGTTTACCGGTTCGACCGCGCCGGCTAAATAGCTTATTTCTGGCAGGCGGGGCAAAAATGCGCCGAGCGCCCTCCTATTTTTATCCTTGCCACCCTGCCTTTACATTTTACACAATTTTCCCCTTCTCTGCCATAAACTTTCAACTTTGCCAGAAACCCTCCCTTGCGGCCGAAGGCGTCCAAATAGTTGTTGGCCGAGGTGCCTTTCGATCGTATGGCTTCGGGCAATATCTTTTTAATGCCTTGATAGATTTTTTTTATCTCTCCCTTCTTCAGCGACTGGTTGCGCCGCAAGGGATGAACGCCCGCAAAGAATAATATTTCATCCGAATAAATGTTGCCGATGCCGGCGATAGTTTTCGGGTCCATTAAAAATTGCTTGATTTTTGCTTTGGGCTTTTTGGCCAGCAACGCTTCAAAATCGGCTAAGGCGAAATCTTTTTCCAGGGGCTCCGGCCCCAAGCCCTCTTTTATGAAAAATTCACCGAGTTTATTCGTGTCTGCCAGCTTAATATACCCGAACTGGCGCAAGTCGTTGAATAACAAACGGGTTTTATCGCTGAAATGAAAAACCAGATGCGTGTGCTTGCTTTCTGCCATTAACTGTTTATTGCTTGCCGTTGACTGATATACCATCTGCCCCGTCATTTTAAGGTGCGCCAAAAAACTCCAGCCATTATCCAGTTCAAAAACCAATAATTTAGCGCGCCGACCGACTTTTCTTATTTTTGCACCTTTAAGGGCGCGCTTAAATTGCGCCAGCGGCGTTTTAACCATTTTAGCCAAGCGCACTTCAACTTCTTTTATTTTTTTTCCGCCAATCAACTTGGAAAGCTGCCGGCTGATTGTTTCAACTTCGGGCAATTCTGGCATACCAGGTAGTAGAAATTCGGCTATATTCATAAATCCAAACGGACTTAATTAGTTTTGCCAAATTCTATGGTTTTATCAAACTCTACCAGTCAGCGATGATTCGGTTAAACCGCCGAATTTTCACTACCTGGTATAAATTCAAGCTTATATCTGTTGCTTATATTTTACTCGCCAAACGCCGTAAAGCCAAGGTATGGGCGAAATAAAAAAGGGAGCCGCATGGACTCCCCGACCGGTCATTCATTGCCGGCCACTTCATAAAAAAAGTACAAACACCGCGCTGTTTTTACGGCAAAATCCTTTCTTTCCCGGAGCAAGGACAGCGGCCGCAGCAGAGCAGAAGACACTTCTTCTATTTGGCCAAGCCGCTGATCAATAAAATATACCACGACCTGCCTCCCCCGCTTTTCTTCGCTCACGGCTATATAGACCTTCCCTTTGTCATAACTGACACAACCCGTCTCCCTGATCATCGTTTTTACTTCCCCAACTACTTCGTCGACTGTTTTCAGGTAGGCAGCCGACTTTTCGCCGCCATCGAACAAAATTAATCTTTCGGCCTCGCTTTTATCAGAAATCGCAAAAAGAGCAAAACAAACCGTCAACAACCACCATATTGCCTTTTTCATAGCTCCTCCTTTGCCTTTGCCGTAAAAAAGTTTATAAAAGAACCTTGCCGCCAATAATCACCCCGCAAACATCCCCGCCTTGCGCCGCATAGACCAAATGCGAGACCATATTATGACGCGGCTTTAGGCGCGGTTTGTCAAAGTCAATCAATACTATATCGGCCTGCTTGCCGATGTCAATGGAACCGATATTTTTATCAATTTTCAACGCTTTGGCGCCGTTTATGGTCGCCATGTCCAAAATTGTCTGTGCGTCGGCCGCAGCGGGGTTTCTTTCGTCCCATTTATGGATCAGCGCGGCGATTTTCATCTCGCCAAACATATCCAGACAATTATTTGACGCCGGTCCGTCTGTGCCCAGTGCCACATTAACCCCGGCCTTCAATAATTTTCCCAGCGGCGCGACACCCGAAGATAGTTTCAAATTGGAAACCGGACAATGCGCCAC
Source organism: Candidatus Portnoyibacteriota bacterium (assembly GCA_028688325.1). Lineage (GTDB taxonomy): Bacteria > Patescibacteriota > Minisyncoccia > Portnoybacterales > GWB1-42-6 > UBA8475. The sequence goes on from JAQTYI010000001.1 coordinate 48,181, forward strand.
GCTCACTTTTTGTTTGGCTAAAATTTTTATTTCCTTTTCGCTCAACCAACAGCAATGGGCCGCCACAACATTACCGCCCAAAAATCCTATTTTTTCCAAATATTCAACCGGTTGGCATTTGTGTTTTGCCAGGCAATTTTTTACCTCCTCCTCTGTCTCCGATAAATGAATATGCAGCAACAGATCGTTGTCATCGGCAAATTTTTTACACCAGCGCAAGGTCTCCTCGCTCACCGCATAAATCGAATGCGGAGTCAAAACCAGTTTTATGTCTTCACCCGTTTTCGATTTTAAGCGTTCGTATTCCGCGGCAATTTGCGCCGGACCAATGTCCATTCCGCCGCTATCCAACGCCGTCAAACCGACAAAATCCTGCAAACCTATCTCCCGCGCCGCCCTTATTTCCTGCGCCGGCTGCCAATACATATTATTGAAAGTCGTCGTGCCGCTTTGCAGCATTTCTTGGCAAGCCATTTTCGTTCCCCGACAAATATCTTCCGGCCCCAATTTTGCCTCGGCCGGCCAAATCTTTTTTTCCAGCCAATCATTAAGCGGCATATCGTCGGCAAAACCTCTCAATAGCGACATGGCTGCGTGAGTGTGCGCGTTGATGAGTCCAGGAATCGCCACTTTGCCGCGCCCGTCGATTGTTTTCTTTTTCGCCTTGGCATATTTTTTCTCTAATTTAGCACTTTGGCCGATATCGGCGATTTTATTCCCCTCAGCCAAAATAGCGCCATCTTCAATGATTTGGCGCTTGCTGTTTTGGGTTACGATGGTTGTGTTCTTAATGAATATCACCTTGTTTTTTCTCCGCGCATACGAAAAACTTTAAGACAAAATCGAGATGAGCGAGGCGTTTAAAATCGCGTGCTGTGGCGGGGCCCCAAGCGTCAGCTTGGGGCGTTGTGCATAGCGATTTTAGATGAGCGAATCCGATTTTGTTAAAGTTTTATCGCCGCACGGGAACTCTTTTGCTACTTTTCTGGTTACAGAAAAGTAGATTAAATTATATTAACCTGGATTCCCGCTTTCGCGGGAATGACAGCCGGAGATATTAATTCAGGTTCAACGAATGTATATCCAAAATATATCCCCGATAATCGCCGCTGCCGACATATTTATAGGTCGGCAAGCCGATGAGCTGGCCGGCCGAATTTATCGCCGCGCCGCCGGAATTGCCCCTGTCAATTTGCGCGTCCGTGCCAAAATATATATCGCCGGAAGTCAGATTACTGATTATCCCCTTGGTCACGGAAAAATTGAATTTGGCCGATTCCGGGAAGCCGACGATGTAAACCGGATCGCCGATCTGCGGCTGGCCAACAGCCGACCGAAAAAATTGAAAAGAGTTCAAAATGGGCGCGTTCTGCGTCTGGCCGCCGGCATCCTGATAGATTACATCCTGAACTTTCAGCAAGGCCGCATCGCGTCCGCTAAAATACCCTGCCACCACCGCCCGATATTCCCTTTTATAGCTCTGGCTGGCGGTGTCATAATCGCCGCTAAAAAGCACCAGGCAGTAATCGGGCGTTTGCCCGGAAGAAAGCTGCGCCACATGCTGATTGGTTAAGATTTTTCCATCGCTGCTTATCAAAACTCCCGAACCCAATTGCCAGGCGCCCAGAGATTTATTTTCACAAGCGATTTGCACCACCTTTTCACTGGCTTTCCATGTTTGTATCAAATTAGCATCACCTCCCGCAAAGGGCGTTTGGCCGCTTTGCGCCTGAAGCTGCTGCAATTGTTTTTCCAGCGAACTGATTTTTTGGTTTGCGCTGCTTAACGCTTCTTGCGTTTTCAGGTCCGGCGCTGGAGAGGGCGAAGCGAAAGTCAATGCAACGGCCGAAGGTTGTTTTTTCAGCGCCTCAACTTCTCTTCTTAATTGATCAATCTCCGATTGAGTTGAAGTTCCGTTGGTATTCAACGATTTAGGAACCAAAGAAAAATCCAATTTTAAATTATTCTGGCCGCCAAAAACTGAGGTAATTTCCCTGAAGATCTTGGTTTGATATTTGTATATTAAAAAACCGGCCGCACCGACGGCCATTAAAGAAATGGTGACCAAAAAAATAAAATATCTCCTGCTCATTTTATTACAATGTAAACAGATAATAAAACAATAAAACATCGCCCAAAACCAGAAGAACCATAGTCAGCCACCCGCCAAACACGCTTAAGCGCGTGCAGCAAAAATTTCCCATTACTTTAGGTTCTCTGGCCAAGCGCAAAATTAAATAGATTATGACCGGCGTTATAGCGCCGACCATTACCTGCGAATAAAATAACGCCTTGATGGGGTTCAAGTCAAACAGCAACGCGGCCAGACAGAAAACAAAACCGAATGTTATCATCCCGTAAAACCCTTTGGCTTGGCTCGGTTTCCGGTTCAAACCCTCGGGCAGCTTGAAAAATTCGGCTATGCCATAAGCCGAAGAAACCGCCAAAATAGGAATTGCCAAAATACCCGAACCGATAAGGCCCAAACCGAACAGTTTCGTGGCCCACGGCCCGGCCACCGGCGCCAACGCCCGGGCGATGTCTTTAACGGTCAAAATATTTATATCGGTCTTGAGCATAACGCTGGCGCTGGCCACGATGACAAAAAACGCCGCTAAGGCGCTGTAAATAAATCCCAGCACCACCGCCCGGCTCGAAGAGCTGATCTGCTTTGCGCCTCGCGCCTCTTCGATTTCCTGTTCCGTCTGCCAAAAAAACGCGTAGGGAGAAAAACTGGTTCCTATCAAGCCCAAGGCCGCCATAAAATACGCAATATTAAATTTTATCGGCGGATAAATGATCGATTTGAAAATCAAGCCCCAATCGGGCTTAGCCAGGATGCCGGCAAAAAAATAAGCCAGAATGATGCCGGCGAACCAGAAAAAATACCGGGCGATCTTTTTATAGCTGTCAAAAACTATCACATACCAGACGAAGATTATCAGCGGAACGATGAAATAAATATAATTCCAGCTGGTTAAAAGCTGGAAACCCGCGGCCATGCCGATAATATCGGCCACCAGCGTCAGAAGATTGGCCACGACCAAAACCAACACCGCCAAAAGGGCCACGCGCCGGCCGAAATGTTCCTTTATCAAAGTTATGAGCCCCTTTTTGGTAACATCGCCTATTCGCGCCGTTATCTGATGGATGGCGATAAGCAGAGGAGTTGAAACCAAAAGAAGCCAGAGCTGAGAAAACCCCGTTGTCGCACCGATCACCGAGTAAGTGGAAATGCTTGACGGATCGTCATCCGCGCTGGCCGTTATGATGCCCGGCAGATAGGACCGGCGAAATCGTTTTATCGGTTTTAAAAAATAGTGGAGCATACAATTAAAGTATATCTAAATTACCGCTAAAAATAAAGATTCGGGCGCAAAACTTTAACCTGGCGCTAAAACCCCGCCATGGCGGGGTTTTAGCGCTTTACTCAAACGCTTATTTATCCGTTAATTTACCGATTCACTTCGTCTTCACCGGCGTCAACGGCGCCTCGCCAGATAGTACCGCGATAATATTTTTGGCCGCCAATTCGCTCATGGCCGAGCGGGTTTCTTCCGTGGCCGAAGCGATATGGGGCACAAGTACCGTATTTGGCAACTCGGCCAATCCCGGCGCCATTTTCGGCTCTTGCTCATAGACATCCAAGGCCGCGCCTTTTATCTCGCCGGCTTTTAATGCCTCCACCAATGCGGCTTCATCAACTATCGGACCGCGGGAAGTGTTGACCAGGTATGCCGTCTTTTTCATCATCTTCAATTTTTCAGCGTTTATCAGGTGCTTGGTTTCCGGTGTCATCGGGACATGGATAGAAACGAAATCCGATTGCTGCAACAAAGTATCCAAATCCGCGAACTGCAGATTATATTTTTTCTCCAGCTCCTCATTACGCTTGGCATCATAATATAAAATTTTCATTTCGAAGCCATCAAACATCCTCTTGGCCACGGCCGCGCCGATCCGGCCAAAACCCACTAATCCTAAGGTCTTCCCCACCAAGTCATTCCCCAAAAACATCATCGGCCCCCAGCCCATATATTTGCCGTCGCGCATGAACTGGTCCGCCTCGACCACCCGCCGGGAAATGGCGAATATCAAGGCAATCGCCATTTCGGCGACCGACTCGGTCAGAACATCGGGGGTATTAGTAATAATCACATTATGCGCCGCCGCGTCTTTTAAATTTATGTTATCGTAGCCCACCGCGTAGTTGGCGATGATTTTCAACTGCGGCCCGGCCGCGTCCATCAATTCCGCGTCCATTTTATCGGTCAGTAAAGATAAAATTGCGTCCACGCCTTTAACTTTGGCCAGCAATTGTTCGCGCGGCAAGACCCCGTCAACGGCCGACACTTCCACTTCAAAGCCCTTTTCCTGGAGTATTTTTATACCGGCTTCCGGAAGGCGCCGGGTCACAAAAACTTTTGGCATATGTTTTACTTTCTTAATTTAAAATAATTATTCGTATTATGCTTTACCGGCCGAACCGAACATCCTGATCTTTTCCGCCACCACTTTTTTAACCTCCTCAAAACTGTGCTCCAAAATCTTATACGGCGTGGTTTCGTCGGGTTTTTCCGCCAATTCCTTATCCAATCCGGCTTTATAGGCCAAGCGAAGTTCCGTGTTGATGTTGACTTTCGCGATTCCCATCTCTATCGCCTTTTTAACATCTTCAGCTGGAATGCCGGAACCCCCGTGCAAAACTAAAAACGCCTTATCGCCAATAGCTTCTTTAATCTCCGCCAGGCGCTTCAAGTGCAGTTTTTCTTCGCCCGCCGCGAAAACGCCATGCGCGTTACCGATAACCACGGCCAAGGAGTCCACGCCTGTTCTCTCAATAAAATCCAACGCCTGTTCCGGGCTAGTCAGATCACTTTCTTTAATTTCCAGTTTTTCCTTATGCAAAGATGAGGCGCCCCGCAGATAACCTAGCTCCCCCTCCACGATAATTTCCCGGTCAAAAGTTTTTTCCACCTGCCGGATGTATTTTACGACTTCATTCGTCTGCGCCAAGTTCTTCTCATAGGGCAAAGAAGAGCCGTCAAAATGCACGGCGTTGTAGCCCGCGGCCACGACTTTTTTTATTATCTCCAGGCTCTTGCCATGGTCCAGATTCAAAATTATCGGCAATTTGGTCGCCTCGCGCCAGGCCTCAACCAAAGCAGCGGCTTCGCGCATACCGATAAAACCCGCCTCCCCCTCGGAAGTTGAAACGATTATCGGCGATTTCAATTCTTGCGCCGCGGCCACAATGGCCTTTAAAATTTCCGCGGTGGAAAAATTAAAGGAACCCACGGCGTATTTTCCTTGTTGGGCTTTTTTTAGAATTTCTTTCATATTTTAACTACTAAATACTAATTTTTACGAATATACTAAAAATTATTTAATATTCAAAACTCTTTTAAATTTAACTCCAGTTTTTGAGAAGTGAGCAATAATTCCCAGCATCAAACCCTTGGCTTTTAAATAAGAATACAGCTGGCTAATATCTTTTTTAGAAAAATAATCCCTGACTTTAATTTCTAAAACTATTTTGTCGTCGATCAAAAAATCGAAAAAATACTTTCCCACTATGCTCCCGCGATAGTTAATTTTTACCGGCAATTGCTCAATAAAAACGATCCTTTCTCGTTCCAAATCTTTAGCTACTGCTCTTTGATAAAAAACTTCTTTGTGGTTGCTGCCAATATTGCTCCATACATTAAACAAAATACCCACAATCTTATAAGATAACTCCGGATATACCAAATCATCCCTTATCTTCACCATTTTGTATATTAGTACAAATTAGTATTTAGTAGTTACAACTCGATGAATCCTTTCTCAATATTGTTCAAAACTAATTCCCTCAACTTTTCCTCCCCCATAAATTCCATGAATATCTTATTCCACAGCGATTCCTGCTGGTGATAAAGATATTTTCCAAGACCCCCGTGGGTCAAGGCCACGATATTGTCTATCAGATCAAAGCTCACGATTTCTTCGCCTTTTTTACCGGCCAGGAATATATCGCCGGCAAAATCATCGGCGCCACGCCAAAATTCCATATCGGCTTGCGGATATTTTTCCGCCAAAAGATCCATTTCTTTTTCCGCCCGCAGCCAATGTAAATTCTCCGTGTTCACATGGGGCTCAAAAAGCCGCGGATCCTGAGGATCCGCCTTGGCCAAATATCTTTGGATAACTCTCCAAGATATTTTTCCGTCCTGCAAAGCGGCGCCCGATGCTTTGCCGGAAAGTAAATCCACAATGTTTTTTCCAAAGTCCGGCCGCTTTGCGTATCGCCTGAACAACTCGCAATAAAAATCGATTTCGTGAATATAGTGCAAGACCAAACTGAATGTTTCCGCGATCCGGCCGGGAGCGTAGACATGGACGCCGCCGTTCCCGTTAGAGGCCTCGGGGATGATAAAAACAAGGCCAAGCTCTTTCAAGTGGCTGATGTGATGAAGCTTTTTGCCGACAAATTTAGCGCCGATCTTCGCCCATTTTTCAGAAAGCACGCGCACTTTTATTTCCCTTTCTTCAAAATTATCCGCGGTTAAGTCATTATACGGCCTGAAAAATGTTTCGTTCAGCCAACGCTCGTTTTCCACAAAGCGCAAGGCGGCAAAAACTTCATACAAATTCTCCTTGGCCAGCATTTCTTGCACGCCGGCGTACCCTAAATCGCCCAAAATATTTTTGGGCGGATTCAAGAACAAAAAATCGCGCAGTTTTTCTTCTTGCAAAAAAAATCCGTTTTTTACGCCAGAAATTTCCTTTATCTTGCCTATCATGACTCCGCAGCCGTCCTGCTTGCTCAGATCCGGCTCGCCCAAAAATTCATAGAATGCCTTGTCGGCTTCTTTGGTTTTTTCAAAAAGCTTCGCCTGCACCAATTGAGCATCGGCTTTTTCTTCCGCTATGCCGAGTTCCTTTAATTTTTGCTTGACTATAGCTTCGTTCTCCTTGCAAATTTTTTCGGCCACGCCGGTTGTGCCGGTCAATTTTTCCATTTTGGCGAAAATCTCGGCCAAAACGCTTTCGGGCGAACGCAATAATGCGGCGATTTTTTGGACTGGTGTCATTTTATGGAATTTATTTTTTTATACCCTGCGCGGATACTTGCACCTTTTCCCAGGGCCCCCATTCTCCTTTTTTCAACAAGCCGTTTTTGGCGCCAAGCTTTTGAATCGTGCCAGTGGCGTTGGCTGTGCCGAATTGTATGGCCTCGCTGACTGAGCCGCCGTTGATTATCGTTGCCGCAAAGCCAGAACCGAACGCGTCGCCCGAGCCCGTGCGATCAACATAGCCGGATTCGGGAATCCCGGCCCGATAAATGTTCTTGCCGTCCGAGACCGCCACGCCGTCTTTTCCCTTGCTCATCACTGCGATACCCGGCACCAGTTCGTCAAATTTTTTGAACAGTTCCTCTTCTTCCTTAAAATAAATGCCGGTTATCAGTGTGGCTTCTTCTTGATTAACCAATAAAATGTCTATTTTGTTCAAAAGTTTTTTTAAAACATCCAGGTCTTTTGTTAGCTGATCGTGGCCGGGATTTACCGCCAATTTGATTTTATTATCCGCGGCAAAATTAATTATCGGCTCAAATGTTTTTGATGCCTCGCCCGACAACCCCGAAAGATAGAACCACCTGGACCGCTTCAGCCGCTCAAAAGGAATATCTTCCAGCGATAAAAGATGCGACGCCCCCTCATACACCAAAATGCTCCTGTCTTTGCCGAGAGCGGATAAAATTATGGAATGGGGCGTGCTCGCCTTTTGAGTCGTCTTTATAAAACTGCAATCAACGCCCAAATCGTTCATTTCGCGAAATACTTCCAGCCCGCTTTGGTCATTGCCTATAAGCCCGACATACGCGGTTTCCAGCCCTTGCAGCGCAAACGACGCGGCACAATTTGTGCCGCCTCCGCCCGTGGCGAAAACCAATTCTTCAATGTAAATTTTCCCGCCCGCTTCCACGGCCAAGGCCTTGCCGGTCACAAATTCCGGACTATCAATGATTTTAAATTCCTTGCCGCGCACGAAAATATCGCGTGTGGCCGAGCCGAAAGTTATTACATCATACATAAATTATGATCTGTCATTCTGGCGAAAGCCAGAATCCAGGTTTTTATAATTCGTAATACAAATCGCGCCATTGAGGATTTATTTTTTCAATCAATTCTATTTTCCATTTTCTTTTCCAATTTTTCAGTTGTTTTTCTCTATTTAAAGCGCTGTATGCATCATTGATATAATCATAATAAACAAGCGAATGTAACTTGTATTTCTTAGTAAAGCCCATCGACCGCATTACTTTTATGTTCCCAAATCCTTTTTTTCAAATTAGAAGTAACTCTTATATATAAAGTACCGTTTCACCCGCCAGCAAGAATATAAACATAATAATTCTTCAAATTCATTCCTGGATGCCGGGTCAAGCCCGGCATGATACTAATTGATAGCTTTTTTTATCTGCTCCAATATCCCCTGCGGATCAAATTGCGCCAGTTTATAAACATCCGCCACCGGTCCGGATTTAAGAAATTTGTCTATCTCCAGAGTCCGCTTTTCATAATCGGCCGGCAGCATAAACGGGTCCAAAAAGCCCGACCAGCCGTTATGGATAGTGATGACAATTTTCCTGTCTTCATCCGAAAAGATTTCCTCGGCTTTGGCCGGATTGTTCCTGCGCAGTTCCACAAAAAGCTCAGGCGAGGTCACCGCCACGATCTTAACATCCGAGTCCTTTTCCAGCTCCGGCAGGATTTCCAAGGTATTGGCCAGCGATTGCCCGCCGCAGATCGCCAAACAAATCTTACGCTTGCCGTTGTTTGCAAACGGCTTAAAAACATACGCGCCGTTAACCGCTTCCCTGGCCGCGGGAACCGTAAAATCGCCATACGCCCCATCTCCGCGCTTCAAAACAGGCGTCAGCGGACGCATCACGGAAAAAGCCACCGGCTCTTGTTTGGCCATCGCGTAAAAAAGCATTTCTACCGCTTCGTTGGCGTCCATGGGCTTATAAACTTTGATGCCGGGATACGCGTCAAAAAGCGCCATCCAGAAAAGCCCCTGATGGGTCGGGCCATCTTCACCCGTCTCGGGGCCATCGTGCGCCGCCAACATGATGAAAAATCCGTTCATAGCGGGATTGACCATATTGTTGATTATCGCCATGCGCACCGCGTTGCCCATCATGGAAGTAAAAACGCCGTAGGTTGAAAAAATGCTCATGGCCTTAAAACCGCCCGGCAAAATATCCTGCGTGATAGTTGCCGACATCATCGCCATATTGGGCTCGGCGATGCCGAATCTGAATCCCCTGCCCAACGGATTTTTCGCATTGACTATGCCGTAGATATTTTCCGCGGCCGCCGTCAGGGTTGATTTTGCCAGATCATCCGAGCCGGCGTAAAAAAACGCGCTCTGCCCCATCATCCATTTAAAGAATGCCTCGGTCGCTTTCCGGACAGCCGCCGGCTCGCCTTCTTTGAAAACCAGCTCCGGCGGCAAAACAGCCGGCCGCTTGATGGAACGGTAATCGGCCATGGGTCTGCCGGCCAATGCCGCTTTCATCTTTTCCGCCAGCTCGCTTTCGGGTTTCAACATTTTTTTGCTGACTTCCATGCGCTCCAGAACATAAAACACATCATCGCGCGTAAGCTTGGATAAAACGACTTTGACATCGTCGGCGGTTTGCCCTTCAACGCCCGGAATATCAAAACCGAGTTTTTTCATTATCTCGACATATTCCGGGTGCGGCGCCGGCGTGCCATGCGAATCGGCCGTGCCTTCCAATTTTCCGTAATCCTTGCCTTTGATGGTATGACAGACAACCGCCGTGGGCCGGCCATTGCCAAAACCCGCGCACGCTTTTTTGTACGCTTGCGCCAATTCCAAAACATTGTGGCCGTCAACTTCTATAACATTCCAGCCAAAACCCAGCCAATGGTTCAGATACGGAGTTGAAATAACATCGGTAATAGGACCGTCAATGCCAAAGCCGTTCCAGTCCACCGAGACAATGATATTATCGCCGCCCATGGAAACGATGGTATTTCGCGCTTCGTAGCTTATGCCTTCTTCGGTTTCCGCATCGCCAGATAGAACGAAAACTTTTCCATCCAGGCCATTGGTTTTTTGCAGCATCGCCAAAGCCAGCGCGCAGGAAAGGCCGTGTCCGGATGAGCCGGTTGATGCGTCAGCCAAAGGATATTTTGACTCCACATGGCCGCTCGGGCCGTCGCAGCGCCGGAACTTTTCCAGGCAAACCGGCAAGTCAAAACCCAAAATTTCCTTATCGGCCTTGGTGCCGCCTTTTTCTATAACATCATATATTAAAGCCAAAATCGCATGATGCAGCGGCGTGCAGTGGCCCGCGGACCAGACAACCCTGTCGCGGCCGGGGTTTTTCGGCGCCATCGGATCAAAAGCCATCACGCCCGAAAATATCATCGCCAAAAGCTGTTCCACCTTGGAAGAAGAACCGCCTGGATGTCCGGATTTTATGCCATCGATCGCGGCGAACGCCAAACCGCGGATAATTTTTGCCAGCCGATTTATTTTTTCCACATCGAGACCCTCGATCGGCGCCAATTCCAAACCTTTAATATTCAAATATACTCCGCCTTCGGATTTGAATTCAAATCTTTGCGGCTCGGCCCGTTTTAAAGCATCCAGGTCTTTTTGCTCGAGAATATTATACATAACAAACTTTTCTTAAATTATTTTTTTAAAATCTTCCAGCGCCTTAGCGGGATCGTCGTCGGCAAAAATCGCCGAGCCAACAACTAAAAAACCAGCGCCGGCTTCAGCCAGCTTTAAAATATTTTCTTTATTCACTCCTCCATCCACTCCTATTTTAACATCGGGATACTTTTGCCGCAATAAAATAATTTTGGGGATAACGCTCTCTTCGAATTTTTGCCCGCCCTGCCCCGGCTTGACGCTCATCAGAAGAACCATATCAATCTCGCTGATGAAATTATTCAGCACGGTTATCGGCGTTTCCAGGTTCAGCGCCACGCCGAATTCCTTGTTGTTCCTGTGCGCTTCTTGCGCAAGATTGGAAATCGGAAAACCCGCGCCAACCTGCGTTTTATACGGTAAAATTTCGTGATTGTGTATTTTCTCTATCGCCTCCCAATGCAAAATGACTCGTCCGACCTTGCTGTTTAGCCACTCATTCAAAACCCGATGGGGATTATCCACCATCAAGTGCGCCTCCAAAAAAAGATTTGTTTCTAATTTTTCCAGATCATTTACTGAGGGTTTACCCTGAGCGAGTCCCGAGCCGTGGTCGAGGAACGAGTCGAGGGGCCAGGTTTTATCGGACACAAAAATACCGTCCATAACATCAAGCTGAACGGTCTTCGCGCGCCTCTCAACGAGTTTGATTTTTTCCTTTAACTCGTTAAAATCTTTAGCAATGATGGCGGGAATGATTTCTGACATAAATTCCTAATGTCTAATGAAATACCCAATGCCAAATGTCCAAATGTCCCGCAGAGCGGGACTGAATTAGAAATTAGTAATTAGAAATTTGACATTTTTATTCTTCCATCTCCTCCGCTTTCCTCAGCCGTCTTATATGCCGCTCGTCTTCGGAAAATTCCGTATCCAGCCAAATCTTCACGGCTTTCTTGGCGGTCTCGGCATCCGTCACCCGGCCGCCCAGGCATATCACATTTGCGTTCAGATGATCCGCCGCGTCCTGAGCCGTAAATTCGTTATAGACGACAACAGCCCGGATTCCCGCCACTTTATTGGCGGCCATGCACATCCCCTGCCCCGTGCCGCAGATCAAGATCCCGCCGGCGTTTTCATCCTGCACAACTTGCTCGGCTAATTTTAAAGCATAGTCGGGATAATCGTCCGCCAAGTCCAATTCGTCGGCACCCAAATCAACCGTTTCATAGCCCTCTTTGGCCAAAAATTCTTTTAATTCCTCTTTTAGCGGATACCCGCCATGATCCGCGGCGATGTAAAGCATAATTAATCGTCATCCTGAGCACATTCGCTCCGCTCAGTATAAACTCCGCGAAGGATCTATAATAGATTCTTCGGGCTACGCCCTCAGAATGACAAATTATTTTATTTTGACATTTTTCTTCTCCATTCCTCAATCTCCTTATGATTCCCTCCCAATAACACCTCCGGCACCTTCCAATCATTAAACTCCTCGGGTCTGGTATATTGCGGATATTCCAGATAACCATCAGATGAGAAACTTTCCTCTGCTAAACTATCTTCTTTACCCAAAACGCCTGGTAAAAGCCGCGCCACAGCATCCACCACTATCATAGCAGGAATCTCGCCGCCCGTCAGCACAAAATTACCCACAGACAGCTCTTCGTCCACTATATGCTCCGCTACCCGCTCGTCCACCCCTTCGTAGCGCCCGCAAATCATTATCAAGCGGTCATATTCGGCCAGCCGCCTGGCATCAGCTTGCGTGAACGGTTTCCCTTTGGCGGAAAACAATATTAGGCGATCATTACTCTTTTTCTTTATGGCTTTAACGGCTTTATAAATCACATCCACCTTCATCACCATTCCCGGCCCGCCGCCATAAGGACTATCATCCACTTTTTTATGCTTGTCGCTCGCCCACTTGCGCAAATCATGCGCCTTGATTTTTATCAACTTTTTCTTCTGCGCCCGCGCCAAAATGCTCTCGCCAAAATACGAGTCGAAGATTTTCGGAAAAATTGTAATGATGTCAAATTTCATAGACAAAACAAAAGCCGCGCTATTTATAGAATAGCACGGCTTTTGCGTAATTGCGAAGCAAATTCGATTAGAATTTCAGATCGTCAACCATCTGGTCGACATTTCTCGCAGGGGCTTCGGAGCGTTCGCGGACGACTCTGCCGCCTTCCGGCTCTTCGATCTTGAAATTGATGCGAGCGTTGTGCTTGGCACCAATGACTCGAAGCAGTGTGCGGATTGCGCGAGCTGTGCCACCCTGGCGGCCGATAACCTGACCCATATCCTGGGGATTGACCTTGAGAGTCAAAAGAACTCCCATTTCGTCAATCTTGCGGTCGGTTGAGACCTCTTCCGGGTGATCAACTAAACCCTTGATCACAAACTCCACAAACTCCTGATCGGCGTATTTAGCCATATCTTTCTTTCCGTATATTTATGTAATTTTTAATTTAGTAGCCGACCTGTCCATCCGTTTATGGCGGAGAACTGTCTACTATTATCCACAATATAGCATTTTAAAAATGTAGTGTCAATTTTCTCGCATTCTCTCCCCTCTTTTCGTAAAGAGGGGTTGGGGGGGAGATTTAGTTTCTTATTTTTTTACAAATAAAAAAGGAGAACGGTTTTCCGCTCTCCTCTCGCGTTATTCAAAAAAGTAAATAAAATTCACGCAGTCATAAAATTCACGCAGTCAGAGTGCGTGAGATTACTCTATTATAGGTCCTTCGGTCGCTGCTGCTCCCTCAGGATGACAGAATACCGTTATTCTGTTTTAACTTCTTCCGCCGATTTTTCTTTTTTCGGCTCTTGCGCAACAGGGGCTTCGGCCGACTTGGCTTTGGCATCCTCGGCGGCCTTGATCGCGTCGGCTTCTTTCGCTTTTCTGGCTTCAACGGTTTTTTTCTTTGGGTGCCAGGCCTTGACTTTGGCGCCGGTGATTATTTTCTCGTTCACGAAAAGATTATGCACGGTGTCGGACATCTGCGCGCCCTTGGAAATCCAGTACTGGATGCGTTCTGTTTTCAATTGCTTGGCTTTCTCTATCGGGCTATAGGAACCTAATATTTCGATGAACTTCCCGTTAACGGGATTTGTTTTCTCAGTCAAAACAACCCTGAACGAGGGTTGATTCTTTTTGCCGATCCTGGTCAATCTGATTACGAGCATAAAATATAAAATTAATTAACTATTAAAAGATATACGAAAAACGATAAAATGTCAAATGACGAATGACTAATGACAAATCAATTTCAAAGCCCAAAATCCAAATTTTGACATTGGACATTAGGATTTTATTTGTCATTTGTCATTGGAAATTAGTCATTTAAGACAAGTTCCTTCGCTTCGTTCAGGATGACAAATTGGCCCTACTTCCCGCTCGCCCCGTTCCACCCCTTGGCCGCCAGCGCGTTTTCAGCCGCTTTTTGCTGGGCATCCTGCTTGGAAACCCCCTCGCCCTCAGCTACCAGCTCATCATTCAAATATACCCCTATCTTAAAATTCTTTGCGTGATCCGGCCCCCACTCTTTCAAGACCTCGTAGCTCGGCGTGATGCCCGCCCGCTCCTGCGCCTCTTCCTGGAACATGCTTTTGGCGTCGCGATACGCTCCTTCTTTCAGAATTTCCGGCAGATGAGCCAAGATATTTTTTTCTATGAACTCGCCCGCCACCTCGATTCCCTGGTCCAGGAATATCGCGCCGATAAGCGCTTCCATCGTGTTGGCTAAAATATACTGGCGCGCCCGGCCGATATCTTTGGATTCGCCGCGGCTTAACATCAAAAAATCATTAAGACCGATGGCTTCGGCGATTTCCGCTAATTTTTTAGCGTTGACCAAAGCGGCGCGCCAATTGGTCAGCTCGCCTTCGGGATTGGGATAGGTCGCGTAGAGATGCTTGGTGACGACCAATTCCAGCACCGCGTCGCCCAAAAATTCCAACCGCTCGTTATGGGGCAACTGGAAATCAGGATTTTCATTCAGAAAAGACCGGTGCACGAACGCCTGCTGCAGCAGATCCTTATTTTTAAAAGATACGCCTATCTTATTCTCGAGTTTAAATAGCTCCTTCATTACAAAATCCAAATGACAAAATCCAAATGACCAATCAATGACCAAGCCCTAAATCCCAAAAATTCATTTTGACATTAGGATTTGGGATTTTATTTGTCATTGGGACTTTGACATTTGACATTAAAAATTACTCGTCTTTCTGCGGCTCGCCAATCTCGCGGTATACGGTTCCCAAAACTCCGTTGACGAATTTGCCCGATGATTCGCCACTAAAACTCTTGGCCAGTTCAATGGCTTCATTGATAGCCACTTTTGGCGGCACCTCCCGGCGGTCGCCCAGCAAAAGCTCATAAAGTCCCAAGCGCAAGATGTTGCGGTCGGTGATGGTTATCTGCTCCAAGGGCCATTCCGGAGCGGATTTTTCGATTATCTTATCGAGCTTGGGATAATTTTCCGCCACGCCCTTAACCAGCCGCTGGATGAAATCCGCGCCGTCCATTCCGGGCCCAAATTCAGCCGTATTTTTAGCCACCGCTTCCTTTAATTTATTCTCGTCCTTGCCCCAAAAATCCCACTCATAGAGCGATTGCATGGCGATGGATCTGGCAAGGTGTCTGTTGGCCATATTTTCCTTATGTCATTCCGAGTATAGCGAGGAATCTCCCGCGAATGCGGGGCCGCCCATTCGGGCGAGATCCCTCGTCGCTACGCTCCTCGGGATGACAATCTATTTATGCTCGTGTTCTTCATGAGCGGCTTCTTCCTGCGCCGCCAGCTCTTTCTGGCGCTTTTTCTGCTCGCGCTTGGTGAGCTTTTTCATCACATCCAAAACTTCGCGGCCTTTATAAGTGCCGCAATTTTTGCAGGCGATGTGCGGCAAAACGGGCTGGCCGCATTTAGGGCAACTCTTAACTCCTGTTGTTTTCAGCGCTTGGTGAGACCGCTGCCTGTTTCTTTTTGATTTGGTGTGTCGTTGTCGTGGTACCGGCATATCTTTAAAATTTCTAAATCCTAATTTCTAATTTCTAAACCAATCCTCGCTCCGCGAGGACTTCATTAGACATTAGATATTAGAAATTTGTCATTATTTAGTGAACGGTATCAGCCCCATATTGTCCAAATAGCTTCTGGCGCTTTTGTTGTTCGGCTCAATTTCCAAAACTTTTTGCCAGGCGCGGCGCGCTCCGGAAAAATCCCCCTCCTGATAATAAATCCTGCCCAGCGGCAGATAAGCATCAATATATCCGTCGTCCAATTCTATCGCCTTTTTGAAATAGGCCTTGCTTCGTTCGGTATCGTTTTTTGCCTCGCAGAGCATCCCGTTCGCCAGCCAAACCTGCTTGGCGCCGGGATTTTGTTCCAGCGCCCGGTCAAATGCCTGAATGGCCAAATCGTTAAGGCCCGCTGTTTGGAAAAACGAACCCAAACGCACTGAATCAAAAAAATCATTGTCGACCAAGTATTTGTAAATATACCGGCCTAAATTTTCTTGATTCAAGGCGTATTTGAGGATCAAGGGTTTATTGGCTTGATTGTCCCGGGCCCAGATAACGATTGCCGAGTCGAGATAAACCATCTTCCAGCCGCTCCTTTGCACCATCCGGCGAATAAATGATTGCCCCCAGGGAGTCGCGTCGGTATGGGCGAAAAAAACAAAATTTATCCCATAGGTATCATCTGCGTATTTTTGCCAGGCCGCATCGCCTGTCTGCATCGGAATATATACCGATTGAAAAAAATCCGCCGGATACGCTTCGGGCCGGCCGTCAATAAAAACTTTGTAATCGGGCCAGGCCTTCCAAATAAGAAAACCGCCGATATCAAAATTATTGAACATGGGGCCGGAAACCCTATTCTGTTTTAAAAAATCAATCGCCGCATCCGCTCCCGCCGGGATGCCCAAGCCGAAGCGCTCGCTTTCCATTGATTTTAAGTAAAAACGGTTGGAAACAACCGAGTAAATACTCCCAATTAAAATAACAAAAATAAGGGCAATGGTCAAGAGATGCGCGACGCCTCTCAGCCGGATTTTCTCCCATCTGGCAAAATATCTGGCATATTGCTCGCGAGCACAAGCAAAATTAGCCGATAAAACCGGGATAGCCGCCAGCCCCAACAACGGAAAATTGCGTATAGCCGACCAAGAAGTTATAACGAAAAATACCGATAAAAACAAATAAAACGGCCTCATCTTGCGCCAATTGAACAAAAAAGAGACAGCCAGCGCCGCCAGCGTTATTTTAAAAAAAATGATCGCGGGATTGAACATCAGCTTCTCCAAAAAGAACGGCGACTGATTTTCCGCGATGGAATAGCCGTAGTTGTTAAAAATATAAAAGGGATAAAGTGCGCCGCGCCAAACATTGGGGTTTGCCAGCGCCGCCGCGCCGGCGAGCAACCCAAGCAAAATAACCTGCGCCATATAACGGTCCAATTTTTTCTGCCGCGCCAAAAGATACACGGCGCGGCGGCGCATCCAGAGCCGATCCAGAAAAAAGAAAAATATCAGCGCAAGGCCGTAGATAAAAGAAATATGCAAATTGACCCAAAGCAGCTCCAGCGGGATAAGTAGCCAAAAAGACCGGGAGATTTTTTCTTTATTTTTGTCCAGGATAAAAAGAAACAGAGCGAAAAGCAAAAATCCGAAGGTCTCGGGCCTGATATCCGTGCGCTCCAAAATCAATCCCGCGCCGAGAATTGCCGCCAAAATGGAAAAAATTAAATATTTTTTTCGCCAAGCCAGCTTCCAGACCAGCGCAAACGCCGCCAAAATGATTAAAGCGTTAAAAATTATGAGGCCCTTAATGCCAATGGCCAAAGACAGCAAATAATAAATGACTTCGCTCAGCCAGTGATGATTGACGAATGGAAAGTTGGGATTGGTATAAGAAAAAAAGTTGGTATCCGGGATCTGCTTAGTATGCCAAATTAATTCGCCCAATTTCAAATGCCGGCCCAAATCCTGATTCACGGCCGAAGCGCTGTGAATTAAAAAAACCGCCAATGTCATCAAGACCAGCTCGACTAATATCCACTTCGAAACGACCGGCCAGCCGAGATCAAACTGGCGGCGATCGACGCTTTTTTTATTTTTTGGCGCCTCGACCGGCTGCGAAAATCTTTGATCGTCGGGGATCAATTGAAACATATTTTTATTATACATTAAAATAATGATAAATAAAAAATCGCTTAGCCATCAAAAGATTCTTTTTTACAAGGCACGAAACTCCGCCGATG
The DNA here is from genome assembly GCA_028688325.1 of Candidatus Portnoyibacteriota bacterium. Lineage (GTDB taxonomy): Bacteria > Patescibacteriota > Minisyncoccia > Portnoybacterales > GWB1-42-6 > UBA8475. The sequence continues at coordinate 66,132 of JAQTYI010000001.1, forward strand.
TATGGAGCAGGCGCCGTATTGTCCGATGGCCGCCATATGCGCTCGCGTGCCATAGCCCTTATGAGAATCAAAGCCGTATTGCGGAAATTTGGCATGATATTTTAACATCAGCCGGTCGCGCGTGACTTTGGCGATAATGGAGGCCGCGGCGCAAGACCAGATCTTTTCGTCTCCGCGAGTTACGGCTTTTTGGCTGACAGACAGGTCTTCCAATAAAAAATTGCCGTCCAGCAGGAGATAATCCGGCTCCCCTTTCAAGTCAACCAGCGCCCGCTTCATCGCCAGCTTTGTCGCTTCCAGAATATTTATCCGGTCGATTATTTTTTCCGAAACGATGCCGATGCCATATTTTATATCGGGGCTGGCGGCCAAGATTTCAAACCACCTTTCTCGCTGATTGGCGGAAAGCTTTTTAGAATCGCGGATTTGAAGCCGCTTTTCTGTCCTTCTCGCGCCACGCCCCTCGGTAGCCATGGGCGAAGGAGGGAAAGCGGGACTCCAGGGCCTGGATCCCGGGTCAAGCCCGGGATGACAAATCAGGACCGCCGCAGCAACCACCGGTCCGGCCAGCGGCCCGCGGCCGACCTCGTCCAGGCCGACCACAAAATCATAGCCCTGCCGCCAAAGCTTTTGCTCATAACTGAAATCCGGATTTATGGATTTTTGCTCTGCCAGTATTATCATGGCACAATTCTAACATATTTTGCTGCTTGCTTGTGCGGCAAAGCAAAATTGCCTATAATATAAAGCATATGCCAGGTAGTGAAAATTTGACGGGTTATTTTTTCCGTAAAAATCCTGCCGAATCTTTACAACCTCGGCAAATATGTATATATAATAAATTTGACTTATTAATTATTTAGTCAAATTTCTACTACCTGGTATGGCGGAAAATAAATTAGGCCTCAATTGGTCGGCCGCGGAAAAAGCCCTGGCCGAAGGAACTTTTTCTGGCTACAAAATCGGCATACTGGAAACCGAAAAGATATTCGAGGAGTTGCTCAAGAATAAGCAGATCCCCGGCGGCTCAACCGAACGCAAAATAAAATACATTCAGCGCTTTTTAAGCTTGCCGGATAAGCTGGATTACAGCCAGCATGTTTATGAGCGCATCCTGCACGAGCCGCATTTTGAGATATCGCGCGAAGAAACAAAGCACATAATTTCCGGCTACTGGCAGGCCATGCTGGACATTGAAGAAGCGGTCGCCTCTTTGAGCATGCGGGAAAAAATTTCACTAAGAGCCCGATATATTTCAGCTATGGCGGTAAAAAATGCGCGCAATGTTGTTTTGGCGATTTTGGGCGTCTCCGCTGTTATCTGGTTCCTGGCCGAAACGAATATCGGCAAAAAGATCGCCTCTGTAATTATTGCCGCCAATCATTTTTTTATTTTTAAATTTCTGTTCTGGACAATGGTCATATTGGCAATACTGCTGGTCATCGGCGGCGTACTGTATTTTTTGACAAGAAGGAAGAAGCGCTTTTAGAATGCCAAATGACGAATGCCTAATGACTAATCAATACCAGCTTCGCTGGTATCCCGCAGTTGCGGGATGATTGCCGAGGCAATCAAAGCTCAAAATCCAAATTTGACATTGAGGCATTGGGATTTTATTTGTCATTAGTCATTGGAAATTTGTCATTTCATAAAATTTTACCAAATCACATCCGATAATGAAGTTTACCCACCTCCATGTCCACTCCCACTATTCCCTGCTCGACGGTCTCGCCAAGATAGACGGGCTTGTCGACCGCGCGCTGAAATTAGGAATGGATTCGCTGGCTTTAACCGACCACGGCTCGCTTTACGGCGCGGTGGAGTTTTACAAAAAAGCCAAAGCCAAGGGGCTAAAGCCCATAATCGGTACGGAGCTTTATGTGGCGCCGGAAAAACTGACTGATAAGCGCCCTCGCATAGATGATAAAAATTACCATTTAATCTTGTTGGTTAAAAACAAGACCGGATATCAAAATCTGGTTTTTTTGATGACCGAGGCCTGGCTCAAGGGATTTTATTACAAGCCCCGCATCGACAAGGACTTGCTGCGCGGCCGCGCCGAAGGCCTCATCGCCTCTTCCGCGTGTTTGGCCGGTGAAATTCCTCAGGCCATATTAAAAGGCAATCTCGATAAAGCGAAAGAGTTGGCTTTGGAATACCAGGAAATTTTCGGCGCAGGCAATTTTTTTCTGGAATTGCAACACCATGCCAATTTGCCCGAGCAAGCCAAGGTCAACGCCGAACTTATAAAAATAAGCAAGAAAACCGGCGTGCCGCTGGTCGCGACAAACGATGTTCATTATCTAACTCCCGATCAGGCCCAAGCCCAGGATATATTGATGCTGGTCAACACCAACGCGGATATCGACGACCCGGAACGCCTGTCGATGAGAGACAATGATTTTTCTTTGCGCCCACCACAGCAATTGATCGATTATTTCCAAGATGTTCCCGAAGCCATCTCAAACACACAAAAAATCGTCCAGCAATGCAACTTTGAATTCGAGCTGGGCAAATACCAGCTGCCGCATTTTAAAGTGCCGACCAAACAAACGCCCGAAGCGTTCTTGAAAGAACTTGCCTACAAAGGCATCAGCCACCGCTATCCAGGACAGACCAGCCAAGAAGTTCTGGAGCGGCTTGAATATGAGCTGGGAGTCATCAACAAGATGGGCTTCGCTTCGTATTTTTTAATCGTGCAAGATTTTGTCAATTGGGCAAAAAACCAGGGCATAGGTGTCGGCCCCGGCCGCGGTTCGGCCGCCGGCTCCATTGTCGCCTACCTTTTAAACATCACAGAGATAGAACCCTTAAAATACGACTTGCTGTTTGAAAGATTTTTGAATCCCGAACGCATTTCCATGCCGGATATCGATTTGGATTTTGCCGACAATCGCCGGGACGAGGTCATCGCGTATGTGCGCCAAAAATACGGCGATGACCATGTGGCTCAGATCATCACCTTCGGAACTATGGCGGCCCGCGCGGCCATCCGCGACACCGGCCGCGCCATGGGCGTGGCGTATCTCCTTTGCGACCAAGTGGCCAAAAGTATTCCCTTCGGCCTGACGCTGGACAAAGCTCTCACCGACTCCCAGGAATTCAAACAGCTTTATGATTCCGACGAGCAAGTCAAAAAACTTATAGATACCGCCTTGGTGTTGGAAGGCGTGGCGCGCCACGCTTCCACCCACGCGGCTGGAGTCCTTATTACCAAAGACCCGTTAAATACCATCGTGCCCTTGCAGCGGCCGACGCAAGACAGGGAAAACGGCGGCAATGTTTCCCAATACGAAATGCATGCCATTGAAGACCTGGGTCTTTTGAAAATGGACTTTTTGGGGTTGAAAACCCTAACCCAGATAGAAAATACTGTTAATATCATCAAAAATACCAAGGGCGAAAAAATAAATGCGGGCGCGCTGGCGTTGGATGATAAAAAAACCTACAAGCTTCTGCAAGAAGCGAAAACCACGGGCGTGTTCCAGCTGGAATCGGGCGGAATGAAACGGAATCTGAAGGAATTAAAGCCCACGGTTTTTGAAGATATTATCGCCATGGTGGCATTATACCGGCCCGGCCCGATGGACTTCATTCCGGATTTCATCGCGCGCAAACACGGCCACAAAAAAATCGAATATATCCACCCGGCGCTGGAAGGCATCATCGGCAACACCTACGGCGTCGTCGTCTATCAAGAGCAAGTCATGGCCATTGCCAGCCGCTTGGCCGGCTTTACCATGCCCGAAGCCGACACGCTGCGCAAAGCCATGGGCAAAAAGATAAAAAAACTCATGGACGAGCAGCGCGAAAAACTCATCCAGGGCATGACGCGCAATAATATCACCGGCGGCATCGCCGAAAAGATATGGGAATTCATCGAGCCCTTTGCCCAATATGGCTTCAACAAAGCGCACGCCACCTGCTACGCCCTGCTCGGATATCAGACCGCGTATCTTAAAGCCCACTACCCGACGGAATTTATGGCCGCGTTGATGAATTCCGAATCCGACGATATCGAGCGCATCGCTTTTTTAGTGGACGAATGCCGACAGATGAAGATCGATGTTCTGCCGCCCGACATCAATGAAAGTTTGGGTTCGTTTACCGTGATGAAAGACGGCGCCATCCGTTTCGGGCTGAAGGCCGTGAAAAATGTCGGTTCCAATGTGGTGGATGCCATTGTTAAAGAAAGAAAACAAAACGGCGCGTTCAAAACCATCGCCGAAGTCATTGAAAGAGTGAAGGACAAGGACTTGAACAAAAAATCTTTGGAAAGCTTAATAAAATGCGGCGCGCTGGACGCCATCGGCGAACGCGGCCAATTTTTGGCGAACCTTGAAGCGTTGTTAAACTATGCCCGCGAAGTCCAACGGCCAAAGACCAACGGCCAAGCCAGCTTATTTGGCGGAGCGGAAAATAAAAATCTTCTGCCGCCGCTGAAATTGCAGGAGGCGGCTCCGGCCGGCAAGAAAGAAAAGCTGGACTGGGAGAAAGAATTGCTGGGGCTTTATGTTTCCGAGCATCCGGCCAGGGAATACGAAAAAGTCATTTTACAGCGCGCTTTTATGCCGTCCAAGCTGACGCACGAAATGGTCGGCAAATCCTTGAAAGTCGGCGGCGTTTTGAGCCATGTTAAAAAAATAATCACCAAAGCGGGAAAGCCAATGCTATTTGTGGGGTTGGAAGATGAAAAAGCCAAACTGGAAATTCTGGTCTTCCCCAAAATGCTGGAGCGCACTCCGACTTTCTGGCAGGAAGGCAAAGTCGTGATTGTTTCGGGGCGACTGGACGACAAAGAAGGCAATTTCAAACTCCTTTGCGAAGAAGTGCAGGAGCTGAACGCCAACCACCTCAAAAACGCGCAGTAAGCAGAATTATTATTGACAGCGTTCGCCTAAAAAGCGTAAAATGTATTCATAAACGAGCAATAAAGCGGACTCACCAACCCCTCGACAGACCCAGGGCAAGCCGTCCAAAGCTGTCAACGCTCACGCGGGATACCGGCGCGCTGGTATTATAAAGAGTCCGGCTTTTATCTTAAAGCCGGAAAATTGGGTGGAACCGCGAGGTATAAAAATACCCCGTCCCAAATATCTTCTTAATTGAAGATTTTTAGGACGGGGCTTTCTTTTTAATTCTACTGCGCACGGTCGGGATAAAAGAAATCCCATGTTTTCCGATCCATGGGCTCCAGATCGACGCAACCGCAGCTTCGGCAGTCCACGATCATCCTTACGACATTTAATTCTTTACCGTCCGGACTTGCCTGCGGCCATTCCTGAAACATCGCTGAACATTGCCCTTTGTCAGCGACTAATGTACCGCACACTGCGGACAGCACCAAACAACATCTTCCGGCAATTCCACTGAGCCGCCGCAAGCCAAATAGCCCAAACCTATCCTGGTTTTTACACCGCTCATATTCTCCTCCTTTAAGAACTGTATTTATACCACTTATTAACTTTAATAAAAAACTATGTCAACTAAAAACGAAAGTCAATTGGAAATCCTCCGCCATTCTGCGGCTCATGTTCTCGCCGCCGCGGTTTTAGAGATGTTCCCCGAAGCCAAATTTGCCATCGGGCCAAATATTGAAGACGGGTTTTATTATGATTTCGATCTGCCCCGCACGCTAATACCGGAAGACCTGGCTTTGCTGGAAGAAAAAATGTGCGCGATAATCGGGCAGGATCTGCCTTTTGAAAAAAGCGAAGCGGATGCAAAAGAAGCTATAAAGCTGTTCAAAAAAGCCGGCCAGCCGTATAAGGTTGAACTGATAGAAGACCTGGCCAAAAATGAAGGCGCAGAGAATGTCTCGCTTTATAAATCCGGCCCATTCGTGGACCTGTGCCGCGGCCCGCATATTGAATCGGCCGGTAAGATAAAACCGGACGCTTTCAAATTGCTCAAAATTTCCGGCGCTTATTGGCGCGGCAGCGAAAAAAATAAGATGCTCCAGCGCATCTACGGCACGGCCTGGGAATCAAAAAAGGACTTGGCCGCGTATTTGAACCGCCTGGAAGAAGCGGCCAAACGCGACCACCGAAAAATTGGCAAAGACCAGGACTTATTTTCTTTCCATGATGTGGCCCCGGGCATGCCGTTTTTTCATCCCAAGGGAACCGTCATTTATAATCTGCTAAAAAACTTCTGGGTTGAAGCGCAAAAAGAATTTGGTTACGATAATATCCTCTGCCCCTCAATGCTGGATGTGGCCATCTGGAAAAAATCCGGCCACTGGGACCACTATAAAGACGATATGTATTTCATCAAAGCCGGAGAAGACGAGAAAGAATACGCCTTGCGGCCCATGGATTGCCCGGGCGCCATTTTGATATATAACAATTCTTTGCATTCTTATCGCGAACTCCCCTTGCGCTATGCCGAACCGGGACTCATTACCCGTAAAGAAAAGTCCGGCCAACTAAACGGCCTCTTGCGCGTGCAGCAATTTGTGCAGGATGACGCGCATATCTTTTTAACTGAGGGACAGATAGAACAAGAAGTGAAAAATGTCATCAATTTAGTAGATAAAATATATAAGCCGTTCGGTATCAAGTATAAAGCGTATCTTTCTACCAGACCCGATGATTATATGGGCGACATCAAATCATGGGAAAAAGCCGAAAACGCGTTAAAAAATATTTTGGATGAAGTTTACGGACAAGATAATTACGGCCTAAAAGAAAAAGACGGCGCATTTTATGGGCCCAAAATCGACTACCAGCTGGAAGACGCCATTGGCCGCACCTGGCAGTGCGCCACCATCCAGCTGGACTTCCAAATGCCGGAAAAATTCGGCTGCCGCTATATTGATAATGAAGGCAAAGAGCAACGACCCGTAATGATACATCGCACTATTATGGGCGCATTTGAGCGCTTTATGGGCATCCTGATAGAGCATTATGCCGGCGCCTGGCCCGCGTGGCTGGCGCCTGAACAGGCCTGGCTCTTGCCCATCGGCGAAAAGCATACCGACTATGCCAACTCGGTCGCGCAAAAACTCCGCGCCGCCGGCATTCGCATTGCCGTCAAAAATGAAAGCGACACTATCGGCAAAAAGATCCGCGCAGGCGAACAACAAAAGGTATCGTATCTTCTGGTTATGGGCGATAAAGAAATCGCCGCCGATTCCGTCGCCGTGCGCGAACGAGGCAAGGGAGACCTGGGGGCAATGAAGGTTGAAGATTTTGTTGAAAAAATAAAAGAAGAGATCGACAATAAATCATAGAGTTCCTCGCGCATATAAAGAACCTTATCATTCAAGCCGCCCATAGCGAAAATGGGGGTTGTTCTGCCGCGCATACGAAAAACTTTAAGACAAAATCGAGATGAGCGAGGCGTTTAAAATCGCGTGCTGTGGCGGGGCCCCAAGCGTCAGCTTGGGGCGTTGTGCATAGCGATTTTAGATGAGCGAATCCGATTTTGTTAAAGTTTTATCGCCGCGCGGGAACTCTTTTGCTACTTTTCTGGTTACAGAAAAGTAGATTAAATTATATTAACCTGGATTCCCGCCCCGCATTTGATGCGGGGCGGGAATAACAATATATACGATGAATCTCCTTAAAAAATCCTGGCCGTTCATATTCCTGACAGCTTTATCGCTCATAATCCACTTCTCCTTTTTAAGCTACCCCAGCCAGGTGGTTTTTGACGAGGTGCATTTTGGCAAGTTCGCGGCCGCCTATTCCACGGGCCAGTATTATTTTGACATCCATCCGCCGCTTGGCAAACTGATGATAGCGGGTTTTACAAAATTGGCCGGCATTGATCCGGTTTTTGATTTTAACAACATCGGCGAGAATATGCCCGCCGGCACTCTTTTTGCCATGAGATTTCTGCCCGCGCTTTTTGGCGCACTTTTTGTTTTGGCCTTTAGCTGGTTGGCGTGGCTCGCAACTCGCGACAAAAAAATCGCCCTACTGGCCGGTTTTTTGATATTGCTGGATAACGCTTTTTTAGTGCAATCAAAATTCATTCTGGTGGATATTTTTATGCTGTTTTTTGAAGTTTTAACGCTCTGTTTTTTCTTCCTGTGGCAAAGGCAAAAAAGCTTTGGCGCAAAATGGTTTTCATATTTATTCTTGACCGCAATATTTTTCGGACTGACAATTTCCATTAAATGGACAGGGTTGGCGACTATCGGCATCATTGGCGTTATTTTGTTTATAAAAATATTTAGCAAAAAAATATCTATCTACTTAAGTCATCCTGAACCGCCAGTGGGCGGTGAAGGATCTTTAATAGATTCTTCGGCCTCGACGGAGTTTATGCTGAGTGAAACGAATGTGCTCGGCCTCAGAATGACAAAATTAAACTTGCTCAAAGAATGGCTGGTTGGTTTTTCTGCTATCATACTTATCGGTTTCCTCGTATACCTCATCCCCTTCTATATCCACTTCGACCTTCTCCCCAACTCCGGCCCGGGCGATGCTTTTATGAGCCCGCAATTCCGGCAGGAACTGCAATACGGCCGCGCCAATGTTTATCAGCCGCTGCCCTTTTGGCAAAAATTTACAGAGCTCAATAAAACCATGTATACGGCCAGTACCAACCTGACCACCGAGCATCCTTTTGGCAGCAAGTGGTATAGTTGGCCGCTGAATAGCAAGCCCGTCTATTATTGGAATAGGGATGAAATTGCGAGCCGCCCCGACTGGCAAGCCAAGATATTTTTTTCCGGCAACCCTGCAATCTGGCTCATAGCGGCCATAGGCATAATTTTCGTTCTAATAAAACTAGCAACCAAAAAAGGTCGGCGCGATTTCGGTCCGTTTTTTTTTATTTTATTGATAGCTTATTTTGCCAATCTCCTGCCGTTCATTTTTATTAAACGGGTGGCGTTTCTATACCACTATCTGCCCCCGGCGATTTATGCCAATTTTATTTTGACTCTGCTCCTGGCTAAGCTCTGGCCGAAAGAAAAAAACTTTTTTACCGCGGCTATAATTTTTGTTATTCTCGGATTCATCCTGCTCTCGCCGCTTTCTTACGGCTGGCCGATGCCGCCAAAACTCGATTGGGCGGAAACAAACTTCATCGGTCTTTTTCATTAAAGGCGTTCTGTGATAAAATGCGGTTATATATGCCGACCAAGAGAAAATATCCTTACAATCGCGAACGGCTCTTGTTGACCGCCCTGGTCGCGGTAACATTTTTCGGCTTCCTTTTGTGGTCCATAGAACAAACCGCGTCCGAACAAGAAGACCTTCTAACCGCCTCCGCGATCATCAGCTTTCCAAACAGCAACAGATCGATCAGGGCCTTGTCACCAAAGATTGGCGCCGCCATAAAAAGCCCCGTGGTAATTTCAGGGCGCGCCTCTGTTTTTGAAGCGGTGTTGCAAGCAAGGATAAAAGACGCTTCCGGCCTGACCCTGGCACAAACGAAAATCATGGCAAAAGAGGGGCAGAAAATGTCGCCCTTCAGCGCTTCGGTAAAATACAAAAAGCCGACCAGGCCCAAAGGAACGATTGAAGTTTTCTCTCTTTCCGCCAAAGACGGCTCCGAGATCAACAAAATAACTATTCCGGTCGTTTTTAAAGATTAGTAATCGCTAATTTGCGCGAATTGACACGAATAAAAAACGAATAATATCGATGCGGCGGCGCTTGTAAAAGAGCCGCTGTTTTGTTAGTATGCCAACGATATGAACTATTTTACCATTACCTATGGCTGTCAAATGAATAGGTCCGACAGCGAGAAAATCACGACCCGCCTCCGTAAAATGGGTCACCAACCGGCCAAAAACGCGGCTCTGGCCGAATTAATAGTGGTTAATCTTTGTTCGGTCAGAGAAAGCGCCGTCCATCGCGCGCTGGACCAGATACATAAACTATCTGATGGTCGAAAAAAAATAATCGCGGCCGGATGCATTCTGCCGCAAGACAGAAAAAAGCTGGCTGCCAAAAATATCGCTATCTGGCACCCGGATGATTATTTTTCGCAAGTCCCCCTGCGGGAAAGCGAATTCAGCGTGTTCGTGCCGATAATGACCGGCTGCAACAACTTCTGTTCTTATTGCGCCGTGCCCTTCACGCGGGGCAGAGAAAAATCACGCCCCGCCAAAGAAATAATCGCCGAAATAAAAAAACTGCTCAAAAACGGAGCTAAAGAGATAATTTTGCTTGGGCAGAATGTGAATTCTTATAAAGATACCGCCGAAACATTTAATCCCCCCACCCCCCTTTTGCGTAAGGGGGGCGAAAAACCCGTATCTGCCTCCCTTGTAAAAAGGGGGGCGGGGGGATTAAAAAATACCTCGATCGACTTTCCGGCCCTATTAATAATAATCAACGCCCTCTCCGGCAACTTCCGCCTTTCCTTCATCACTTCCCATCCCAAAGATATGTCGGATAAGCTGATTGAAACGATGGCCAAGTGTAAAAAAATTATTCCTTATTTGCATTTGCCCGTTCAAAGCGGCGACGACAAGATCTTGCGGGCTATGAACAGACATTATAGTGTCGCGCATTATAAAAATTTGATAAAAAAGATCCACTCCTCCTTTGCCCGCTGGCGGGCTTCGGAGGACAAGCCGCCCTTTTCTCCCATAGCCATCTCCACCGACATAATTGTTGGCTTTCCCGGCGAAACTGCTAAACAATTTCAAAACACGCTAAAACTGATAAAGAATGTTAATTTTGATATGATATATTTTGCCCGGTATTCTCCGCGATCCGGCACCGCGGCCGCCAAATTAAAAGACAATGTTTCGCCGAAAGAAAAAAGACGCCGGGCGCAAGTGATAAATTCCCTGCTAAAAAAACAGGCACTGGAGTTGAATAAAAAATATATCGGGCAAGAAGTCGAGATACTGGTGGAAAAAGTCGACGCGAACTGGGCCCGGGGAAAAACTTCAACTAACAAGGAAGTGATGTTGCCGCGAAAAAAATTGAAGATAGGACAATTTACAACGGTAAAAATAACCGAAGCCGCCGCTTGGCATTTGAAGGGATTAGAAAAGCCGCGCTAACATTAAGTCAGCCGGCCATCTAATATACATGTATTCTGACCTTGCTTGAGCGGCGCGAATTTTGGCGTGCCGCCTTTGCCGGCCGTAAATAAAACGCGTTTTCCGCACAAAAGAACTATAACAACAAAAAAGTGCCGTTTTCGGCGCCTTTTATACACTCATTTTAACTTTTTACCGAACCTATGTCAAAGCCAACTTATCCCCAAAAACCGATAATCGTCGTGGTCGGCCCCACGGCCTCGGGAAAATCCGACTTAGCAGTTAAGCTCGCTAAAAAATTCAACGGCGAGGTTATTTCGGCCGATTCGCGCCAGGTTTACAAAGGCATGGATATCGGCACGGGAAAGGTGCCTCTCTCAAGTCCCCCCCTTGCGCAAAGGGGGGCCAGGGGGGTTAAACCTGCTGGCTACTACGGCGGCATTGCACATTATTTAATCGATGTGGCCTCGCCAAGCCGCCGATTTACCGCCGGGCAATACAAAAAACTGGGGCAAGCAGCAATAAAAAAGATACAAGACAAAAACAAGATTCCCATCGTTTGCGGCGGCACCGGATTTTATATCCGCATGCTTGTGGACGATCTGCAAGTTCCGGCCGTCAAGCCGGACTTAAAACTGCGCGCCAAATTGGAGAAAAAGACAACACAAGAACTATTCGCCGAGCTTAAAAAACTGGATCCGCGCCGCGCCGCGGAAATCGACCGCGCCAATCCCCGTCGGCTCGTTAGGGCGCTGGAGATAATTTATCTAACTGGCAAACCCGTGCCGCCGCCCCCCCCCTCTGTCATTCCGGGCTTGACCCGGAATCCAGAACCTGGATCCCGCATCAAGTGCGGGATGACAAATAATAATGTATTGTTCCTCGGCATCCGCCTCCCCCGACCCAAACTCGCCAAACGCATCAAAGCGCGCCTGGCTAAACGCCTTAAACAAGGAATGCTCGCCGAAGTCAAAAAACTCCGCGCGCAGGGCGTTTCCTGGAAACGACTGGACAGCTTCGGCCTGGAGTACCGCTGGCTGGCGAAATTTTTGCAAAACAAAATCTCCTATGAGGAGATGGTTGAGCGCCTGCAAAAAGATATAGAACATTATGCCAAACGGCAGATGACCTGGTTTGGCCGCGATGAACGGATTCGCTGGATAAAAAATTCTGCGCAAGCGGAAAAATTTATGGCCAAATTCTTGAAAAAATCAGCTCTCTAGTTTTTTCTTCAACATCCCAACCACCACCTGAGGATTGGCCTTGCCCTTCGTGGCGGCCATGACTTTGCCGACAAGAAACATCAGCGAGTTTTGCTTGCCTTTTTTAAAGTCCGCCACCGGGCCGGGGTTGGCGCTTAAAACTTCTTCGATTGCCAGATTCAGCTCTTCCTCATCGCTCACCTGGCCCAAGTCCTTTTCGGCAATGACATGCGAGGGATCCGCTCCCGTGGCGAACATTTCCGCCAGCACCGTTTGCGCGCCGGAAGATGAAACCACGCCTTGCGCTGTCAGTTTGATGAACTCGGCGAATTTGGCCGGTGTGATTTTTACGGCGGAAAAATCATTGCCCGACTGATAAACCAGCCGCTGGAGCTCCGTAATCAAATAGTTCACCGCCAGTTTTGCCGATTTGGCATAGTCAATTTTCGGCTCGGCCATTTTAGCCAAAGCCGCCAATTCGCTGGCCGTTTTTTCAAAATAATTTCCCAGATCGAAATTAACGACTAAAACATCGATATCTCCGGCCGACAAACCGTATTCTTTGGCGAATCTCTCCCTTTTTTGCGCCGGCAATTCCGGAAGCTCTTTTTTCAATTCCTCGCTCAAGATCACCAACCCCTTTAGCGGCGGCAGATCCGGCTCGGGAAAATAGCGGTAATCATGCGCCTCTTCTTTCGCGCGCTGACTGAATGTCTCGCCTGTTGCATCATCCCAACCGCGCGTTTCCTGAATTATCTTTTCGCCCGCTTCCAACGCCTCGGTTTGCCTTTTTATCTCATAGTCAATCGCCCGCTCAACTACTCGAAAAGAGTTTAGATTTTTTATCTCTACCTTCGTCCCTAATTTCTTTAACCCTCCTGCTTCCCCCTTTACAAGGGGGGCAGATACGGGTTTATCTCCCCCCTTACGCAAAAGGGGGGTTGGGGGGTTAAAGTCCACGGGCCGTATACTAATATTGACTTCGCACCTCATCTGCCCTCGCTCCATATCCGCATCGGAAATTCCCAAATATCTAAAAATTAATTGCAACTCCTGGCAAAATTTGCGTGCCTGAGCGCCGGATTTTATATCGGGCTCTGTTACCAATTCCATCAACGGCACGCCGGCGCGGTTTAAATCCACAAGCGAATAGTCAGCTCCCTTGGGATGCGTTAATTTGCCGGTGTCCTCCTCAAGATGTATCCGGGTTATCCTGACGCGGGCTTTTTCATCGTTTTCTCCGATATCCAAATACCCGCCTTCAATTAGCGGCTGGTCGTATTGTGAGATCTGGTAACCCTTAGGCAAATCGGGGTAAAAGTAGTTCTTGCGGTCGAACTTGGATGTGTCGCCGATCTGGCCTCCCAGGGCCAATCCCGCCTTTAGAACCATATGCACCGCTTCCTCGTTGATGACAGGCAAGGTTCCGGGCTGGCCGGAGCAGACGGGGCAGATATCAACATTGGGCTCGGTTTCAAGGCCCAGCCCGTTGGGACAAGAACAAAACATCTTGCTCTTGGTTTTCAGCTCGGCGTGGATTTCCAGGCCTATAGTCGGTTCGTATTTCATACCAGGTAGTAGAAATTCGGTTATATTCATAAATCCATACGGATTTTTAAATTGCCGAATTCTATAGTTTTATCAAATTTTGCCAATTAGTGATAGTTAACTAAACTGCCGAATTTTCACTACCTGGCATATCTATATTCTACTCTTTTTTTGAAGCCAAATAAACATTCCTCAAAAGCAGTGCTACGGTCAATGGGCCAAGGCCTCCCGGCACCGGCGTTAAAAACGCCGCCTTGCCTTCTACGCTTTTTGCGTCTACATCTCCTGCCACCTTACCGTCGTGATACCGAGTGACACCGGCGTCTACTAAGATTGCGCCTTCTTTTATCATCTCTCCTTTTATCATCTGCGGACAGCCGCAAACCGATATCAAAATATCCGCTTCTTTTATTTTTTTTTCCGCGCCAAAAACCACGCAGGTATTGCGCACCATATAATCAATATCCGCCCCTTCGCGCTTTAAAATTATTTTCAAGGTCTCTCCGAATTTTTCGGAGTTCACCAGCGCCAACATCTTCTTACTGTCAAATTTATTTTTCATCGCCGCCTGCAATACCGCCAGGATGGCCGAGGGCAAGACCGGTATCAGATTTTCTTTGCTCCTTTCCAGCAGTTTTTTATTTTCCTTGTGAAATCCATCAACATCCTTGGCCGGATCAATGGCATCAATAATTCTGTCGACATTCAAGACCGCCGGCAAGGGCAGTTGGACGATTATGCCGTTAACATCCGTATCCTCGTTTAAATGTTTGATATAAGAGGTTATTTCATCTTCCTTGGCTTGAGCACCGAACCTGTGCTCAACCGCTTCGATGCCCACCTTGGCGGCGGCCGCCTTTTTCAGTTTTATATAAAGCTTGGAGGCCTCATCATCGCCGACCAAAACAATCGCCAGCTTTGGTGCTCTTTTTTCCTTGCTCACACTTTCTTTCAATTCCTTTAAAATTTTATTGGCCAGTGCTTTACCGTTGAAAAGTTTCATTAAATTTATAAATAATGATTCGGATTCCCCACCCATAGCGAAAAAATAATCAGAAAATCGAGGCGAGTTGAGCGTCTAAATTTGCGTGCTGTGGTGGGGCCCCGACCGTCAGGTCGGGGCGTTGCGGATAGCAAATTTAGCGAGACGAGCCAGATTTTCTTTATTTTTTACGCTCGGGCGCAGGTCTTTTGGCTACTTTTCTGCCTGCCAGAAAAGTAGCGAGGAAAAAAACTAATATCTAAAATCCTTATATATAGGAAACTTCTTTACCAGTATTTCCACTTCCTTTTTTATCTCACTCCGCAATTTTTTATTCTCAAAATCCTTAAGCAACTGAGCGATCAGCCCCGCTAAAAATGCCGCGTCTTTTTCCTTAAATCCCCTGGTGGTAATGGCCGGCGAGCCCAAACGGATGCCGGAAGGATTGAACGGCGGGCGCGGATCGTTGGGAATAGAATTGCAATTTAAATATATGCCGAGTTTATCCATTTCATTTTGCACTTGGCGCATATCCAAATTAAAATCAGTCAGATCCAAAACCATTAGATGATTATCGGTGCCGCCGCTGACAACTCTTATTCCTTGCTCTGCAAATTCCTGCGCCATAGCATGGGCGTTTAAAATGACTTGGTGCTGATATTTTTTAAATGCCGGCGCCATCGCTTCCAAAAAACAAATCGCCTTGGCCGCCACGATATTATCCAGTGGCCCGCCCTGCGTGCCAGGGAAAACGCCTTTATCAATAAGACGCGCCAGCTCTTTTTTGCACAGTATCAGCCCGCCGCGCGGGCCGCGCAAGGTTTTATGGGTCGTTGAAGTAACAACATCGCAATGCGGAAAGGGATGACTATGCTCGCCCGCGATAACCAGACCCGCGATATGGGCGATATCCGCCATCAGATAAGCGCCGACTTTTTTGGCGATCTTTGAAAAACCCTCGAAATCCAGCTTGCGCGAATACGAGGTCGTACTGACGACTATGAGCTTGGGTTTCTGCTCCAATGCGATTTTTTCCACCTTCGCCAGATCGACAAGCTCGGTTTTTGCGTCAACTCCGTAATGCGCAAAATTATACATCTGTCCGGAAAAATTGACTGGCGAGCCGTGCGTCAAATGCCCGCCGTTGGCCAAACTGAAGCCCAAAATTTTATCGCCGGGTTTGAGCAGCGCCAGGTAAACCGCGGCATTGGCTTGGGAACCGGAATGCGGCTGAACATTGGCGTGCTCGGCGCCAAATAACTTTTTGGCGCGCTCCACGGCCACGCTTTCTATCTCATCAATGAACTCATTGCCGCCGTAATATCTTTTGCGCGCATAACCCTCCGAGTATTTATTGGACAAGGGCGTTCCCATAGCGCGCAAGACCTCCTCGGAAGCGTAGTTTTCCGAAGGAATCAAAGTCAGCCCGTCCCGCTGGCGAACAATCTCTTTTTTGATTAACTTGTTTATTTTTTTATCCATAATCTTTCCGCGTTAATCCGTGTATTGTTAAATCCGCGTCAATCAGCGATTATATTATTCCGCTGCTCCCAAATCTTTTTTCTCCCCTATTGGTCGCCGGCATTTCCTGAACTTCTTCAATTTCCGGCATCTCTATCTTTTGGATAAGCAACTGGGCAATTTTTTGCCCCTTTTTTATCTCAAAGTCCTCTTGGCTCAGGTTAACCAGGCCTATCAGATATTCGCCGGTATAGTTGCTGTCATAAACCCCGCCCAGCGTCTTTATGCCGAATTTATGCGACGGCCCGCCTTTATCCCAAATAAGACCGACAAAGCCATCCGGAATTTTAATGGCTATTCCGGTCGGACAGGAAATCCTTTGCCCGGGCTTTAAAACAACATCTTGCGATGAATAGATATCCATTCCCGCATCCCCCTCGCTCCCAAAGTTCGGCAACTTCGCCTCGGCTGATAATTTTTTAACCTGAATTTTCATCTTAAAATTTGAAACGGCGCAAATAAAAAAGGGGTTCTTGATATTTAATTTATACCAGAAAACCCCCGTTTAATCAATGACGCTATTTTTATTGTTCGAGCTTGTCGAGAACTATTTTAACTTCTCGACTCCGCTCTAAGAATAATTGACTATACCTTCCTTTCAGAAAAATAATCCCCCGACTTGCGCAAATCGATGTCGCGGCCGCAATAACGCGCCCCCTCGGCGCATTTGCCTGTCTTAAAGCACGGCGGCTCAAGCACACTCAAAAGGGATGCTTTATTGCCGCGAATCGATTCTATGCCTTGACGCAGACCACGACCGAGATGATATATCTCCTCCTGGGCGCACCAGCAAAGACGCTTGCCCTGCTCGTGAAAAATGGCATTGAGCGAGCCCTTCTTGTCGTAGGACACCATCGCCCCATAAGGCGCGATAGCCGCGGATAGGGTTGGCGGCAAGGATTTGGCCAAATCCAGCCATGCATACAGATATTCCTTGGCAATTCCGGCCATATTCGGCAGCATCGCGATAACCGGCGGCAGATAAAAATTGCCCGTCAAAACCGGCTTGCCGCGGCGAATGGTGCGATGGCGCTGGTCCTGGCCCATGCAGGCCAAAGAAATTTCCACCGAGGTTTTCACATCATGGATATTGTTATCCATATATTCGGGCAGAAAATGAAGCAAGTCCACCGGATACATATCTTCCGGCTCGGGAAGGACAATCTGGCCATCAATATCGCCCAGATTTGCCAAAATTAATCCCGGTTTGAATTTTACCCGGCTGTCAATCCGCAAAATATTTGGCGACCAAGTCCGGCCCCGGCGGGAAAACATATAAGCGACTTCCGGGTGGCGCGCCAAAACCAGATCCGCCATTTTTTGCGTCAGATGCATTAAGCCCGGAGTCCAGGCCGCTTTATAAAGAGACACCAAACCGATCAGGTCAAAAGTATGATCAAACCCGGTCGGAAAAATCGCTGAGATGAACGAGCGCAGCTGTTCCTGTGCGATTTTGGGAGCATTGGCCTCTATATACTTTGCCGGGGCATTGGGCCGCTCCTTGGCGATGGTTTGGGCGGTTAGCTTCGTCGCCGCTTCGATATGGCGATGGTAAATTTCTACGCCATTTTTTGCGAAATCCATTACCCGCTTCAACGACTCCGCCGGCAAGTCCGGCCAGAGTATCCGGATGTATTCTTCGATGGAAGGAAAATCTGGATTCAAAAACATTTTGGCGCAAAAACGGCCGCTGCGCTGGTCGGAATTGTAGAAAGGATGATCCAGGTGCGCGCCGAGCGTGATATCGCTTACCGCGATGCCTTCGATGTCAAAGGTGAAATAATGATGCTCCAGGGTCGTGTGATGGCTGGTTTCAAAAAGACGGCCTTTCACATTGATCTGGCTGCCCAATTTTGGCGACTCGGCCTGATAACATTTTTGCGCCGCGTGGCTGGCCAAGAGCAAAAGACCGTCCCTCTTTTTAAACAACGCCGAAATCACACGATAAATTCTGTCCTGCCATCTTTCCACTAATATTGTTTCTGCTCTTAATTTTACTTCTATCATCTTTTCCTCCTTTTTATGATTATCCTATAAAACCGCTAAGATTTCTTGATGCACCGCTTCCGCGCTTTTTTCTCCGTCAACCACGGCAAACGCTTTGCTGAAACGCTTTGACCGAGCCAACATTTCGTAATTGGCCGCCACCTTCCGCATCTTTTCCAACTTCTCAAAGATACGAATATTTGTTCCTCTGCCGTTTATCCGGCGCAAGCATTCTTCGGGATCAACACGCAAAAGAACGACCTTATCCGGGCAGAGGAAATCATCGTTAAGCGACAACAGCTTGCGCAATGGCACATCGATGCTGCCAAACGCCACGGAAGAAAAGGCATATCGGTCGCTCACGACTATTTTGCCTTCCCGCAACATCGGAATAACTTCTTCTTCTAAGTGCTCGGAGCGGTCTTGCGCGAATAATTCCTGTAATTTTAAAGGAGCTGCTTGTTCCCTGCCTTCCAGAATATCCTTTATTTTCTTTCCCGCTCCCGTGCGCTGAGTCGGCTCTTTAGTTAAAAAAACAGGCAAGCCGCGCTCGGCAAAATGCTTTTTCAAGCGCCTGGCCTGTTCGCTTTTGCCCGAGCCGTTCAAGCCCTCAAGAACGATAAATCTTCCTCCGTAAAGATTTTGTTTCATAATTCCTCCTGCGTTATGAGATACACCTAATTTACTTCAATGGAACAAAAAAAGCAAGAATGATTTTTTCGCTTTTTTTATCATTGCTTGTCATAATTTTCCAAAGAATCGTCGATTATATCAAGCTTGACTTTCGCCTTCTTGAAAAGCTCCCGGCTTTGTGCGTCGGCGTGGTATCTTTTCTGCGCCACTACCCTTTTGATGCCGACCCTGGCAATGCGCCTGGCGCAATTGATGCAGGGGGTCATTTTGCAATAAAGCGTGGCCCCGCGCAGAGCGATGCCGTCCATGGCCGCCTGTAAAATGGCGTTCTCTTCAGCGTGCAGAGTGCGCACGCAATGTTGGGACTGATTGCCTTTATTGTCAATAAGAGTAACCATCAAATGCCCCGCCTCGTCGCAATGCTTGTCTCCTGGAGCCGAACCGACATAACCGGTGGTTAATATGGTATTTTTATCGCTCACTATTATCGCACTGCTTCTCCCGCGATCGCAGGTGGCGCGCCTGCTCAACGGCTCTATTAATCCCAAAAAATACTCGTCCCAATTCGGCCGGCTGTATTTTATAATCTTTGATTCGAGTTTTGCTTTTTTTGCCATAAAGATAGTGATTGGCTGCTTAAAAAAGACAAATTATTGTCATGCCGAACTTGTTTCGGCATCTCAGCCATGGATCCTGAAACAAATTCAGGATGATAAAAATATAAAAAATGCTCTAATTCTTTAAAATCTCGTCCACTTGTTTATACAATTCCTCATAACTCCCATTATTGTCTATTAAAAAATCAGCGCGGTTTTTCAGATCCTTTATTTGCAGCTCCGACTCATCTTCATTCGCCTTCTTGAAATCATCGAAGGTTTTCTTGGCATCATCCGCATTTTCTCCTCTCTTCACGATACGCTCATAACGGATATTCATATCGGCCTCCAAATAAGTCAGCTTGAATTTCGGATTGGCTTTTAAAAATTTTATATCGGCCAAACGGCGGATACCGTCGATGACTATAACTTCGCCGGCCTCTTTTTTTACGTCTTCCGCCATGACCTGCGCGAATAGATCTTCGCCGAAGCTCTGGCGCAAGACAGTAGACAATTTTTGCATGTTGTCGCGCGATTGTTCCAGCGACAACCTGTCCAGCACATCGCGCAGCATTGTTGAAAAACGCCGGGTTTTGGCGCTATATTTTTCCGTCGCGTATTTGGCGACAGTCCCCTTACCCGAAGCCATTTCTCCCGCCAGCCCCAAAATTATTTTCATCATTTCGATAGAGTTTATCTTCGTCAGTATACTAAATTTACACCGCCCAAAAACAAAAAGCAAGCTCCGCTGGAAGCTTGCTTTTATGCCCAACTATTGATGTCTGACATCAATAGTTACTCTACCTTAATGCCCATACTGCGCGCCGTTCCTTCCACTATTTTCATAGCGGCTTCGATGTCGTTTGCGTTCAGGTCGGCCATCTTTTTCTCGGCTATTGTCTTGATCTGATCTTTTGAAACTTTGCCGACTTTTTCCTTTAAAGGATTGGCTGCGCCTTTTTCAATGCCGGCCGCCTTGCGCAGCAAATCCGCCGCGGGCGGGGTCTTGAATTTCAGCTCGTATGTCCGGTCCTCGTAGATTATGACTTCCACCGGAATGACATCGCCGATGTTCTTTTTCGTGCCCTCGTTGAAACGGCTGCAAAATTCCATCAGGTTAAGCCCGTGGGGGCCCAGCGCTTGGCCCACCTTTTGGCCGGGAGTCGCCTGTCCCGCGGGCAACTGCATTTTCAATAATGTTTTTACTTTTTTTGCCATAAATTTATTTAATACGCGGCCAGAAGCGTGCGGCGTATTTTTACTGTTTATATCTTTTTAATCTGTAAAAAGTCCAGCTCCACCGGCGTTTCGCGCCCGAACATGGAAATCAGCACTTTCAGGCGGCCGCGCTCTTCATCAACCTCCGCCACCTTGCCGTCAGTGTCCTTGAACGGCCCGTCCACGATCTTAACCGAATCGCCCAAAACGATATCCATTTTATATTTGGGCTCTTCAACGCCCATCCGTTTTTGCAATTCTTTTATCTCTTCGGGCGAAATGGGAGTGGGAGTTGTGCCTGAGCCCACAAAACCCGTAACTCTCGGGGTATTGCGCACAACATACCAGGAGTCGTCCGTTACAATCATTTCCACCAGGACATATCCGGGATAGATCTTTTCTTCCACCACTTTCCTTTTACCCGCTTTAATTTTGATCTTTTTCTCAATCGGAACCAGAACACTGAAGATCTTATCTTCCATGCCCATTGAGTCAATGCGCTGGCGCAGATTGCGCGCCACCGCTTCTTCGTATCCGGAATAAGTATGCAGAACATACCAATTCCGCCCCCTTGAGACCTGTTTTGCCATAATAAAAATTTTTGCTAAATAATGAACTTATTCATCAACAGTTGAAAGACGAAATCCGCCAAGCCCAAAAACAAAGCCGCGCCCAGTGAAATTCCAACCACCGTCAAAGTATAGTTGTAGGTTTCCTGGCGCGTGGGCCAGGTGACTTTTTTAAGCTCAGCTTTCACCTCGCTGAAGAATGTGATGATGCGATTGAACATATTCGTATTTTTTTGTTTTTTAAAACCCCCTCGCGGGGGTTAAAGTATCTATGCTGTAGAATACTCTCCGCCGCTTTATCTGTCAATAGTTTATAAACAACAACATAATATGTCATTCCCGCCCCACATCAAGTGGGGGTAAACTCCAGCGGGAATCCAGGGCCTGGATCCCGGGTCCCGCCTTCGCAATGCTTCGGCGAGGCAAGCAAGCCCGGGATGACAAAATTATATATATTTATATATCCAAATTCACAACATTCTTAGCATGCGTTTGAATAAATCTCTTCCTAGGCGCGACTTCATCGCCCATCAGAATATCGAAAACTTTATCCGCTTCTTTGGCATCGGCGATGTTCACCTGTTTTAACATGCGCCTGGCCGGATCCATAGTGGTTTCCCAAAGCTGCCCCGGATTCATTTCTCCAAGACCTTTATAGCGCTGGACGCTGACGCCGCTGATTTTTTCTTCATCTTCCATAACCTCGCTCTCGCTTTCTTCCGCTTCTTCTTTGGCCACCTTGCCGCCTTTGGCCGCAGCTTTAGCCGCCGCTTTATCCGCTTTCAACTTTTTGAATTCCCCTATCAATTTATCCCTTTCGGCTTCATCATACGCATATCTAACATCTTTGCCTTTAGCCACGCGAAAAAGTGGCGGCTGGGCGATATAAATATTTCCCGCGTCTATCAAGGGCTGAAAATATCGGAAAAACAAAGTCAAAAGCAAGGTGCGGATATGCGCGCCGTCCACATCGGCATCGGTCATAATGACGATGCGGTGATAACGCAATTTTGATATGTCGAAAGAATCGGCAATAGCCGTGCCAAGGGCGATTATCAACGCCTTAACTTCTTTGGAGGTTAAGGCCTTATCCAGCCGCGCTTTTTCCACATTCAAAATTTTTCCGCGCAACGGCAGTATCGCCTGGAATTTCCGGTCGCGGCCTTGCTTGGCCGAGCCGCCGGCCGAATCCCCCTCAACTATGAAGAGTTCCGATTCTTCCGGCTTGCGCGAAGAGCAATCGGCCAATTTTCCCGGCAAGGCCAAGCCCTCCAGAATGCCTTTTCGCAAAACGGTATCCTTGGCCGCTTTGGCCGCCTGGCGAGCCTTGGATGCCAAAATACAGGTGCCTAAAATTTCCTTGGCGTCATTGGGATTTTTTTCCAGATATTCTTCCAGGCCGTAGGCCACAACGGTATCTACCGCCGTGCGCGCTTCTGGATTGCCCAGCTTCGCTTTGGTTTGGCCTTCAAATTGCGGCTCGCGCAATTTCACGGAAATCACGGCCGTTATTCCCTCGCGCACATCATCGCCCGTCAGATTCTCGTCGGAACTTTTCAGGAAATTATTCTTGCGGGCATAATCATTGAGCCCGCGCGTCAAAGCGGTGCGAAAACCCGTTAAGTGCATGCCGCCTTCAATGGTATAAATATTATTGGCAAAGCTCATTTCGTAGCCCTGCAGATCATCGGTGTATTGAAACGCAACTTCCACTTGAAGACCCTCTTCTTCGCGATTAACATAAAAAATGTTGGTGTGGCGGACTTCGTTGTCATTGTTCAAAAATTTTACATAAGAGACGATTCCGCCTTCAATGAAAAAGCCGTATGAGCGCTCGCCCTTGTCTGGGCCGCGCTCTTCCATGATGATTTTTTTCTTGCCAGCCACCTGGCAGACGCCGAAAAATTCCTCGGCTTTTTTATTAACCTGGCGTAAGTCGCGGATAATTATCTTGGTGCCCTTCACAAGGTATGCCTGCTGGCGTAAATGCCCGATAATGGTGTCCCGGTTGAATCTGATATCTTTGAAAATTTCCGGATCCGGTTCAAAATAAATGGTGGTGCCCTGCGCGTCGCACTTGCCGACTTTTTTCACACTGTGCTTGGGCTTGCCTTTGGAATATTCCTGAACATACAAAGAGCCGTCGCGGCAGACCTCCGCGCGCAGCCAAATGGACAAAGCGTTGACCACAGAAACGCCCACTCCGTGCAAACCGCCGGAAATTTTATATGACTCTCCTCCGAATTTTCCGCCCGCGTGCAAGGTGCAAAGCACGGTTTCCAAGGCCGATTTTTTCGTTTGCTTGTGAATGTCCACCGGAATGCCGCGACCGTTGTCTTTCACGCGAACGCGATTTTGCGGCAAAAAAGACACTTCGATTTCCGAAGCGAAGCCGGCCATGGCCTCATCGAGAGAGTTATCCACCACTTCCCAAACCAGATGATGCACGCCGTCTATGCCCGTTGAGCCGATATACATTCCCGGGCGTTTGCGCACCGGGTCCAAGCCCTCCAAAACATAAATATCCTTGGCTTCATAAGAAGCGTTGGCAACATTGCCATCGCCGCCATCGCCGCCGTTGCCGTTCTTGCCGTTTTGGCCGTTATTTTTTGCCATAATAATTTTACTTGTTTTATTGTTCTTTCTCTTGGTATAAAAACGCCATTTCAATGGCAGCGGTTAAGATCAAAAAGATCAGCGCCGTCCACCAATAAAAAACCCGGTAAACATTCATTATTAAAAATCCGACCAGCAACAAAGCGAGCAGGGTCCCTTCGCGGAACGAAACCGTCAGCAAGCTGTCGGACAACCTTCCCGCGCGCCGGCCGCGCCAGTAAAAACCGGCCAGACCGAACCCCCCGCACAGCGCCAGAAATAAGCTGGAAAACAGCAAAATTAAAATACCGGCGCCTCCGCCGTCGGGCGAAACAAACCATAAAATTGCCGTAAAAGAAATTAGAGCCAAAAAACTGGCCAGACCAATGCCCCAGAGATACGATTTTAAGGTCATTTTCCGCGTTTATTTTATACTTTAATTTTAGTATATTTTCAATCAAAAAACAAGCACCGAATGTGGATAAAACACGCAGCAAACACACAGGGTAAAATAACCTAAAAAACCGCCCAAACAGGCGGTTTTCTGCGGCGGGGCTTACACCCCTTCGCTCACTTTGTTCGCTGCGGGCCGTACGGGATTCGAACCCGTGGTCTTCTCCGTGACAGGGAGACGCGTTAAGCCTGGCTACGCTAACGGCCCATAAACATTTTCACGATAAAACTCGTAGCTGCGAGTGGACTCGAACCACTGACCTGGCGCTTATGAAGCGCCCGCTCTAACCGACTGAGCTACGCAGCCCAACTACGCTCCGATTTTCATCGGAGCTTCGATGGGCAAGTGATGTAATAAATAAACTTCTTGCCCTTCCGAAGCTCAAATGCAATTTGGGCGAAGGAGGGAGCTACGCAGCCATGCACCCTCTCTATAAAAAATAATAACGCCTGAACTAAATTCTGTCACCATTTAATTTACGGCGCTAATATTTTAATATGTTGCGGGGCCCGGAATTGCACCGGGGTCTGGGGCTTATGAGACCCCCGAGATACTTCTTCTCTACCCCGCGATAAGTTGACCTTGACAGTATAACTAAAAATATTGAATTTAGCAAGCTGAATTAAATAAAAATAACCTGCAAAATAATGAGGTTATCTTTATTTAAGCACTTTTAAGCTATAGCTTAAAAGTGCTTAAATGCGCTTATTCGCCCTTACGACAAATACTCCAATTCCCTCAATGCCGCTTCAAAATCGGCGATTGTTTTTTCCGCTTCTTCCTGCGATAAATGGAAATTGGGCTGATGCACTATCATATCGCGGGTCCTGTGCCCTTCCCAAACTTTATCCACGCTCCCAACTTCTTGAACCTCTATTTGTTTCAATCGCTCTTCAAAAGTGGCGCCGGGCAGACCCATGCGCTTTAAAATTTCGTCCATTAAATTGTCGGCCTCAATGACCGCCAGTTTCAAGTTCGCCTCGTCCCCTTTTTGCAAGCGCGCTTTCACTTGCTCCCAGCGCTGATTGGGATTCAGCCCGTAAGCAAAATTTTTAGCCAAAGCGCCCTCCCTTATCCACCAGCCCGCGTCCGATCGTTTCAGCAAAACCACTATCATCCATAAAAGCAATACGGAAACCAGCCAGCTGGTAATTTGCAATATCAAAACTATCGCGCTGATATTGGCAGAGCCGAAATAATTGACTATCAGGTCATAGAGATCCAGAAAATATGTGATCATACTTACAATTATTATATAAAATTTCTACTTTATTTGCTACTCGCCCCATCTTGTCATCCCGGCTCAAGGCCGGGATGACAAAAAAAGAAAAAATAGATGCTATTCGCAGATTAGAATCGCATTGCGTCTTCAATGGTTTGAGCAACCCGAAAAATCAAGTCCTCCGAAAAATGCGGGCCGATTATTTGCAGACCGACGGGTAATTTTCCGATCTTGCCGCAAGGCATTGATAGGGCCGGCACACCGGCCAAATTCACCGGCACGGTGTAGATATCGGATAGATACATCGTCACGGGGTCGTTGATCTTCTCGCCTATTTTAAAAGCGGTCGTTGGCGCCACCGGCGTCATTATCAAGTCAACTCCGGCAAACGCCTTTTTAAAGTCATCGGCGATCCTGGTGCGCACTTTTTGCGCGCGCAGATAATAAGCGTCGTAGTAACCGGAAGACAAAGAATAAGTTCCCAGCATAATGCGCCGGCGCGCCTCCGCACCCAAATACTGGCCGCGACTTTGCAAATAGACATCCAGTAAGCCGCTAAGCGCTGATTGCTTATCGCTAATCGCGGATGTGCCGTATTTTATCCCGTCAAAACGCGCGAGATTCGCCGAGACCTCCGAAGCCATAATAATATAATAACAGGCCAAGGCATACTCGGAATAAGGCAAACTTATTTCCACGATTTTAGCCCCAAGCGCGGTCAATTTGCCGATGGCGGCGCTTACCAGTTTTTCCACCTCCTTATTAAGGCCTTTGGCAAAATATTCTTTGGGGATCCCAATTTTCAAATTATTAACCCCCTTTAATCCCCCCTTTAAAAGGGGGGCTGGGGGGTTAGCGCTGGTCGCGTCGCGCGTATCTTTTCCTTTTATAGCGTCAAACACCATCTTGCAATCGGCCACATTCTTGGCTAACGGCCCTATCTGATCCAAAGAAGAAGCCATCGCCATAACGCCATAGCGCGACACCGCGCCGTAAGTCGGTTTAAATCCGACAACTCCGCAAAAAGAAGCGGGCTGGCGGATGGAACCGCCGGTGTCCGAGCCCAAAGAAAAAACGCATTCATCCGCCGCCACGGCCGCGGCCGAACCGCCCGAAGAGCCGCCGGGCACCCGCTCTAAGTCGTTGGGATTTTTAGTCGCCCCGTATGCCGAGTTCTCCGTGGAAGAGCCCATGGCGAATTCATCCATATTGGTCTTGCCTAAAAATATCACGCCCGCCGATTTTAATTTCCTGATGACCGTGGCGTCGTAGGGCGCCACATAATTGGCCAATATTTTGGAAGCTGCGATGCATTTTTCTCCTTCAACCAAAATATTATCTTTGATGGCGCAGGGCACGCCTTCAAGCGGCCCGATTTTCAAACCGGCGGCAATTTTTTCATCGACTTTTTCGGCTTGTTCAAGCGCCAGCTTTTCCGTCGTCGACAAATAAGCATGGACTTTGGCGTCCTCTTTTTTTATATATGACAAAAACCCCTTCACCAATGCCTTGGCGGTGAATTCCTTATTTTTAAGCCCATTGTGGACTTGGGAGATTGTCAGATTTTTTAATTCCATGGAGTTCAAGTTTGCAAACCGCCCATACGAAAAATTTTGTTATAAATTCGCGATGAGCCGAGCGTCTAAAATCGCCGGCGGGACGAGAAAGCGAAACGAGTTGTTCGCGGTGATTTTAGCGAGGCGAATTCGAATTTGTCAAAATTTTATCGTCAGGCGGCGGTTTTTCCGCCGCTTTGGCGTTTACCCCGTTCTACGGGGCCGGCAAAAAAGCGGCAAAAGATTCTAATCAAAGACAGCTTTAACTTTTATATAATTATCTTTCGCCTCCGGCGCGTTGGCCAAAAGTTTTTTCCGGCTTTCTTCCTGCCGCTTGATTCCTTCGTCGCGGCGCATCACACTATTTAAGCCCGTCGCCTGCAAAGTCGGCTCAACGCCTTCGACATCAACTTCCTTTAATTTATCGATAAAATCCAAAATCGCCGTCAAATCTTTGGCGAATTTTTTTTCGTCTTCCCGACTCAATCCTAAGCGGGCTAATTTGGCGATATGGGCTACATCAAACATATAAACCCGACACTAATCCACGAATTGGCACGAATGACACTAATTGATTCGTGCCATTCGTGTGTCATTTGTGTATTGGTGTCGCTATTTTAAAAGCTTTAAAAATTCCTCTTCCCCGATTATTTTTACCCCCAGCTCCTTGGCCTTATCATGTTTTGACCCGGGCTCCGCACCTGCCACAACCAAACTTGTTTTAACCGAAACGGACGAAGCCACATCTCCTCCGCGCTCGCGAATTGCGGCCTTGGCTTGGTCGCGGCTCAAGCCGGCCAGCTCTCCCGTGAGCACCAAAGCCATATTCTTAAAAATCTGTTTTTTCTTTGAAACCTTCGGCTCTTTGATTTTAACAGCTTTGAGCAGGCGCGCAAGGAGTTTTTGGTTTTTTGCTTCGCTAAACCACTGCGCGATGCTTTGGGCCACCACCGGGCCGACATTTGCCAGCGCGGATAAATCTTCCTCGCTCGCTTCGGATAATTTCTCCATGCTGCCGAAATGATCGGCCAGATCTATCGCGGTTTCCTCGCCCACATGCAATATTCCAAGTGCATTGATAAAGCGAGCTATCGGCGCTTGCCGACTTTTATCGATCGACTCGATGACATTTTTGGCCGATTTGGCCGCGAACCTGGCCAGAGGCGTCAGGTCCCCTTCTTTCAGATCATAAATATCGGCCGAATCACGGACCAGGCCTTCCTTCATCAACTGGTCGATTATTTTGGGGCCCAAGCCCTCGATATCCATAGCGCTTTTTGAAACAAAATGCCCAAGCTGGCGGCGATTGACGGCAAAGCAATTTTTATTGGCGCAAAAATGGCCCACGCTTTTGCCTTCCTTGCCCGCGCTAACGGCGCGCTTCTCCACTTTGCCGCCGCACATCGGGCAAATTTTGGGCATATGAAATTCACGCTCTTTGCCTGTGCGTAATTTCGACAGAACCCGCAAGATATCCGGAATAACATCTCCGGCCCGCTGGACGATAACCGTATCGCCAATCTTGAGATCAAGCCGCCTTATTTCGTCTTCGTTGTGCAACGAAGCGCGAGATACCGTGACTCCGCCGACGCTAACCGGTCTCAACACCGCCACCGGCGTTAAAATGCCCGTGCGGCCGATCTGCAAAATAATGTCTTCCACGATGGTTGTGGCTTCTTCGCCGGAAAATTTATACGCCTGCATCCAGCGAGGCGCTTTACCCACCACTCCCAGTTTTGCCCGCAATGCCACATCATCTATCACCACCACCACGCCGTCGCAGCCAAAAGGCAGTTCATCCCGGTGCTTGGCCCAAAAGGCGTGAAATTTTATCACTTCTTCCAGGTTCGCGCAGCGCTGCGCGTATTTTTTTCGGCTGTCGTGATTAAATGACGGCAAACCCAAGGCGCGCGCCAGGATATGTTCCTGCTCGTGCCGCTCCAGGCCGAAATCTGTTACAACTGAATAAGTAAAAAAGCTAAGCATTCGCTCGGCCGTTATTTTCGGATCCAGCTGGCGCAGAGAGCCGGCCGCGCCATTGCGGGAATTGGCCAGCAGGGGCCGGCCTTCTTTTTTATATTTTTTATTCAACTGCTCAAAAACCCGCTTGGTCATTATCGCCTCGCCCCGAACCTCTATCGCGCCGCTTTTCAGCGTGGACAAGATTTTTTTTATCTGATGCTCGCCAAATCCCTCTTTTTTCAATTCGCTCTCGCTGGGAATGCGCAACGCCAAAGGAATGGCCTCAATGGTCTTAATGTTTTGCGTGATATCCTCGCCTACTTTGCCGTCGCCCCGCGTGGCGCCCCGCGCCAGTGCGCCTTTTTCATAAATCAGTGCCACGGCCAAGCCATCAAGCTTCAACTCGCAAAAATAAGAGAATTGCGCGCGGGGCGCCAGTTTTTGCACTCGCTCAACCCACGCTTTGATCTCTTCCTCGCCGAACGCGTCGTTAAGCGACAGCATGGGTTCGGAATGGGTAATTTTCTTAAATTTATCCAGCGCCTGTCCGCCCACGCGCTGAGTCGGAGAATCCGGCGTCACCAAATCGGGCCAGCGTAATTCCAGCTCTTCCAGCTCGTTTTTAAGCGAATCAAAAGCCGCGTCGGACATATCCAACTTATCCAGCACATGATACTGGTAGCGATGAAAGTTTATCTCCTCTTTCAGCTTGTCTATGCGTTTTTTGGCCTCTTGTTTGATCATAATTCCACCTTTATTTTATCCCTTTTTTGCCAAAATTAAAAGCCCCTTCCGGAGCCAAAATCACACCTCCCGCTCCCTACCAGGTTAATTCCAGGTTGCGCCGGGTTGATCCGAATATTCCCCACGCCTGGAGAGTATTGGCGCCTTTAACCTCGGCGAATCCGACCGCGCCGTTATTCAAATTTATCTGGATGGTCTTGTTGTTTTTTGTGCAATCATCGCCGCTGTTTGGCGGCAATTTCCGCAATTGATACAAACATTTTTCCGCCGCTGCGTCGGCCGCATAAAACGCCGGCACGGATTGGGATGCT
This sequence comes from Candidatus Portnoyibacteriota bacterium, assembly GCA_028688325.1. Lineage (GTDB taxonomy): Bacteria > Patescibacteriota > Minisyncoccia > Portnoybacterales > GWB1-42-6 > UBA8475. Next base: position 96,188 of record JAQTYI010000001.1, read on the forward strand.
TCTCTGGACATTCTTATCTGGTAGATCATAATGCTGGCCGCGGCCAGCGCTATCATCAATAAAATGCTCATAACGAAGAACGACAGCAAAATCGTGGCCGCGCCGCGCTGGTCTCCCTTTAAGATTTTTTTTGTTGATTTTTTCATTTTTTATCCGCGGTTATTGCGCATACTCCCTTGAGGAAGCGGTGGTTTGTAAATTGATGGCCGCCCTGTATTTTTCTTCCGTTTTGCTGGCCAAACCCAGAATGACGGTGATGCGGGGCTGCAAGTTGCCGTTTTTGAGTAAATAAAACTTACCCGAGGCGTTTATGTCGTTGGGATTTAAAACCGAACCGGCGCGGCTCACCTGTTTGTCGGCCTCGTTAAAAATATAATCGATGGTCTGTTTGTCCGCGTTTATAATTCTCAAAGAAGCATATGGCCCGCTCAAGCCGTCCGGCAAAGAAGCGAGGAGCGTGCCGTTTAAACCATTCACTTCGCTCATCCGAATTTCTTTTGATATCGACTCTAAAATAAAGCGGCCTGATTCCTGCACCGCCTGCTGGCCGAAAATCTTTTTTGTGCCGCCCATACCGACCGTAAAAATGCTCACGGCGGTCAAAATCACCACGCTGAAAATCGCCATCGCCACGAGCAGCTCAATGAGAGTGAAACCATTTTTTATTTTTTCTTGATGCTTGGGCATAAAAACACTTTTTTCAAATCATTAATGATAAATTTTCAATGGCGAAATCGGTCGTTTTCATTTAGCCGCTTCTACCGCCAGTTCCAGATCCGGTCTTCAACGGTCAAGGCGTTGGAGCGGCCTTTTTCGGTCCAAGTCACCTGGACCGTGACCAAAATCTCGTTTTCATCCGAACCGCTAGGATTTTTTGATAGAGTTATCCTCCGTTTATACGGCGTGTCCGCGCCCGCATCGTAGCCGTAAAGCCCGGACAAAGAATCAAATCTTAAAGGATATTCGCTGATGAACGGCCGTAAAGCGATGTCGTTATACTGGATGAGATAATCGTTCGTGCCGACATATGTGGAGTAGCAATCATCCCAGCCGTTGGCGTCGAAATTCAAATCGCGGATATTTTTGACTACCTCGATCCCTTCCTGGGCCAGTTCCGCGGCCGCCAACCTTGAAGCGCTCGCCCCGCTGGAAGAAACAGTGTGGCTGATAAGCGTCATCACTCCCGTCAAAGCGGTTGAAATGATAAAAAGAGAAACAATGACCTCAATCATTGAGAAACCGTTTTTTTTGTCCTTAAAAAAGTTTTTCATAGAAACGCTTAATCAATATCTATTTTTCCGCCGAAATCAACGACCACGCTTTTTGATCGCCCGCCGCTGGAGATGACGAATGTCTGCGAGCCGCCGTTTACTCCGTTGATAAAAGTGGTGGGTGCCGGCGGAACGAAATAAATGCTTGCGCCGACCGGTGATAAAGCCGCGTTTTCCAGCGCGGTCGCGCCGAGAGAAACGCTTGAGTCGTTATAAGCGGTATCGGCATTGGCATTGTAAAAAAGGAGATACTGGCCGGCGGATTGGACATAAAGGCCGTAGCCCCTGGGCGCGACAGCGCCTTGCGTTGCGCCCGACAAGGCCATATTCTGAACTCGGCGCAAGTCAACCGCCAGCCGTTGCGCGGCCTTGGAAACGCTATATTGTTTTTGTGAGTTCCAATAGCTGATCGCGATTAAACCGGAAATAAGCGAGATGATGAATATCACCGCTAAAAGTTCTATCATGGAAAACCCCTTCTGCCCCTTCCTCCAAAATCGGAACGGAAAAATAAGAGCCCGTGAAACCGGATATTTTTGCTTTTGGTTCTCTCCCATGGTTTTTTAAATTATACCACAATTGCGCCCGCAGGTCACCAACAACGGCCCGCTGAAAATGTTTATATAGCTTAATAAAAATGAAAAGCCCGGATTGAGCGGCGCTCAACCCGGGCATGTTTTGAACTAATCAGTCAAGTCAGATATGGGAATTTCATACTTGACTAATTTTTTTTCTGGCGCCGATTCCAAAGAAAGATTAAGTACCATCCCTTTGGGTAATCCGTTAACGCCTTTTTTATCCTCCGCTATCTTGTCCGGCAATTTAAACCAGGAAAACCCTTGCACCGTGTCCAGGGGTTTTATTTCTTTGCTTGATGATTCGATACTTTTTGCCCTTATATCAGCTTTAACATCTTTATTTACGCTGCGGGTGTGAAAAAGCGATATCGTCAACCCGGCCATTCCCGTCCCAGCCCCCCAAAGACCGGCGCGCCAGACATAATCCTTTTTTACGGCATCGTATACTAAATCCAACGCCAAAGAAGAAACAACAACTCCCTCGTCCGTTTTCAGGGTCAGAGCATCTATGTTGAAACTATTTGATGTCTTATTGGCAAGGACAAAATAAACTGCCAATATTCCATCGTCCAACAAATTGTCATCAAAATATCGTTTTGCTTCCTCTTCCGTTTTAACCGGGTAGACAGATATACTCAATCCGTCTTTTTCCACAACACCTAATTGATTCTGCGGAATGCGGCCCATCATAGGCACGGCACCCTGAGTGTTATATGTTGCACACCCGGCCGTGAGAATCATTACCAGCACCGCCAACAGCATCTTTGTCTTCGCTCTCATTTCCCCTACCTCCTTCTCCGGACGAATCCGGAATATTCCTTTATTATTTCATTGTTAAAGAATTTACCCCCTATTTCAGGATAGATATATTATATATCAATTCAAAAAGATTGTCAAGCCCGAAGACATTATTCCCAATGCCAAGCATCGAGGCGTGCCACAATGGGGTTTGTGTTTATTTTATAACACTTTTTTATAATATAAACACCCCGCCAAGCGGGGCGTTCTGAATGTGCGATAAATCGGAATCGGCTACGGTGCGATTTCCTTCCAATTGGGCAAGGAAAAGCGCAAGGTGACGATTCTGGTGGCGGTGCAAGCCAGGCCGTCGGAGTCGGTCAAGGTCATAGTGACGGTCTCGTTGGCAAGAGAAGTGAATTTAACCTGGGGATTCTGGGAAGAAGAGTTGGTCCCGCCGACATAGGCGGCGTCGGGAATTGACCACAGCCATGATTGCTTGCCGGCTCCGCCAAAGACCGCGCTCTGGTCGGCGAATTGAACCGTTTCGCCGACAGAAGGATATTTTGGCGCCCAGGAAAAATTAACACTGGGATATTGATGGTCGGGCGTGGCGAAAGAAGAACCGGAGGCCCAGACGGAAGCGAGGTCGTGATTGTCCCAAACCATAACGCGCCAATAATAAGTATTGCCATAGGCCAGCGCACCAGCTGTTGTTGAATAAGAATTGGAAGCAGACACCACTTTTCCGGTGTTGATTTCCGGCGAAGAGAAGTTGGAATTATTGTCTATTTGCACCTGATACGCGCTTTGGGTGTCGCCGGTATCGGGGTCCGTGAAAAGCCAAGAGAACAGCCCGCCGGGCCCAGAATAACAATAATCGGGTTGAGTGGCCAAAAGATTGGTGGCGCTGGGCGGGTTATTGCAAACTCTACTTTCGCTGGGAGCCCCCGAACAGTCCGAGCCGCCGCAAGACGGCGCCGGATTAATGCATGTTCTGGTTCGAGATTGCGAATCGTTGCCGTCGGAAGGCGAACAGGCGCCCCAATCAGACCAGTCGGACCAGCCGCCGTTAACCGCCGAGCAACAATCAATAGAGTAGTCACAGTGTTTGCTTACGCCCGGCAGAGGATCGCCAAAAACACCATTAGTACAGGCCGTTCCGCCAGTAAAATCATCCTGCACATAAGTTCCTCTTTCACCATATCGAACTACCTTTGTGCCAGAGAACGAACAGTAACCGCCCTCACCAGCGCAATATTGCCAACAGCCAGTAACCACGCCACCTTCGGCCGAACCACCCTGAGGCGTCCCTCCACTTCCGCCGTCGCCACACTCAGTTATGCCAAGAGCATTGTCGCCAACTTCACAACGAACGAAAACTTCGACAGCAGGAACGAACGCAGCAATTGTCACAATTGTTGATATTACTCCTCCCGCAAACGCCAAAGAAACATTAAAAAAAACAACAGAAAAAATTATCGCGGCCACAATCAATATTTTACCGAATTCTGGTATCTTAAATCCCATGATTTTAATTTAATATTCCCCAGTCGGTTAAGGTCATCGCATTAACCGAAAAATAATTCAAGTCCAATACCTTTTGCGATTCCAGGGTCTCAGTATTATAAATCGTCACCCATGGTTTGGCCACACCGATCCCCTCTTCGTCACCGGTGATGGCCGCCAAATATTCGCCTTTGGGCGAAAACACCGGCCAAAAAGCGAAAACCTCGTCTATTGTTTTTTGCTCGCCCAAGTTAAACGGCTCCCAGGAAGAAATTTTAGCCAAAATCACCTGGTGATTATTGGGCACAGACCAGGCCAAATGTGAACCGTCCCGAGAAACATCTATGTTCATGCGCAAAACCGCCCGGCCATCTGCCATTCCCCAAACCTTGGCGCCAATCTCTTTTTCCAGGTTATAAAGATACAAACCCTCCGAGCGCAAGAATAACAACTTCCTGCTGTCCGGCGACCACTGCGGATAGGCGCCAGGCCCTAAAAGTTTTTCATTTCCGTTCAAGTCGGTCACATAAACAGACCAGTCATCCATGCTGGTGGAGGTCGCGTTATTATCTAATTTTTGTTTGGCCATGAAAGCGATTTTTTGGCCATCGGGCGACAATTCCGGGTGTCTTTTCAAAAAAGTGCGGCTGCTGGTTATTTGTTTTTTCATGAAATTGTTTTTCATGTCAACTTGATATAATTGAAAAACATTTTCATCGGGTGTCCCGGCCGCGGCGAAAAAACTGGAAGAGGTAACCGCGTCTCCGCTGGGCAAACCATGAGCATTTATGTTCAAAGAATTTTTATCGTTTAAAAAGGTGAATTTTTTATCCTTTAGATTATAAAAATAAACGCTGGTGGTGGCGTTCTCCACTCTCGGCCTTAAAGTTAAAGTCAAGAAACCGCTTAAAGGCGTTTCCGGCGCTGATCTTTCTTTGTAAAGAAAAAAAGCAAAATAGACAAAAGCGGCCACAATTAAAATAATTGCGGCTGAAACAATAATATAAAAATTTTTTGACCTGTCTTGCCACATATCCTTACTTATATTTTCACATTTCAGCCCTTGAAATACAAGCCCAATCTTGTGGATAACTATTATGACCGAATCTCTTCCATTATTGCCCGAGCATAATTGCGTTTCCGATCAAAAAATGTCTTAATGGAACACATCCTCAGCCGCCTCTCGGCCATTAAATCCTTAATCTCATCGGTGCAATCAATTTTGACCTCCCCGTTCCCGGCAATGGCCGCTATTTTTATTTTCCCGGGCTTTAAATCATAGTCCAAACATTTAAAAAACGCTTCCTTAACCGACCAAAAGACCGCGACTCCGGAAGGCAAAGAAAGATTGTTGCTTTCGCAAAAAGCTCTGAAGAAAACCCGCTCGACTCGGGTTATCACCGGACCAAAAAACAACGCCGCATCAAACTCGACATCAATCCGTTCAATGTCAACCCCTATCCGATAGGGCTTTGGTACCAGACCGACACACACCAAATCGTTCATATGAGAGATTGACACATCCATTGCTTTGCCCGCCAAGGGCCGGCCTGTTTGAGAATGAGCCAGTTTTTTTCCGGTGGCCCGCAAAATCAACGCGCGCGCCATTGCCCTCTGTTCTTCTCTGCTGGCTGGCCCTGGTTTTATTTTTTGAAAAATTATTTTCGCCTTCATTTGTTTTTTTGGTATTTGACTGTCTCCAATCTATTTTCGCCGTATTGATTGATGACCTTAAGAATAACGCCGGTCATCTCCAACACCGCTTCACCTTCCTCGTTGACCACCACTGCTTTACCTCTGGCTTCGTCCGACTTAAAATTTCCAACGGATGGAATAATGTAAAAATAATTTGAAAGTTTGTCCGGTAAAAAAATATTAAGCTGAGAAATTTTTATCGGAATAAGTTGGCGATTGTGCTTCAACCCTATCGCGCCCAATGCCTGAAAAGAAGCGTCAATCCAGTGAATTAATTTATCATACGGCGCAAGGCCAAACAACGGCCGCAACTTGGAATTGTCAATCCTGACGAACGGTTTTTCGTTGCCGTCCAAAAAAACTCTATCCAGCGATTGGAAGACGGGTCCCAGATAAAGGCCGTTCTTAAAATAATAATCCGAATAAATTGACCTGATTAAAACCTCCTGCTTGGCTTCCTTCAGAGCAAAACGGCCCATTTTTTTTGCCGGGCTGTTTTCGGCTAAGCCGGAAAAATGAAGTATATTGGATCTTAAAGAAAGCGTTATCGCTTTTCCTTTATTTTCCGCTTCCAGCCGGCACGCTAACGGTTCCTCTTTGACCAAAACGGGATTGTGAATAACGATATTTTTCAAAACCGAAACTTCTCCATAACACATCTCGGCCAGGCGCAAAAACATGCTGATGCCGACAGCGGCCGGAACGGAACAAACGCCCATAATTTTATGATCGCGCAAATAAATGTCTTCGGCCAAATCAAAGGTTTTTTTAAAAGCCAGCCCGGCAACCGACAAGGCGAAAGGATCGGATATTTTGCCGATCAGCACCTGATGTGCCTGAAAATCATTCAGCGAGAAGCCGTAGAGAAACGGATCCGGCTCGGCCAAATAATAAACCGGCTCGCGTCCAGCCGAAATAATATCAAACGGGAACAAGCGGTCCGCTTGATCCGTTTTTAACAAAGAGACGCCGTATTCTTTCAGTTTTTGCGCCACACCCGGATCCTTGGTCATTCCCGTGTTGTCCCAGGGTGGCCAATGAATGGTTACAGCGCTTGAACCGAGGTTTTTTAAAATTAAGCCCGCCTCTTCCGTCAGGCGGCTGATCAACGCATTGGCCGAGGTATAAATGCTTTGGCCGGCGCTGCCGTATTTTGAAATTACCGAGGAAAAATTGATAATTCTCTTGGGTCGGTATTTTAAAGCCAAGTGTAAAACATTAAACGCCGGATAAACCTTATTGCCAAACTCGTAATTTATCTCCTCGTTTGTCTTGTCTTTTAAAAATCCGATTTTTACTACGCCAGCGCCATTGATCACCAGGTCAATTTTTTGGTGTTTATCGTTTATTTTTGAAAAACATTTGTTCAGCGCCTCAATATCAACGGCATCCAATGTCTCATAATATATTTCGGGGTTGATTTTTTTCAATTCCGCGACATTGGCCCGCACAACTTCGTTATTTGACGGGCTTTTGCCTATCAGATAAATTGTTGGCCGATATTGGCGAGAAATATTTTTTATGAGCGAAAAAGCGATGCCCTTGGCCCCGCCTATCGCTACTACCACTGATTTCTCGTTCAAATCAGCCGATTTTGTCTCCGCCGCGCGTTTTAAGACGGCTTTAAACCTCCGACCGTCTTGATAAAGAATATCCGCGCCGCTGGAGTCGCGCATTTCTTTTTCAACCAGATCAACCAACTCCTTCAAATTATTGTTTTGGTTAAAATGAATGTGTTTGAAAAATATCCCCGGCGACTCTTTTTTGACTGACTTTAAAAATGAGGCGCACCCGGCAGCATAAAAAGACCTTTGGCCAATCGAAACCAGCGCCAAATTAAAACTCTCTTGTTTAATGGTTCTTAACAACCGCCTAAAAAATTTAAAAGCGGGAATTATTTTTAAAATAACGCTTTGCCGAAATTCATCAACGGAAATATTATTGAAATTGGATTTCGAATTGTCCGAAAAAATTATGATATTGCGCCGCTCTCCCCTTCCCTTTTCTTTAAGAAACGACTCGATCTTATCCAATGATTTCTCGTGATTACTCAAAAGGTCTTTGAAATGAATCAACAAAAAAGCGGTTTTCCCGGCCGTCTCAAAAATATAATTTTTCAAAGGCGCGATTTCCCAAACAGAAATACACCTTTCAAAGCGCGCTTCTTTTTTAACAGCCGCCTTTGGGACTCGTTTACTCGCCGCCCGCCGTCCCGCGCCCTCCAAATAGGCCATCGTCTCTTTAATACTGCCAAAACCGGAAGTGTTAAAATCGTCCCCGGGATCAATTTTTGACTCTTTGAGCACCTTAAGTAATATCTCCGCCTTTTTTATTGAGTCAATCCCCAAGTCCTCCTGGTATCGGTCTTCCCAGGAAATTTTCTCAATTTCGTAGCCCGTGATTTTCCCGATGGTTTTGCTTATCAAGGAAAAAAGTTTGTTATTTTTTTGTCTGATAATTTTTGGGGCATTCGGCTTTTGAATCTTCAAAAGATTTATCGCCGAACCGGTCTTGACAGGCCGGCCCGTCAAAATATCCCTGACAAAGCCGGTCCAAATATCGCTCGCGCTCAATTCTATAAAATTAAAACATCGCCGATCATAAATAGTCGAAATCTGACGGATGAAATTTACCGGAATAACCATCTGGTTCGTTAAAATATATCTTATGTCTTCTTCCTTGAAATTTTTTTGATCAATTACTTTTTTAGTAACCGAAGAAAACAAGGGAATTTGCGGTTTTTTTAATTCCAGCCGCTTGGCTTTAAGATACCTCTCTATCTTGTCTTTGGCGCGATCAAGATAAGGAGAATGATAGGGCTGGGGCACATTGGATAAAACTTTGTGCTTAACTTTGCTCTTCTCCAAGAGCCGCTTAATTTCATCCAGCGCCGCGGGCGAGACCGAAATAACGGTTTGGCCAGGGCTGTTAAGATTGCTGACATAAAATTCCGTTTTCGCCAGAATATTTTTAGTTGACTGTTCATTGGCGTTAACGGCCATCATAAATCCCGCTTCGTTGGCCTTGGGGCAAAAAAGATCGCGATGGTAAATAATATCAAACATTTCTTCAAATGAAATTATTCCCGCCGCCACCAGCGCCGCGTATTCGCCAAAGCTGTGGCCTGTCACGATTTGAGGAATGATTTTCTGGTCAACAAGAATTTCATGCAGCGCCACTTCCAGGGTAAACAAGGCCAGATTCCTGACAATCGGCAATGTTTCTTCTTTTAAGCCCTCTGTCTGCAAAATATAGTTTGATATTTTGGGCAAGGCAAGTTCCTTCGCCAAAGAATCCGCTTGCTTAAACTTATCGCGGATTATTTTAAAGTCCGCATATTGTTTTTTGAACATTCCAGGAAAAGCAGCGCCCTGCCCGGGAAAAATAAAACAACGCCTGGAAAAGTCTGCTCCCAGGTATTGCTCCGCCTCAACGCGATAAGCGCCAAAATAATATCCCCGGCTGTTATTCATGGTAATCTATTTTTTTAATCAGTTCGTTGATCGGATAATTGTTCTTTTGGGCGAAAGATAGAGTGGATAAAATCAAGCAGTGAATTTTTGTTCTTTCAATTTTGAGCTTGCTCTTATTCAGTTTCTCTTCGCTGCCGATCAGAATAATTAAGCCATCCTGTTTTTGCAGTTCACGGCCGGCAATATTCAAGGCGGCGTCAAAAGAATTGAAATCGGCGTCAACATTGAAATTTTTTCCTTTAAAATCAAACGCGTTGCAAATTCTGCCGGCAACGACATTATTTAAGACGCCCGGGCCGGTATCTTCGGTCGCTTCGGGAAATTTGTTTTTATGCCCGATCAAAAGCTCCAACGAATTTTTATCAAGAAAAGCTAAGGCGTCTTTAAACTCCCAATGCCTGATCCGTTTGTCAAAATCAATGGCCGAATCCAAGCCCAGGCAGCCGGCCGAAATTACCTTAACATTTTCTTTGTCCAGCGAATCAATTTCCATATTGGCCTTGGCCAATGCTGCAGCAACCGCCAACAAAGCATTCAATTGGCTCTTGTCCATGTGCGGCAAGCTCTGCGGAGGAATTTTAAATTTTGCCGCTATCAAATTAAAATCAACTTTTTTCAGAGAGATGGAGCTGCCGCCCAAAATAACCACGGGGCTGGCCGCTCCGCCCTTTTTGGCTTTTATTATTTCTTGGCCGCCATTGAATTCATCCAGCACCAAATGATAATTTATATTGCCAAACCCAAAAGAAGAGATTCCCAAGCGCAGGGGCCGGGAAATGTTTCCCAGCATGACCGGCTCTTTGTTGATATATACGGACTTATTCTGGCCGACTATGAGCGCTTCAAAATATTTGACCGGCGGAATCACTTTATTTTGCAAGATCAAAACGCATTTAAGCAGTCCGGCCGCTCCGGCTGCGCCCTTGGTGTGGCCGATCAATGATTTTACCGAACCGACGGGAAGCCGTTGGCCGACAAAAAACTCACTTAAAGACGCCAATTCCGTGCTATCGCCCACTTTCGTGCCAGTGCCATGGCCCTCAATATAGCTGACGCTGTTTTTGTCCAAACTCCGGTATGCCCGTTTAAAAGCCAAGACCTGGCCACCTTGGCTCGGCGAAAATAAGCTAGAACTCCGGCCGTCGCTGGAACTACCGATTGATCTTATCACACCGTAAATTTTGTTTTTATCTTTAAGCGCGTCGGCCAGACGCTGCAAAACGAAAATAACCGTCCCTTCGCCCTGCAACAATCCTTCAGTTTTTTTATCGTAAGGCAAACATTTGCCGGGCGACAAAGCGCCGGCCTTGCTGAATAAAATAAAAGTGTTCGGAGACAAATTGCTCTCCACTCCCCCGGTTATGGCCAAGTTCGCCTGATAATTTTTTAAAGCCGTGGCAGCCGCGTCAATCGCCGCCAAAGAAGAGGCGCAAGCCGCGTCAATCAAGGCGCCCTCTCCCTGGAGACAGAATTTTTGTTTGATCAAGTTTATGACGGAAGTTGTGAGCACCGAAGAAACCATGATTTCTGTCTTTGTCTCGCGCCGATTAAAATATTCCTTGATTGATTTAAAGATCCGCTTCTGATTTTTTAAATTACTTCTGCCAATGTGTCTCTTTAACGACTCCTCCGTGTGCCGATAGAACTTAACCAGCGAAAAGGCCTCGTCCAGCTCCATGCAGCCCAAAAAAATCGGCGTGTTTTGCCTTTCTCTGGCCAGTGTTTCGCGGTTCAAACCGGACAGGGCCTGCTCGGTTGCTTCCAGTGCCATCGTCTGCAGCCGGTTGCTTTGGGAGAAATCAGGACCAAGTTTATCGCGCAATTTCTCAAGTTGCCTTTCTTCCACAAAGGCCGCGACATTAGAATAGGTCTTATCCGGCTCATTTTTGTCTTGGCTAAAATAAAGACGGCTCGGCCACCGCTCTTCCGGCACTTTCCTGATGGAGCATTTCCCAGCCGAAAGATTGTGCCAAAATTCCGAGGGATTGCCGGCGTCCGGTAAAACGCATCCCAGGCCTACAATACAAATATCATTATCGTAATAAAAGCGTTTGTTCATTGAGTCCTTTTTAATTTGATGACAATTGATTTTTCTTGCAAAAATCTGATGCTCAGCGCTCCGATCAGCCAGCCCAAACCGAGCAAACCGACCGGCAAAATAAAATAAGCAAGAGACGGCTCATCCATGGGGAAAAAATCTTTAACGAGCCAGGACAATTTCTGACTGGCGAACATTTGCGCCACATAGATCCAAAGAATTCCCTTGCCGTAGCTGTTTATTATGCCATATTTGCTAAAGCGGCTGTTATTTAAAAAAGTGTTGGCTACGACCACCAGCAGACAAAAAAGCCCCAATGCCGCCAGTACCCAGCCGATCTTTGGCTGAAAAATACTGGGACCCCAAACATAATTAGGATCCAAATAAGGCGAGGCCTCGCCCCGCGAAACGGCCAAGGATAAAAGAATCGCGCCAGCAGCAAATAACCCAACCCTGAATTTAACGCTGTCTTGATATTTCAAATAATAATGCGCGACTAAAAATCCGAATACCACCACGCCAAACCAAGGAAAAAACGGCCAAAAAATAAAAGCATTATGAACTCCGATAAAAATCCCGACAAAATACAGGTGGTCCCAGTTTCCCAAAATATTCCTTAGAGGATCGGCTACCAGCAAAACGGCCAGCCCGAACCAGCCAACAGCGCGAACAGAAAACTTTTTCAGCAAAAAAACAATAACAATTAACGATAAGCCAATCAATTGCAAAACATTCCAGGAAAAAGTGTAACCGATGCCGAAAGTGATCATATTCATAAAAAAACCAGCCAATGATAGAAAAGTCGCTATTTTTATTATTCCGCCGAGACGATAATCATTCTTTAACTTATCCTGAATGAACCCTTTATCCAGGTCCATTCTTAAAACAGCGCCGGCGATTATCGGTAAAGCAATCAAAAATAAGCCCAGATACATAAGGTTGCTGGTAATTTTGTAAAAAATGCCGAACGGATTGACGAAAACGCCCGAATTGGTGACCAACGCCACATGGGCGTGGACGAATATCAGTACGGCCAAACAAACAAATTTGACCGCGCTTAACGCGGGCCATCTTTTTTTCCGATGCTCTAAATCATCAATCATTGCCCTATTATAGCACTTCAAAAAAGTTTTCTCTATGTTAAACTTTATTGCGCTAAAAAACAAGCCGGGCTTGCCGTCTCAACTTTTGCATCAACAAAATCATGCTCTTTCCAAAAAGAAAAAGCGCATAGCCGTTTGGCGGACTATGCGCTTAATAACTTTAACGCATCCAGCTTTTAACAAGCTGGATGACCACTTGAGAATTGAGCACTTCGGTATGCTCGCCCTCGACAACCTTTTGGTCAATAACTTTTTTGCCTCGAAGATCCAAGGCGGATTTCAAGTCGACGACACCATCGTTCTTTTCAGTTCCCATATAAAACCTGGGAGCTGAGTTGTTGTATGCCGCGATGACATACAACGGGGTTTTGCTTTCTTTGTCTCCTGTGTCAAAGAAAACTCTGACGAACGCCGGACCGAATCCGCCGGACGGAGAAGCTATGGTAATAATCTTCTCCACCAAGCCGGGATTATCGGCGTCAATCCTCCGGGCAATTAAACCACCCCAGGAATGAGCAACGACAATAAATTGTTCGGTTACTCCCGCTTCTCTTATTCGTCCGAGAAGCTCTTCGGCTGCATAAGACAGCGGCCACATCTTGTCCGGAATAATTACGATGGATCCGGGAATGCCGTCCTTTAGACCATTCACTTGCTCCAGATTACTACCCACGCCTCCCACAATAATAATCGGGGTTTCGGCGAGGGCGACAGATGCAACCAGCAAAAAACTGATTACTGCCAATGCTATCTTCTTCATTTTGGCACCCTCCTTTCCGAGGTATGGTTTTATTAAGTTTTTAAGGGGCCGTGAAACATCCGGTATTCCCTTTTCTTCCTACCCTTATTATACTGCAATTAAAAATGCTTGTCAAGCCCTATTCGCACATTTGGACTTCTTGCGATTGGGGCGTTTTCGCCTGTCCCCCTCCATATCCGTATAAATAAGTGAAAAATTAAAGATTGCGCCGCGAAAAAAGCGGGCGGCCTTTTGGTTATCCGCAAAGCGCGAGGAAACCGAGCCAAGCCGACAAAAATTGTCCCCAAAACAAGGCCGCCAATGTCCCGAATACCAAGAACGGGCCGAAGGGAATTTGCGACTTCATGGTCTTGCGCTTCAGCGCTATCAGAACCAGGCCCGCCGCCGCGCCGGAAAAAAAAGCCGAAAATAAAGCGAATAAAATGCCGGGCCAGCCCAAAACCAGCCCCATAAAAAAGGTTAGCTTTACATCCCCCATCCCCATGCCCCGGCCGCGCGTTGCGAGCGCCAAAAACAAAAAAAACGCGGCGGCGGCGATGGCGGATAACAGATAGGGGTAAAGAATTTCCAATCTCCAGCTCCCGATTCCCAACAAATGGCCTGCCTTAAGACCAGAAACTTCAAACAAACGATATATTAACGAAATTATAACCGCCGGAAACAGAACCTTGTCCGGAATGATATAATGGCGCAAATCATAAACAAAAATTACGACGCAGCAACTGATGATAAAAAACCGATAAATAAGATCGATCTGATCCGCGATTTGAAAATTGAAAATTGCGACAAACAACGCCCCGGTCGCCGCTTCCACCAGCGGATATTGCCAAGATATTTTTTCGCGGCAATTGCGGCATCGGCCGCGCAAAACAATAAAGCTGAGGATCGGGATCAGGTCGTGCCATGCCAGGACCCGTCCGCATAACGGGCAATGGGAGCGCTTTTTGACGATATCTTCTTTTTCCAGGCGGAAAATGACCACATTCAAAAAACTGCCGACGGCGGAACCGATAATAAAAATTATGATGTCGAATAAATAGCTCATATCGTCGCTAATTGTCATTCGTTCGTTTTGTTCGGAACGACAACAAAAAAAGATCTCACGCGAAATAACAATTATATTCTAACATAAAAAACAAAAACCATCCCGAAAAGCGGCTATGGTTTTTGTTTTTTAAAAATATGAAAATAAAACTACGGAATCACATCATAAACATTGTCCGTGCCGTCAAAGCCGCCCGCGGCGCAATCGGCGGCCGCCTTATCCGCGTCGCTGTTTAAGGCGGAGTTGGCCGCCTCCAGCGGCGCATTGGTTCCCAAATGATAACCGTGGGAAGCGGAAACGCAATATTTGAAGTCAAGATTGTTGAGCGGGTCTTTGGGCAGGGAGTTGATATAAACCGGGGTTAAAAGCACCAAGGCGTCCCCGTCTTGGCCGACCGGATAATAGCCGTTGGCGTCATAATACATTTGCAGCGCCACCTTAAATTGCCCGATATCGGAGATCCTTTTCACATCTCTGGCTTTGGCGCGGGCCGTGTTTAAAGAAACCGTCACTATCGTGGCCAAAAGGCCGATAATGGCGATAACCACCAGCAATTCAATCAAGGTAAAACCTTTTGATTTGCTCGGGGCAATGCCTTTTTTTTGTTTATTCATAATCGTCGCTATCCTTTCGTTTGCGCGTTATTTTAACATACAAACAACTAAACGCGTCCGGACGCAAAACCCGACCATCTTGGACGCTGAAATATTTATATGTTTAATGCTTAGTATTATTGCTCATATTATATCACTCTTTTTAAAAAAACAAAAACCATCCCGAAAAGCGGCTATGGTTTTTGTCTGCAATTTAATTAAGGTGAAATTACGGGCAAGCATATACGCCGGCCGCTAAATTGGCCAATACCATTTTGTTGTTACCTGTGCTGTCAACGCACCAAAAATTAGAACTTTTAAGCGCTGATGAAGCCGCCCAGTCGGCTGCCCGATTGTTGCAAACCGTTGCCCCGCCGCTCGCCGAGTCGGCCGAAGCCAAGGCCTTCACGACTGTCGCGTCGGCGCAAACGGCCGCGTATGAACTATTCGTATCGTAGACCATTTCCGCTTGGGTCATTACGGCTTTCAAATTCGCTTTTATGGCCGTATCCGCGCCTTTGCTTCTCGCTGAATTCAACGAAACCATCACGATTGAAGCCAGAATGCCGATAATGGCGATAACCACCAGCAATTCAATCAAGGTAAAGCCCGTCTGTTTGTTGTTTCTCAATTTTTTCACCTCCTTTCGCACCGCGGATATCAACGCGGATCCGGCACGCGGATTTAAACGCTGATAAAATACGGTTTTTTAATTTTTATTTTATTGTAAACTGTCTTTCCCTCTGATCCGCCTTAAGATCCGCGCAACGGATCAGCGTTTTGATCCGCGGCTTAGAGGCCTCCCGCGACATTATATATCGGCATCAAAATAGCCATAATAAGCACAATAACCCCGCCGCCGATCAGCAGAATAAGAAATGGTTCTATCAGCTGGCTTATGGTATCAATGGTGGTGTCGGCCTCGCGGCTGTAAAATTGCCCCATTTTTTTCAGAATGACATCCAAGGAGCCGGTTTGTTCGCCGGTAGCGATCATTTGCGTGACCAGCGGCGGCATTTCTTTGTGTTTGGCCAAAGAGCTGGAAAGCGATTCGCCGATCCGCACGCTTTCTTTCGCCTCAATGACTATGTCGCGGTATATGACATTGCCCAAGACCTCGCTGGTCACCTGCAAGGCCTGCAAAATGGAAAGTCCGCCTTGGATCAGGGTGCTCAGATTTTCCGCAAAACGGGTGATGTAAATTTTTTCAAAAACCCTTTTGCCGAACACCGGCATTTTTAATTTCAAAAGGTCCCATTGCCGGCGGGCCGAGGGTTTGTTCTTAACGGCGTAAAAAGCGTAGTAGGTCCCTCCGGAAATCAGAATGAGCAGCAACCACCACCAGCTTATCAAAAAATTGGATGTGCCGATCATCGCCCTCGTCATAAAGGGCAGCTCCTGGCCGGCTTCCTGCAAAAAGCTTGTGAGCTTGGGCACCACGAATATCATCATTAAAACCGCGATGGCCGCGAACGCCCCCAGAATCACTCCCGGATAAATCAACGCTCCGCGCACCCGAGAATTCAAGTGGTCTTGTTTTTCCAGATAATCAGCCAAATACAGCAGGGATTTTTCCATCCCCCCCGAGGCCTCCCCCGCTTTTATCATATTGACAAAAAACTCCGAAAAGATCTTGGGATGGCGAGCCAGCGCCTTGGAAAAAAGAGTTCCGCCTTCAATATCATTAGACACCTCAAAGAGGATCTCCTTGAAATATTCGTTTTCCACTTGCTTGGACAGCGACTGCAGCGATGTCAAAAGCGGCACCTGAGCCGAAACCAAAGTCGCCAGCTGGCGGGCGAAAATGGAAACTTCTTTGGATTTGACCCGCTGAAAAAGTTTGAGGTTCAGAGAAAAAGCGGAGCCGGAAAACGCTTTCAATTCCAAAATTATCAAGCCCTTGGCTTGCAGCGCCGCGATGGCCGCTTTCTCGTTGATCGCTTCAACCACGCCGTTTTGCATTTCGCTCAGTTTGGTTCTGGCTATATAGTCAAATTGCATAACAATGATTTTTTATTATCGATTTTTTTAATTATCAAAAACTTAATTATTGAAAGGCCCGGTCGTTTCTCTGCTTCCTGCGGTTTAGAAAATAGAAGTAAAAATTCCCGCGTCTCTTTCTACCTTTGCAGTATCATCTTTAATTCGTGGGGGTTGTTGGAAAACATTTCCGCGTTTTCAAAGCTGACCAATCCCTGGTTCACCAAGTCCGCCAGCGACCGATTCAGCGATATCATCCCTTCTTCCACGCTGGTTTCTATCACCATATCGATTTGGTGGGTTTTACCCTCGCGGATCAAATTGCGCACGGCGGAGTTGGCGATAAGCAATTCCACGGCGTTTATCAGCCCGCCCTTTGCCGCCGGAACCAAGCGGCGCGAAAGCACACCCAGCAAAGTGGCGGAAAGCTGCATGCGAATCTGCCCCTGCTGATGGGGCGGGAAGCTGTCAATTATGCGGTCGATGGTCTGGGCTGCGGTGTTGGTATGCAAAGTTGAGAAGATAAGATGTCCCGTTTCGGCCGCGGTCATGGCGGTGGAAATGGTTTCCGGGTCGCGCATCTCACCTATCATGGCCACATCCGCATCCTGGCGGAACATGGCGCGCAGACCGCGATGAAAATCGGCCACATCCACGCTCACCTCGCGCTGGTCAATGATGCATTTGTCCTGCGGAAAAATATATTCTATCGGGTCTTCAATGGTTATCATATGATCCGTCCTAGAATGGTTGATCTCATCCACCATGGCGGCCAGCGCGGTTGATTTGCCGTGCCCGGAAGGGCCCACCACCAGAAAGAATCCCTGCGAGGCCTGAGTGAATTGATGCAATATCGGCGGCAAACTCAATTCTTCTATCGTGCGGATGCGGGAAGGAATAAAACGCATCGCCGCCGCGATATTATTGCTTTCCTGGTAAATATTGACCCTGAATCTGGCCTTGTCTTGATACGCGATGGAAAGATCGACATCTTTGTCAGCCAAAAATTTTTCTTCCTGCGCCTTATTAAGAAGACTCAGGGCAAGGCCTTTGGCGTGATCGGGAGAAATAGGATCCTTGCCTTCCATAACAACCAATCCTCCGTCAACCCTGAAAATCGGCGGCCGGCCGGCTGAAATATGCAGGTCGGTCGCATCACGCTTAATAACCTCTTCCAGGAGCCCGTCCATCTCTTTTTTATAATCTTCTGGCATATATCGCTGATCTGAGCGCCGATCCGACAAGCGAATCTTAACGCCGATCAAAAATTAAATTATTATAATACCGCTAAACTACTATATTAACACCAATCCGTATGATTTGAACTTACCTGAATCGCGTCCATATCCGCGTCGTAGATCTGCGTTAAAATCCGCGGTCCTATATTCCCAGCACTTTTTTAATTTTGGCCACCACTTCGGTGGGCGTAAAATGCGCTTTGATGATGTAGTCGCTGGCGCCCAGCGACATGCCCTTTTCCACTTCTTCTTTTTGCCCAAGATTCGTCAGGGCAATGATTTTCATATCTTTCAGAAACCCTTTTTCTTTTAGCGCCGCCAAAACCTCAAACCCGTCTTTTTTGGGTAAAACGATGTCCAGCAAGACCAGTTTGGGCTTTATATTTTCTGCCTTGGCCAGCCCTTCCTCTCCATTAAAAGCGGTCTCCACGATAAAACCGCTTTCGGTCAATTTGGTAGCATACATCTCCGAAAGAAATCTATCATCTTCAATGAGTAAAATTTTGATTTTTTCTTCGGCCATACATAATAAAATTATTTTAATGTCAAACATCAAGTGTGCGAACCTCCGATGCGCTTGCCGCGCCGACCGGCGCCGCAAAACTTCAATGCATTTATTCTTCCGCCGCCTCTTTTTGCAGCACCTCCACCGACCCGATAAGCTCCTCAAAAGAAATGACGCCGCGCAGAACTTTGATTATCCCGTCCTGTTTCATCGTTGTCATGCCCTGGCGCGCGGCCTCTTTGGCGATTTTTCCTTCCGTCGCCCCCTCAACCACGATTTGCTCAAGCTGAGGCGTCATGGTGAGCGCTTCAAAAATGGCGATGCGCCCTTTGGTGCCTTTTTGCGCGCAAAACTTGCAGCCCGGCGCTTGCCAAATTTTCAAATTTTTAAAATCAACATCCTTGACGCTCTCCTTGGCCGTCGTTGGCAATTCTGCCACTTCCCTCGCCAGCAGCTCTTTGACTTTCGGCGCCGGTTCAATCGCTTTTTTGCACTCCGTGCATAGCCGCCGCAACAGCCGTTGCGACATGGCCAAAGACAAAGCGGAGGGTATCAAAAATCTTTGCACGCCCATATCGGTCAACCGCGGAATCACGCCGACGGCGTTATTGGTATGGATGGTTGAAAGCACAATATGGCCGGTCAAAGCGGCATGCGTCGCCAACTCGGCGGTTTCGCTGTCGCGAATTTCGCCGACCATGATGACATCCGGATCCTGGCGCAAGATTGAGCGAAGCCCCGAAGCGAATGAATAGCCGATCTCCGGCTTGATCTGCGACTGGCTTACGCCTTCTATATAATACTCCACCGGGTCCTCCAGGGATACGATATTCACCGCTTCTTCGTTCAGGGTTTTCAAGATCGCATACAAAGTCGTTGTTTTGCCGGAACCCGTGGGGCCGGAAAGCAATATCATGCCGAAGGGTTTGCCGATCGCTTCTTCAACCACCTGGCGATTATGACCATCCAGCCCCAGCTGTTCAAAAGTCCTCACCCCTTGGCTGGGATCCAGCAGGCGCAACACGACTTTTTCGCCGAAAGCCGTCGGGAAAGTGGAAACGCGAAAATCAATTTTATTGTTGTCAATGACCGAATGAAACCGCCCGTCTTGCGGCACCCGCGTTTCGTCAATTTTCAAAGAAGATAAAATTTTTATCCTGGAAACGACCGCCGGCTGAATGGCCCGAGGCAAAAGCAAGCTGGTGTAAAGGATTCCGTCCACCCGGAAACGGATTTTTAAGCGGTCCTCCACCGGCTCAATATGGATATCGGAAGCCCGGCCTTCGTTAGCGTGGCGCAAAATGACCGCCACGATTTTAGTTATCGGCGCTTCCGCCATCACCCGCTCCAGCGCCGATTCGGCTTCCAGCTTTCTGTCTTCATTGCCGGCCGTTTCGTCGCGGACAGACAACTCTTTTTCCAACTCCGACAAGGCCGTGTCCACCTCTTCTTTCAAGGTGCGGTATTGCTTCAAAACATTCTTAAAATCATTATCCGTAATTAAAAAAATCTTGGGAACAAAATTTTTGTTTTGGGCGATAAAACGCAAGGCCTCCTGCGATTTTATGTCATCGGGATTAAGCATTCCCACATCCAAAACATTCCCTCTTTTTTCCAGCGGAACGAACTGATAAAAAGTCGCCGCTTCTTCGGTCATCTCCCTTAAAACCTGCGGCGGTATCAGCTTGCCAGTCAAGTCGGCCAAAGGAACGCCCAACCCCTTGGCGCGCTCTTGAGCAAGCTTTATTTCATTGGCTGGATTGGGCACAGAAAAAAAGAATCGTGAATTGTGAATTATGAATTATAATTCAATTTTCCCTAATTCATCATCCGCGATTCATTGTTCGTTATTCACGCGTCCCGACCTTAATACGGAGCGAATGGATTTTCTCTCCCCCGCTGGCCGATGCTTACGGGAAATTCGCCGTTTTGCGTCAACGCCTCAAATTTCTTCTCCTTAAAAACCATATTTTCCAGATCGGCTTTTCGCAAACCGTCAAAAAGTTTGTTATCTTGGGCCGTCTGCGCGGCGTCGGCATCCGGCGCGCCGGTCTTGGCGGGTGAAGAATCGCCTTTTATCCCAAGATATAAAAACACCGCGGCAACAATAACGATCAAAACCAGCAGATAGCTCATCTGCTCGGTTTTTTTCCGCTGCTGCGTTTCTATGTTTAATTCTTTGTTCACTCCGTTTGGAATAATCGCCATATATAAAATTTATTCGCGATAATAAGCATTGATTAAAACCTGAAAATCGGTCTGCTCGGAAGATGCAGAAACATTAAAATTCACAGACGAAACATCCATTAATCTCAGATTGCTTTCCACCGCCTTCAAAAAATTCCTGAATGCGTTTTCCGCGCCGCTTAAACTGATGTCCAAGACAGTGTTTTTGGCGAAAGCCGAAACGCTTTCGCCGCCGGACGAGGAAGGCGCGGCGGCATCCTGTTTTTTAGCCGGCGAAGAAAAAGCGATTGAATTCAAGATCAAGCCGTTCTGCGAAGACAGCGCTTCCATTTGAACCAGAAGCCCGGAAAGATCTTCTTTTCGCGGCACAACCGCGGCCATTTTTTCGGCCTCGCTTCCCAGGGCGCTGTATTTTTTGTCGAGCTCTCCCAATTTTTGTCTCAGCTTGACGGTGTCTTCCAATTTCGCCTGCCAAGCGTTGCGCTCCTTGCGCAACAAAGAAACATCGCCGTAAGCCGGCAAAAAAATCTGCCAGATGAAAAAACCCAGCGCCAAAATTAAAATTATCAAAATAAATCCCTGTTTGTTCATTTTCTTTTTTGTTATTTACGCAAAAACTTGGGGTCAAAATTCAAGCCCGCCTCAAAAGCGACGCCGCCCAATTTATCAAGTTTGATTTTGCTAACGGACACATTTAAAAATCCGCTTTCCCGCAAAGCCAGTATTTGCTTGGCCAGAACGGAATAATTGCTCGCCGCGCCTCCAAGCTTAAGAGATCTTTCGGCCGCCAACAGATTCAGCGATCGCCACTGCACCTGCGGCAAAGTGGCGGCGGCCAGTTTGTTAAAAAACTCGGAGACGAAATTATGGGAAATCAGCAGCTCCTTGGCCGACTCGGAACTTTTTTCCAAATTGATGATTTTCAGGGCCGTTTCTTTGTCTTTGTCGCTGAAAACTTTGGATTGCTTGTCTTTCAAGCCGATTATTTGATCGGTTAAAGAATTTTTATAATAAAACATCCCGCCCCACAGCGTCAGCGCGGCAACCATTAAAATGCTGCAGATTATTATGCCCGGACGCGTTAACGATTGGCCGACATCCGTCAACCTGGAAAGATCGACGGATTTCAAATCAAACTTTCCCGAGCCGGAACCGGGCAAGCTGCCATTCGCGTTTTCTTTTGTTTTATATTCCTTGGGAAGCAGATCCATGTTTAAAATTTTAGCGCCGCTCCGCGACTTATTCAATTATTGCCCGGAGCGAATATTTTAATTTTACATTTTACTTTTTAAATTTCCCTGAGCGCCAATCCGACGGCCACGGCAAATTGGGGAGCTATCTCTTTTAGCGTCAGTTCCTTTGCCACCCCGTGGCCGATACGCGCAAAAGGGTCGCCGATCTTAACAGGAACTTTCAGCTTTATGGACAAAAATTCAAACATCTCCTTTTCGCCCGCCCGTCCGCCGGTCAGCAAACATTGTCCCACCTTTTTATTATAACGCATTTGAAAAATGTTAACAATGCGATCTATTTCCATTAAGATAATGTCCTTGTTTACGGATTCCAAATTATGGCTCAGTTTTATAAACCCTTGATCCACCACGATAATGTCGGTTCCCCGCCGGCCAAGATCTATCACCATGAAAGTATTCTTATCGTTGCCGATAAGAGAGCGCACCAAGCTGAAGGCCTCTTGTTCAAGCGCGTCCACGCTCAATCCGGCCAACCGCACAACATTGGTTATTTTATTTATTATTTCTTTGGGCACCGCCAGCAGCAATATCTGGATCGCCTGATCCTGGCCGGCTTGACCGCCCTGAATGGAATCGGCCGCGCCCGCCGGTCTGGTTTTTGCCGGACCCGGGCTGCCGGAAATCACGGTCCAATCCAGCACCACTTCGTTCAAGGGCACCGGCACATATTTTTGCGCCTCAAAAGAAACTGCCGCCGCCAATTCGTTTTCCGGCATTATCGGCATGGAAATGACCGTGGAAAATGTTTTTTCAACCGGCAAAGAAACATTGGCGCTCCGGCCGGTAATTTTCGCTTCGGCGATTAATTTTTTCAGAATATCGGCCAATTCCGCATCTTTCAGGTCGGCAATGTTAAAAATCGCTTCGCTTTTTGCTTGAATTAAGCCGTAGTTCGCCAAAAAAGCCCGTTCGTCCTTCCGGCCGAGTTCCGCAATCTTGATTGACGAACTGCCCAAATCAATGCCAATCCGCGTTTTTGATTTTTTTCCGAAAAGCCAATCAAACATTTTTTAAGCTTAAATTACTTTTAGTATGCCGCGGCTAATTTTTAGCGCGGCGTTTTTACCCGTAAAAAACGCATAGCACTCAATGTTGTTTTGTCATGTCGCATAATCAATTCTTTCTTCGCCTGATCAACGAATGCTTTCGGCAAAACTATTGTTGATATAGTCCTCTATCCTCGCTTTTTTATTAATAACGCCGTATTTTATTTCCAGATCCTGGAGTTGATATAATCTATCCACATTAACGACTGGCGGATAATCATATTCCGGCAAAGCGCCGATTTCTTTCCAATCGCCAATAACAAATTCGACGCCGGTTTCCGATAAATTCTTTTGGAAATCCGGCCTGTCTTTTTCATATTTCAATCTTTTGCCGTAGGCCCGGATTATTTTTTCCACTTTGTCTGTGTGATTTTTAATAAAATCCTGATTAAAGACCAAAACTGAAAAATTTAAACGTGGGTCCAGCCAATCCATTTGGCGATAAACATATCCTGTATCTTCCTTTAAAATGGTTTCTATGTCCCGCGATTTATATATCCCGCCGTCCACTTTTTTTTCTTTCAGCAGTTCCAAGCTTTTGGCGCTATTTACCTGATCGATAATCTTCACATCAACGGCCGGGTCCATTCCCGCGCTTTTAAAAAATTCTTTCAAATACATTACTTCTTCCTGGCTTCCCGACTGAGATAGGAATGTCATTCCCTTCATTTCACCGGGAGAGCCAATTTTGATGTCTTTTCTCAAAATGAAATTCCTGTTTAAGGCCTGATTATAGCCCAATCCTGTAACGACCGCGATCGGAAGATTTCTATTGACGGCGAACAAAAACGCTCCGCCGTCGACCACTCCTCCGTCAAATTCCTTATTTGCGATTTTTTGAATAATATCTCTCCCCGATGTTTCGCCAAAATTGGTGAAATTGTTGTCAAAAATCTTGAATTCGCCGCTTTTCAGATCTTTGCTGTACAGCTTTACCTTGACATCTTCGCCGTCAAAATAATTTCCTAAATATGTGCGGTATATTATGCTGTTTCTTTTATTGGGAAAGGCCGCCAGCGTTGTGTCTCGGTTGACAATGTTCGCGTTGTAATAAAACCAACCGGCTATTCCCAGGCCCGACAAAACAATGAATGAAATAATTATTATCGCAAGTCGTCTGTTCATAATAAATAATTTTAAATCGCTTAATACTATCCATATTTTATCAAATCAACGACGCTAAGTCCATTGCTCCGCGCGCCGTTCCTATATTCCCATGGAAATTAACATTTTAAAAATTGACGAAAATACGATTATCGTGATATAAATTAATTGTTTTAAGTTCAAGTAGGGGGAGTTCTTTTATAATTACATTATAACATTAGGGAGGGAAAAATGCTAAACGCTTGCATTGATGGACTGTTGATAAACCTGCAGCTGATGCCCTTTACCTATATGCTGATCGGCTGCGCGATAGGATTTTGGGTAGGAATACTGCCGGGGCTGGGAGGAGGGGCCGCTATGGCTCTTATGATGCCATTCATCTATACTATGACGCCCCGGGAAGCTCTGCCTTTTTTATTGGGCATGCATTCGGTCACCGCTACCACCGGGGACATCACTTCGGTCTTGTTCGGGATTCCCGGAGAAGCGACAACCGTGGCCACGATCGTTGACGGCTATCCCATGGCCAAAAAAGGAGAAGCGGGTCGGGCGCTGGGAGCGGTTCTGACGAGCTCTTTGGTCGGGGCGATATTCGGAGCAATGGTCTTGGCTTTTATTATCCCCGTCGTGCGACCGGTGGTCTTTGCTTTCGGCTCCCCAGAAATATTCATGCTGACGATTTTGGGACTAACCTGCATTTCCTCTCTGAGCAGCCATGGGAAAAAAGGCCTTTTGCAGGGGCTGATGATCGGCGGGTTTGGATTCATTTGCTCCATAGTGGGACAAGACGGCCAAGTAGGCACCCTTCGTTTCACCTTCGGCACATTCTATTTGTGGGGCGGACTGGAGATTGTTCCGGTGGCAGTGGGATTTTTCGCTATTCCGGAAATCATAAACCTGGCCATACAAAAAACAGCCATTGCCGGCAATGTTCCGTTCGGCAAGCTGGGAGCTGGGGCAATAGAAGGAATAAAAGACACCTTCCGGCACTTCTGGCTCGTAATGCGTTGCAGTTTTATCGGCTCTTTCATCGGACTGCTGCCTGGAGTCGGCGGTGGCATACCCCAATGGATCGCCTACGCCCACGCAACGCAAAGCGCCAAAAACGAAAAAGAGAAAGATAGTTTTGGCAAAGGAGATATCCGCGGAGTTTTGGGGCCAGGGGCCTCAAATAATTCCCGAGAAGGAGCGGCCTTGATTCCGGTTGTTGCCTTTGGCATTCCCTCCGGTCCGGGTATGGCCATTCTTCTTGGAGCTCTAATGGTGATGGGAATTATGCCCGGCCCGGATATGCTCACCAAACACCTGGCCCTGACCTATTCCATGGTCTGGACAATCGTCATCGCCAATATCGTTTGCGTTGCCGTTTCGCTGCTTTTCATCAACCACATTGCCAAACTCACGACGATCCGCGGAGAGCTGATGGTCCCCTTTCTGTTATTTTTGTGCTTTGTGGGCGCCTTCACTAGTAATCACTATGGCGACCTTGTTGTGCTGATAATTTTTGGAGGCATCGGCTACATTCTGATGAGATGCGGCTGGCCTCGTCCGCCCTTCATTCTGGGTTTTGTCCTGGGCCGGGTTACGGAAATAAATCTTTTTACGACCATAACTCGATACGAGAAGTTCATCTGGCTTTACCGGCCTCAAGTGATCGCCATCCTGCTGATTATCGCGCTTTTCATCATAGCACCGGGATTCCTGGAGAAATGGAGGTTGCGCGATGAAGAAAACGGAAATTAAAAACAACAGCGCAATATGGATAAGTTTGGCATTGATGTTCATCGGCGCCGGCGTGGCCATTACGGCGATCGTAAAAAAATGGCCTTTCCGGTCCGCCCTGTTTCCGGTGGTCGTCGGCCTTTGCATCCTTATTTTGGCTGCCGCCTATTTATTGTTGGAGCTGTTCGGGAAAAAAGAGGAAAATCCAAAACAAAAAGTGCTTGATGTGGAAATTTCCTCTAGCATTGACCGGAAAACGGAGATCAGCCGGACCATTTTCATCTTCCTGTGGATATTCCTGTTCTTTTTGCTGGCTGTCTTTCTCGGCCTCCCCGTTGCCACCCCTCTGCTGATCTTTTCGTATCTGAAATTCCAAAACAAAGAAAGCTGGGGGCTCTCGCTTCTTTTAACCGGCGCAACAATTCTTTTCTTCTGCGTCCTGTTCGTCTGGTTAATGGAAATCCAGTTCCCCGCGGGGCTCCTCATTGAATGGCTGAGCTGAACAGTCGTTTCCGTACCTTAATTAATATTGATTTTGAGACACCATGAGTAATCGTGGTGTCTTTTTTTATGATCGCGCGCCTTATATTTTACTAAAAATAAAGGGCTGTCCGAGATAAATCTCGGACAGCCCGGATAATGCTTTTACAAAAAACGAAGAACCAAAAACTATTTGCCGGAAAAACCCGACGCGGAACCGTAATGAGGATTGGCATTGGCCACATAATGGGACGCGTATTTGATCTTACCCATATGGAAATGGAAAGACGAGCCGCTCTGAAAAAAACCATCGCCCCGCGAACTGACCTCATCTCCCGGCAAATCCATATAGAGTTCATCAACATGCTTGAGGCGCTCCTGATGCGTCAACAGTATGACTGCACCCGCAAACCCATCAAGGCCGAATTCCTCGGCAGACATTGTCTCCAACGCCCGGCGGATTGAACAGCCCCGATGCATGAATCCAAGCTGGGCGGCAAAGATTAAAAAGTCGCAATTCCTTTGTTCTTTGCCCATCCGCCGAAACTTTCCGGCTGTTTTGGCTGATTGCCGAAGATGGCGCGGACCAAGCTGATTTTCCCGCCAATTGTAAAATTTACCGTTCCGAGATTTACCGATCAAATCAAGAACAATGCCAAACGCTTCATTGTATGTCGGCGCGATATCTTCCCATTTGGGAACCGCAAACCATCCCTCGGCTCCGCCCGGAAGAGGCCGTTTAGCGAAGCGTTCATTGGCGCGGGTAAAACCGGGAAAAAATTGACGCAAAAGCCGAAGTTGTTCCGAGATATCCTTGGGCTTATCATACCCGGAAACATAACCAAAATCCGACCGGACTTCTTCATCCGCAAAGCGACCGTTCGCAGTCAGCCCTTGAAGGATGTCCGTGATGCGGGCTTGGAGTTCGTCGCTGTTTTCCATAAGCCGCAACTTCCCATTTTTACCGACTCCGGCTCTTTTAGCCGCCGCCCCAAAAACATCTTTTAAAAACCTATCATACTTTTTTTGCGTTGATGTTTTTGTTGTACTCTCCCTTTTTTTCATTTTATTTATTTTTTTATTTATGGATATATTTTTAAGATACATCGCTTTGTCAGCATATGAAAACAACGCCAAAAAGTCAAATACCGCGCCTTACGGCCGCGAATATAAAAAAAGGGGCGCCTGATGCTAAATGGCGCCCCGCATATATTGTTTTAGATTTTTAAGTACTTTTTTACCCCCTCCACCACTTCTGGCGGCTGATTAAGAATCCGCTTGATTTCATTCAAGGATTTTTCCGCCGAAGTGTATTCAACCGGGGTCCCCTGCCTTTCGGCATCCTTTAAAAACAGGGGGTCTTTGCTTACATCACCAAAGGCCTTTCTTAGGATGTCCGCTGTCTCTTTTCGCATGCCCGGAGGAGCAACAAACGGCCGGGAAAGGTTGTCCATAATTGACCGGATGGCCATAAGCTGCTTGCCGATTTTATCCGTGGTTAAATCTTCATCAACCGGCAAATATTTGGTTGCCGGATTGGAATTTCTTCCCCGCAAAATCGGCCTGAGCGCGCCTCGATCAATCGCCGGTTTTAAAAAACTGTATGCGGTCGCCGTGCCGTCCGTTTCCCCGCTCTCCACTTTCATCACCAGCCCGGGAGGAGGAGTGCCAGCATAGTATATGATCTTAATATTCTGGCTTAAAAAATTTTCCGCCAAAATACTGAATTGGGTGGAGCGGGACACTGGTCCGGCGCCGGCAATGGGGATTTTTTCCTTTACTTTCCTGAATTCGTCAAAGGTTTTATAGGGCAGATTACCTCTGATGCACAGCAGGGTTATTTCGCTGCTGACCGACCCCAGCCAAGTAAATTGGCTGAAGTCAAATTTTATCCCCTCCATCTTTATTAACTGGCCCAGCAAAAGGCCGGGGTTAATGGTTCCAACGGTCAGGCCATCTGGCTTAACAACATTAAATACATAGTTTGCCGCCACCATGCTGCTGGCGGTCGGCTGGTGTTCGATAATAATCTTGGGATTGCCGGGAACATACTTGGGAAGATGTTTGGCCAGCAATCTGGATACATTATCAAACCCGCTGCCCGGAGGCCCCCCGACAATAATTTTGATTTTTTTGCCCTGATAGTACGGGGCGGCCCAAAGACCGGAAGAAAAAATAGTCAAAATAATAAAGAACGAAACTACCGCGTACATTGCCGCTCGCCACCCATACCTTTTCATAATCAACTCTCCTCTCTCTGTTTTTCTGCGTTATAAGTTTGACAAAGGCAGTTCTGAAACAGGAATTTCTTCCGTTTCAAACGCACCGTCAAAACCTCTATTCAACAAATCCATGGCCTTTAAAAAACGATGGCGCACCCCTTCTTCTCCCGAGGGCTTTCTGTCGCCGATCTTTTCATCAAGCCGCCGAAACTCGGCTGCATTGGAACCGCGGTAACGATAAGGGGTTATTGTCGTTAAACGATAAGCCCTGCCGCTCTTGCGTCCGATAATGGTGAATGTTCTTTTGCCGCCGGATTTTTCGCCGTAATTTTCCAGGATCAGATTGCCTTTTTCCGTTGTTACCCCCAGCAGCACTTTTAAAGCGTCCACGCCGCAAGAATCATTTTCGGGAATTACCATCACTTCTTCGCCGGAACGGTCCGGCCCGAAAAGACGGATCGCTTCTTTTGCCGCCAAGTACCCGTAAACCAGCCCAAGGCAAAGATGGCTGTGAAAATCAACGCACTTTTGCAGATCAGCGGGAATCGCTCCTTCTTTCCCTGCCGATAACTTTTTATTTTTTCCCTTTATAAATGCCTCCTTTCATGCAAAATATAATTTATGGTTTTTTAAGAACTGCTTGGTCTTTATCGGCCATTTCGCGCCTAAAAAACACTGTTCATACGATAACATAAATATTATAACATATCAACCAAAAACCTATCAGATAATTCTGCCGCGCCCGGCCATAAAGATTTACCGCCGATACCCATCTTTATTTCTTAACGAAAAATCCTGTCACTATCGAACGGCGCGCTGCCTCAATGTTAATGATAATTTTTTCACTGACCGCGCCTTCCGGAAAAAGATTATTTTTTTTAAGAAGCTCTGACAGACCGTTTTTCGGCAAAAGAACCGAAGGTCGGCCGGAAGCCCTCAAATAAACGAATTTTTTGTCTTTGGCTTTTTTCAATTTATCACTCGTGGTTTTGGAAGAAAAAACCGCCAGCACCAATTTTCCGCCACTTTTAAGTATCCTTGCCGTTTCACTGAACGCCGTTCTCAATTCTTGAAAAGAGCAGGCATTATGGTATGTCCCAATCGAAACGGCGTAATCAAAAAATCCGTCCGGGTACGGCAAAGAAGTCATGGGAGCGGAAACAATGTTTCTCGCCATTTTCCCGCTTATTTTGGCGATTCTTTTTTTCGTGAATCTGACCATCGCCCCGGCGCAATCGCAGGCGTAAACATCAAAGCCGAGCTTAACCAACAGCTCCGCGTTTCTTCCTCCGCCGCAACCGATATCCAACACCTTAATCCCTTCGGCCTTTTTTATTTTGGTGAAATAATCCGCGATCTGTGCGGAGGGCTCCATATCCGCGAAAACATTTACGATTTTTTTTGAATTAAAATGTTTTCTAATTATTTTCTGGCTCATGTTCTCTCTTTATGCGATTTTTTAAAAAAGTTGGCTGATGCGTTATCGCGCCTAAAAAACTCCGATAACAAGATAATGATAATATTTTAACATATCGATTGGCTATCGTGGTTCCTGCTCTATTTCAAAACCGCGGCTAAACTTGCCGCAATCATAATAAGTCCGTTGTTTTTAATATAAGATCGGTTTGACGGAGGCAAAACAGCGATGTTATTCTTATCTACAATGGACGACAATAATCTGCCAAAATTCAAGAAATTATTGCGCTTTGTTTATAAAAACAAGCTCAGCGATTTTTATCGCGCCAAATACGGCAAAGCGGGATTTAATCCCCCGGCGGATTTCCGTTCAATGAACGATGTTGAAAAGATTCCCCTCCTCTCCAAAAAAGAATTGTCCCAAAAAACCGCCGGGGAAATATTATTTGTTCCGGAAAAAGACATTCTTTGCATAGCCGCATCTTCCGGCACGACGGGAGAGCCGATGTTATTCTTTCACTCCAAACCCGAAAAGCCCGGCGTGTTCCGCCTTCACGGCGCGCCCTTCGGCCGGATAATGTTTTTAAGAAATTCCTTCCGCGCCGGCCGAGATGTATTAAGGGCGCACGAATTGGAGCACGCTTCATTGGTCGGCGACATCCACGACCTGTCCACCAGCTGCCGATTGGCGGAAAAAGCCGGAATTGAAACCATTGTGACCATCCCCACCTTGGCCATCATATTAAAGGATTATCTGAAAAAATACCCGAATTTGGAAAAATCATTGAAATTTTTCCGTTTAAGCGGCGAAACAGTTTCTCCCGTCAAAAAAAACTTTTTGAAAAAATTGTTTCCCGGCGTGGAAATTTTTTTCCACTACGGCAGCGCCGAGACCAGTCGGCGGGCGTACCAATGCCGGTACCTGGCCCGCAAAGACGGTCCTGTTTTCTATCACCCGTTGCTGGCCGATTTTCATTTCGAGCTGATAGACCAAGAAACCGGCCAACCGACCAAGTTCGGCGAGAAAGGAGAACTGGTGCTAACTGATTTTTGGAACCGGGCCACACCCTTGATCCGGTATAAAACCGGCGACTCGGCCAGCTTTCATAAAAATAACTGCCCTTGCGGCGCCCCCGGGCCCTTGCTGCAAGTTTGGGGCAGGATAAATCGTGATTCGGTCCGCGCCGGCGGGCTTGAAATAAGGAAAGATATGCTGGAAAAACCGCTTATTAATTTAAGGGACCATATCAAAGAAGATTTTGAAGCGCATATCTATGAAAGCTTCGTAAACACCAAACCAAAAATAAAAATAATCTTGAATTTGTCTCTGAAAGAGGGCGTCGAGGAATCGCTCTGGCTCAAAAAAACAATAACCGAAGAATTTTTAAAGAACTGTCAGCTCTCTCCCCGCTTGAATTTGAAAATGGCGGTCGAGGCCGGATTGTTCTACCGGCCGGAAATAAATTTCGTCGTCTTCCCCCGATCGGCCAAGACCAAAGGAGCGTTGATTCTACACTGACACCAATGAAAAATAAGCGTTTGTTTTCGATTTTTTCTCCAGGCATCTTGGCGGTTCTGCTCATTTTGGCGGCCGCTCTCGTTTTTTTCGCGCTCAAAAACCAGCAAAAATCCGCCCAAGAAAACTTAGCAGCTTTTAATGAAATGACATCCTTAGACCCCCTTTTTTATTCGCCGTTTTTTGACCAAAAAAACTTTGACGAAGCGATCAACGGCTTGGCGGAATCGGAAAATATCCTCAAAAAAAGTATTGTCGACAACCTCAAGCTTCCCACCAATGCCAATGAAGCGTGGCATGTCCCCGTACTGAAAGACACGCCTCTCTTCCCTTTCCAGTTTTTAAGGGATTTATCCGTGATAAACCGAAAAACCGATGAATTCTTAAAAAACCCCTCCCCAAAACAAGCCCGGAATCTTTTGGCGCTTTATGATGACGCCGCCGACGCTTATCTTGAAGGTGTTTCGAATCTGATCAGCGGCCTCGAGCAGACCGAGAGAAAAAAACTCATGGATTCTTACTTCTTTTTTACCGACAGCGTCTCTTCCGTCAATGTCGCCAAAAATGACCTATCGACTATCCGGGCCAACGGCTATGCGCTGAAAGAGGAAATAAAAAAAAGAAGAAAATGCCTTCTGGATAAAACATTCTGCCGCGTATCAGCCGCCAAAGACAACGGCTCTTTTGTCGATTCCCTGAACGCTGATTTCAATTTAAAAGGCGAAAAAATCGATTTTATCAAAAATACCCTCCCCGCCGCCGCCCAAGATAAAATAAAAGGGCCTTATAAAATCGCCTCTCCCTGCTGGCAAGGTGCCGATTCCAAACATTGGCTGTATCTTATCTACGCCGCAAAAGACAACAAATCCATCGTTATCCCGAAACTGGCGGACCAAAATTATTATCAAAAACTTCCCCCTCGTTCGGAGGCCAAAACAAACGAGATTCTTTTATTGGAAAAAAATATAAATTTTGTCAGGCGCCTGGAAGCCAACACTTATCAATGCCTTGACTTGAATTTTTACCCCCTTCTTCTTGCTTTGGATTTTATAAAAGACCGGTTTGGCGCAAAAAAAATCACCATTGGCGATTTTAATGAAAACCCTGGTTATCGGCTGCTGGCGGAAAACCAATTCGGCCTAATTGCGCCGGCCATAAACAGAGTTTCCGACAATCTGAAAACACTGAAAATAAACCTGCTGATTAATAAAGCAACCGTTTCTCCAGAATATTTATTTTCGGTAAGGTCCTCTTATTCGATTTTTTATTTCCCTTTTGCCAGGTCAATCTGGAGAGCCGACAGACAGCTTCAATATTTTATTCCCAAGGAAGATGCGCCATTAAATAAAGAATCGGGTTATTTCACTTTAGATCAATTGGAAAAAATGGGTTATTCAAAAAAAGAAATCGAGCGATTCAATGTCAACACCGCTGGCCTCCTTGAACTTTTCAAGGCATCGCCGGAAAGTCAATCTCTCAAATAATAGAATCTCGCCCTTAATTCAGGGTAGCCGATCATCAATAGATGCCGGTCATTTTAAGCAATGAAAAACACCGATTTGCCGGTGAAATAATATTACCGCTCTTATCGGGGGATAAACGCTAAAAAATTCCGCTGCAACCGACGGAGAAACAATTGACTATTTCCGTTTTGCCATATTCCTTTAAAATTAAATCATTCCCCTGTTCGTTCAGCAGGTCGTCGCAAACCACTTTGGGCTTATTTGCTTCCTTTTTACTTAAATCCGGCGCGCCGGAACGGCTGGAGTCATAATTTTCCCTCGGCGGCTGTTTTAGGCCGTAACTAAAACCGTTTTTTGCTTCCTTAATGATTATCCCGACCGCCGCGCTCAGCAATAAAACGCCCAGAGAAACGATTTTTACTATCTTTTTTGTTTTTTTATTCAATATGGACATATTTTTCAAACGATGATCTTTTATCCGGACGCATCATCTTCTCTTGTCTATAATATCACGCTTCTTTTAATTTACCTTAATCATTATCCACAATCGCCGGCAATATCAGCTATCCCGCCCGATAGATAACCGGCTTTAATTCTTCGTCCCCGTAATGGCCCAGATATGTTTTCCAGATTCCTTCGCACCGGTCGCGCAACCGGCACTTCTGGCACTTGGCGGTTTTAGCCCGACCGACCATGGCCCGGGAACTCTCCACATCAAAATTAACAAAGTCCGGAGCCAGATGCTCCGTTTTGAATTTTTCAACTTCCAGTAGTTCGCTCACCTGGTCAAGGTAATCGGCAAAATAACAAAGGGGCACATAACGGATATGCCAATGCCCGGCTTTATTTTTTTTGCCGATATCCAGGCACTGCCGTATAAAAGGCGCGGCTTCCGATATTTTGGGGACAAGTTCTTCAAAATTGTTGTGCGCCGCCCCCTCGTTGCAGTCAACAAAAATAAATTCGCAATTGCGGATGCCGAGCCCCAAAATGAACTCCCCGATTTTTGGCAGCTCTTGATAATTATGTTTGACGATAGTTGTGTTGGAGCCGATATTTTCAATCCCTAAGAATTCTTTGGCGTTGTTTAAGCCCGCCAGCAATTGGTCAAAACTGCCCTTGGCCTGGGTCAAAAAATCGTGCGTACCGGCGCTTGCGCCGTGAATAGAAAAAACCACGCTGTTAAGTCCGGCGGCAAAAAGTTTTTTCGCGTAAGGCCGGTAAGAAAGCATCCGGCCGTTGGTAGCCATCATGATGGTTTTAAAACCTAAGGCCTTGGCTTTTTTCACCAGGCGCACAAAATCCGGCCTGACTGTGGTTTCTCCGCCGATGAATTCCAGATAGGTGGTTCCCCTTTTTCTGGCGTCGAGCATTTCCCGCTCGATCTGCGCCGTGCTTTTCTTGACTAGCCGGCGCTTGTCCGAGTCAATGCAAAAACGGCAATTGTTATTGCACTCATACCCGATGATGATGACGGTTTTTTTTATTTTCGACTGCTGCTTCCTTTTCATAAGCGACTGACCCATTCCAATAAGATATTGGCCAGAGATTTTTCCAGAAGCAAAGTGGTTATCGCTCCCGCGAACATCCACAAGGCGAACGGAGAACTTTTAAAGACATTCAACGAATCGATATTTTTACCCAAAAGAACCGCCTTGATCTTTTGGGCCCCCTCGCTGCTCAAACCGCCGATGGAATCGCCTTTCATATCCGCCAGGCCCATGCTTTCCAGGCAAGCCGGATCAATCGCCATGCCGGGCTTCAGATCCGCAGTTTTCACCGTCTGAAGCTGATTTTTTTTCGTATAAAAATCCGACAGCCACTGGAACAAAGCCAGCAGAACAACAAAAATAACAGACGCGTTGACCGTCCGATAAAGTATCTGCAAGGTGGCGGAAAAATCATTTAAAAGGCCGAGAACGCAGATAAGAACGGTTGCCGATATTATCCATTTGGCGGCCCGGGCTTTCTTGATCGCGCCGGCCACGGCTTTATTAAAGAGAATCAAGGCCGCAAAAATTATCTGCTGCGCGCCCCCCAGATCGATCGACCAGCGGGATTGCGCCAGATGCTGGATGAAGTTGAACGCCAATATCAGGAATACCGGGATCATCAATCCGTTCAAAAAACTCTTGATCTTGTCTGCGGCCTTGGGCAAAAAATGCGCCCAATCAAAAATCTTTTCCCGCCTCAGCGCCTCAAAAAAACCGGCAGGATTATCCGCCAGCCGCCGGTAAAAGGAAAAGAAAAAGTGGCCGATCGCGCTGAATAAAAAATAAACCCAAAAAACAAGAAAGATGTTGACCAGCAGGACAAAAGAGGGAAAGACCGGCAAATAGGACTTTTGATAATGAAAAAGCGGAATGAGTAGGGAGTAAACGATGAAAAGCTTGGCATCGCCGGCCGCCCAAGAGTTGGCTTTCCACATGATAAAGCTCACCACCGCGGCGACAATGAAATTCAGAAAACTTTTCAGCAAGAACGGCAGATTGAAAGTATATACCGTCAATGGCGCGTCCGCCGGCAACTTCAAAATTTTGGAATGATAAAAAGCGGTCAGTGAAGGAGCCAAAAAATACCAGACGAGAAACAAAAAAAGCGCTCCCAGCCCCCAATATAACCCCAAGGTTATCCATTTATTCCTGATCTTATTATATTTTATGTCTTCATAGCTTGTGACCAGTCCAATAAAAAAAAGCATCGGCAACAACACTATGTCAAGCAATAGCAACATTGATTTAATGGGAATTGCGGCTAATTTTCTAGGCCGCGTTGATTAATCTATTTTTTTACTTCAGCGCACAAAGGAGCGGTTTTAAAATTCCTGTCTCCCCAGCCCCACCAGCCGGCTTTCTGCCCGCTTGCATCCTCAACGGTCACGCCCCAATAATACGGCTTGTCAAATTCCAATTCCGGCCCGTCAACCGAATAATTTGTTGCCGGCGACTCTTTTTTTTGCGCGTCAAACACCACCATGGGAAAAACATTGTTATAATAGGCCTGGCTGCTGACCTGAACCTGAAAATATTTTTGATCTTTGGCCGCCGCTTCATCGCAATATTTCCATTTGAAGGTCGGGGTCGGAAAATTTCCGTTGTAGCATTGCGGCTGCTCGACCGAAACGCTGCAAAACGGGAACGCGACCTCCGGCCCGAAAAATTGCGTCAACTGCAAAGATTGTGTGTCATTCTTTAAATAAAACCGGTTAAAAAAATATCCCAAAACGACAACCGCAACGATAATAATGATTATTAATTTTATATTATTTTTAAAAAAATTGGTTAAAGCGCTCATATTGATATTGTTTTAATTAATTATAAAGCTTATGTATATATTATAATATCACAACATCACCTGCCGGCAAAATGTTATTGATCGGCCGGTAAAAATCGCCGGACAGCTCCATTCCTATCTTTTCTTTGACTGGAAAAAAATCTTCCCGGCCGACGCTCTTCAAATATCCTTTATGAATCCCGGAGCAAAGCTTTTTATAGCCGCATTTGCCGCAAGCCCTGACAAAACTCACTTCCTTGGCCGGCAAAGTCCGCCAAACATACGGCCAGATATTTTTGGCGACTGTGCACAAAGGAAAATGATAGAACCTTATATCCTTGAAATCTTTCAGGATCGGCCCGGCTTCGTCAAGATACGGGCGCGCCTGGGCGTAATTAATTTTGACCAAATCAATATTTTTTATGGCCTGCGCTTCAAATTCCATAAAAATAACGATTACCCTGTCTAGATCCTGAAATTTATCGCGCAACAGCCGCAGTGTGCCGCCGATATGTCGAAAAGTGGCTTTATTCAGAACGGTCCTGACGCCTATCTCTTGTCCCGGACGCCTGTTTTCCAAGATTATCCGCAGTCCCTTGGCCGCCTGCTCAAAGCTCCCCGCGGCCCTGGTTACGCCGTCGTGCACCGCGCTTTCCGGCCCGCAAAGCGACATATCAA
This sequence comes from Candidatus Portnoyibacteriota bacterium, assembly GCA_028688325.1. Classification (GTDB taxonomy): domain Bacteria; phylum Patescibacteriota; class Minisyncoccia; order Portnoybacterales; family GWB1-42-6; genus UBA8475. Next base: position 133,074 of record JAQTYI010000001.1, read on the forward strand.
TTTCCAGATTATTGGTCACGGCCAAAAATTTTTCTGCAAAATCCCGATAAATGAATCTCCGTCCGTTGGTTAAAAGCTTGATGCGCTGAGCGGGAAATGTTTTAGCCAAGTATCTAAAAATATCCAAAAAACGCGGGTGCAAGGTCGGCTCCCCGCCTGTCAGATAAATGGATTCGGCGGCTTTTATTTTTTTCCGGTTTTTTTCAAGCCGCCCGATGATCGCTTCAAAAGAATAATCAAAACTGCCGTCCCAAGCTGGCCAGGGCCTGTCGGGGTTGGTGCACATCAAACATTTGTTGTTGCATCTGTCCCAGACGCAAAGATCAATGGTCATAATTTAAATTCCTTCGCGCCGTATAAATTTATGTAATACTGGTGGACGCCGGCGCACTTTGAGACATAAGCGCATTTGGCGCACAAATCAAAACGGACTTTCTGCGGGCTTTCTTCCAGACACGGAAAAGACAGGTGCCGATATTTTTTAGGAAAAATGCAAGGCGGATACTCAACAAACAAAAATTTGGCCAAAGCACCGAATTTTTCCTGGATTTTGATGAGATACGGCGCAGCTTGCGACATCTTTGCTATGATGCAGCGGGAATTTACGATGTTTTTGTTGAAGGGCAGGATGTGCCCGATATTAATCTCTTTTACTCCCAGGTCAATGTAAAATTTTACGATTTTAAGTAGCTCCTTGTAGTTAAGTTTGGTAACCATAACATTCAAGACCAAACTTAATCTGCGCTCTTTTTGCAAAGCAATGAAATTTTTTATTCCTTGCAGTGTTTCCTTGAAGCTTCCCTTGGCCGCGGTATGCCTGTCGTGCAGCAGAGCGTTGCACCCGGCCACCGTTATCACTGCCTGGTCCAAGCCGCTGTCGGCCAGCTTGTGCGCAAAATCCGGATAAGCCAGCAAACGGCCGTTGGTGGTTATCCCGATCTGCGAGAATTTCAAACCTTTGGCATATCTTATCAACTCAAAAATGTCCTTGCGCAGAGTCGGCTCCTGCCCCATAAAATTAATGAGATCAAATTTTTCTCTGATGGCGGCGATCTCGCGCCTGAGCTCGTCCGTGCTTTTTTGGCGGAAAATCAGGTCCCTTTCAAAGCAATAAACGCAGCGGTTGTTGCAAACATCGCCGGCGTAAACAAAGGGGCTGGCGCCCACCGGGCCCTGATAATTTTCTCTTTTAATGGCTGCCCTCATAATCTGTTCCCGTTATTTATTTTACCGGTTTGAGCTCTGTCAAACCGAAAAGTTCGGCGTAAGAGCGCCAAACACCGTGGCAAGCGCTGTTATATTTGCATTGCTGGCAAACCGGCGCTTTGATCTTTTTCCCTTTCATCGATTCGTCGAGCATCGCTTCAAATTCCGGCCCGATAAGCAAAGTGCCCAGCGGCCCTAGATCATTGATATATATCTCGTGACCCGGTACCAGGCAAGGCACCATATTATATATGAAAGATTGCACTCTTCTTGCCGTTAAATTATTAACAATATCTATGGCCCGGCAAAGATACGGCGCCACCTTGCTCATCGGGGCGACAATATCGGTATTATCAATGGCATTGCCTTCAAGCATGACCATGGTAAAACGAATTTCTTGAATCTTAAAATTCTTCAATAAAAATTTAACATGCTCTTCCAGCTGTTTATAGTTTAATTCCAGCATAACTATGTTGATCTTGACCTTGTGGCCGAGTTCATTGAGATTTTTTATTCCCTGGAAGGCCTGTTTGAAAGTCCCCGGCACGCCCATGATCTTGTCGGCCAGCTCGGGCTTGTGGGAATGGAAAGAAACCACAAAATTATTAACGCCGCTGTCAATTAATTTCCGGCAATATTCTTTGTACGCGTAAACCCGGCCGTTGGACTGGACTTCAATATGAGATAGGCCGATCTTTTTGGCGTAAGCGGCCAATTCCGGCAGGTCCCGGCGTAAATTCGGCTCGCCGCCCGAAAAAGCGAAACCCGCCGCCTTCATTTCCTTTACCCTGTCTATATCTTTTTTAACATCCTCAAAGGGACGCACGGCATGATAATCGGCGCTGCCGATGTTGCGCTTTATTTGGAGCCCCGTAGAACACATCAGGCAATTGCAATTGCACTTAAAAATCACCAAACTTTCCACTTTGCTCGCCTGCCTCCCCTCTGGCATTGTTTGTTCTTCTATATTTTTTGTATTTTGCTTAACTGTATTTTTTTTAACCATAAATTAATTAAGGCAGCCGTGTTTTGCCGCCAGTTTTTTTATTTCCGCGCCGCCGTAACGGTTTAAATATTCCCGCCAAATGCCGCCGCATTCCTTATAATACCGACAGCCGGCGCAAATGGCAATGTTTTCCCGGTAGGCATCCGCGAAAATCCCCTCTTCATTTTTTTCTATGCGTTTGGGGTCATATCCAACCTGATAGCTTGTTTCCGCCCGTTTTTTGGCGTTGACCAAGCAGACATTTTTCAAAGACCTAATCTCGGGCGAAAAAACGCAAAGCGGAAAATCAAAAAAACCAAGCTCCTTAAAATCGCCGGCGATCGATGCCAGAGAATTCAGTTCTTTGGCCAATTCAGCCAAACGCACGGCCAAAATATCATAAAACTTTTTGGCATTGCCGTCGGGGATCAGATCCAGCAAATACCAATGCTTGACCCCCAGGCCCCGCACAAAAGCGCCGAACTTTTCCAAAGATTTATGGTTCAAGCGCGAAATGACCGAGCTGATGTTTAAATGGACTGGCGGAAACTTTTTTATGTTTTCTATCCCCGCCAAAATTTCGCCAAAAGATCCCGGCACGCGCGTCAGCGCTTCATGCGTTTTTTTATCCGGCCCCAGCAATGAAAAAGTCACTTTATTGAGCCCGGCCGCCACGATCTTTTGGCAAAAATCCGGATAACCCAGCAGCCGACCATTGGTGCTCAGCGCAATAGTTTGATACCCTATGTCTTTAGCCGCTGCCACCAGATCAAAAATATCGCGCCGCAGCGTCGTCTCCCCGCCAGTGAATTCAACCCCGTTAAAACCCTCTTCCCTGCCTTGCTTCAGATCTCCTATCAGATCATGATGGGTCCGATCCGGGTAAAATTTTTCTTTTCCCCTGATCGAACACATCAGGCAGTTATTGTTACAGGAAAAGCCGACCAGCACCAAAAGGCCTTCGGCGATCGGTTCTTTTTTTTCAGCTTTTTTCTTTTCAGGCATTTTTCAACTTTAATAATACCGCCGATGGCAGCAACAGCCGCAAATCGCGGGCAACCCTCCTTTTTTAATTTGTTTGCGGAAGCCGGCCAAAGCCGGCCCCTGCCAGATCTCTTTAATGCCAGCTGATTTTAAATTACCCAAAATAAAATTACAACCCAAAACTCCGCCGCCTGGCGAAACATCAAGATCGGGTAACAAGCTCAAGCCAAGCCATGGCAAAAAACAATCTTTTTTGAATCTATCTTTGCCGGCGGGAAAATAAAAATCGGCCAGATCTCTCTTTTTGACCGCCGGAACAAAAATGACATCAAAGGGCAGGTCCATTTTCTCCAGCGCCGACATTTGCGCCGCTATTTCTTCAGAATTCAGCTTTGTCGGCTTGGCGTTGGCGGCAAAATAAGGGTGCTGAAAAGACAAGAGGTTTATTTCAATCCGATTATCAGCAAAATATCGCGCGATCTGCGCCAAACGAAAAAAATTATTTTCTCCAATTAAGCAGTTAACATTGATTATCTTCTTGTTCCGCTTCCCCTTCTCCAGGGCGCGCATCTTCTTTATCCCCGCCAGTGCCAATTCGAAACAGCCGCGCAGTTTCCTTGCTTCATCATGCGTCTCGCCCAGATCATCCAATGAAACATTGATCTGGTCCAAGCGCGACGAAGATAAAATTTCAGCCCGGCGGCCCAGCATAACGCCGTTAGTTGTCAGGGAAAATCTGAACCGGCCGGCGTCAAGCGACTTTACTATTTTTTCAAACTCCGGGTGCAACAACGGCTCTCCCCCGAACAAATGTATCCGGGGTTTGATAAAAAATTTTTTGGCCTCTTTTAAAATACGCTCAAAATCACCCAAAGCCATAAAGCCCTTTCGACCGCGGTAAAAATCGCCGTTTTTTTGGTAGCAAAAAGCGCAATCGCAATTGCATTCCAAAGTCAGATGGACCAGCAAAAAAAGCGGCGAGGGGCCGCCGAAAAATCTTATCGGAGCAAAAAATTTTGATGATTTACCGATTATTTTTTTCAGATTCATCTTTTTATTTAGCCGATCCGTTCTTGATCAAATTATTTGATCTTATTATTTCACTCAGCATTTGCGCGGCGACCGCGTGTCCCCTTTCGTCGTAGTGGCCGCCTTCATCGCCTGTTTCCAATTTTGATTTGACATCCCGCACATCGTCCACGCGGTCGCAAATATTGGCATAAAATATATCCTTGCCGCCGGCAAACTTTCTCAATTTTTTGTCGAGCTCCGCACCCCGATATTTCCTCTTAGCCAGACAGAGATTCTCGCTGGCAAAAGCCGGAGGGAAATTAATCAGTATGAAGGGGATGTTTTTCTTTTTGGCCAACTCGCCAAATTCAGCCAAAGAATCAAAAGCGGCGTTCATGGTGTCGTCGGTAATACTATTTCCGGCATATATTAGATTCAATTTATAAGACACAAATCTCATAAAATTTGAATTTTTCAATAAAAAAGAGCTGGTGCTCCGGCCGACCATCGGCAGCATCGGGACTATCTTATCGCCGACCAACAGCACATCAGTTTTTGTGCTGACGCTCTGGCCGCTGCCGTTGAATCCCAATTGGTATCTGACCGGCCCAAGGTCGTTATTGGTGAATTGAAGGATCAAAAGATCCGGCTGGAGCCCAAGGCCGATTTCTTTGAATAATTTCAATTCCTGATAAGTATTCAGCCCGCCGTCCGATAAATTTATGACCTGGACCGGGACTGCCTTTTCGGGCGCATCCTTAGTTAATAATCCTTCCAGCTGATTAGTGTATATGCTGCCGTTTTTCTGAGGACTCTCCAGGCCGGCGCCGGTCGTAAACGAGTCGCCTACGGCCAATATCCGGAAAGTGCCTTCTTTTTCAATCTTCGTATTTCTCAAATACCACTGCTCGGAAATTTTATTATCACTTAGATCATAGACAAGGCCGTCTTCTCTGTCGATATACGCGTCGTTCTTAAAAAAATTTTCCAATATGCTGGCCTTCCAGCGAGTATGCTCGTCATATATGCTTTTCTCGTCAAAAAATAATCTGCTGGGTATTTCCAGCGCCGAAAAAACAGCCGCCATGGCTACGATGGATATCGCGATATTTATTATGTATTTGCTCAAAAGATCCCTATTGATCGATTTCATTAAAATATCGTGTAGATAAAAGGCGAAAGGGCGCTTTCCTGGCCCAGAACGATCAGCAAACCGGCTAAGGCCAGCATCACGATGATCGGCGCCAACCACCAGGCCTTCCTAACTTTCAAAAAATCCCAGATTTCCGCCGACAATGATTTATTTTCTTGTTCCATAAAATTGATCTATTATTGTTTTTTTATTAAAAAATTACCCATGACCAAATAGTCTATCCCGGTATTCAAGAAGCACAAATAAGCGTCTTTCAGCGAAGAAACTATCGGCTCGCGATTTATATTGAAAGAAGTATTGACCAGAATCGGCACTCCCGATATTTTACCAAACTTCTTGATTAAATCATAATACGGCGGATTATCGCTTCTCTTGACGATTTGCGGGCGGGCAGTGCCGTCAATGTGGCAAACCGCCGGAATTTTTGTTTGCCAATATTTTTTTATCGGACAGACCGCCAGCATATACTCGGCCGGGATAAAAAGCGCTTTGTCCAGCTTAAAATATTCTCCGGCGTCTTCACGGCAGACGGCGGGAGCGAACGGCCGGAAATTTTCCCGATGCTTGACCCCCAGATTCAGGATATCTTTCATTTTCGGGTTCAGCGGATTGGCTAAAATGCTTCTGGCGCCCAGCGCCCGCGGCCCCCACTCTTCCCTGCCCTGAAACCAACCGATAATTTTGTCTTCGAATATCAACCGGGCGGTTTTTTCAACCAATTCTTTTTTATCGGCAAATTCATGATATGCCGCCCGATTCCGATCTAAAAATTCTTTGATTTCCTGATCGGAATATTCCGGCCCCAGATAAGCATCGGGCAGCAGCCGGCGATTCCCATTGGCGAAGATTTGATGATAGGCGAAAAGTGCCGCCCCCAGGCTCGTTCCGCCATCGGCAGCATTGGGCTGTATCCAAACATTTTTAAATTTGGTTTTTTCCGGGATCTTTCCGTTTAAAACACTGTTTAACGCCACCCCGCCGGCCAAAATGATATTTTTGCATTTATAAATATCGTATAGATGGTTCAATATTTTGAAAACCGCCTCTTCCGTTATCATCTGCAGGGCCGCAGCGATGTCTTGGTGCCGCTTTTCTATCGAAGAATCTTTTTCCCGAACCGGGCCACCAAGCAACGAACACAATTTAGACGATGGCATCCGGCCGGCATAATGATACTCAAAATAGCTCATGTCGATCCTGAAACTTCCATCTTCCTTGATATCTATCGCTCCCCTTAATTTTTCATAATAAATATTTTTCAGCTTGTCTTTTTCCCCGTATGCGCCAAGCCCCATAACCTTATATTCCGAGTCATTGACCGGAAAGCCCAGATAAGCGGTAATTGCCGAATAGAACAGCCCCAAAGAGTGCGGAAAATTTATCTGACCGGCAAGCTTTATTCTGTCCTTATCGCCAAATCCGTAAGCGGTCGTCGCCCACTCACCAGCTCCGTCAACGGTCAAGATCGCCGCCTTTTCAAAAGGGCTACAGAAAAAAGAACCGGCCGCGTGCGCCTGATGGTGCTCAACGAACAAAACGCTTTTTTTATATCCTAATTTTTTTCTGACCGCTTTCATTATCCGCAATCTTTCGCCCAGCCATACCGGAATAACCGCTAAAAACCGGCGCCAGCCCCGAGGAAAGGTCTCTATGAACTGACAAAGAAGTCTTTCAAATTTCAGTAAGGGCTTTTCATAAAAGACGATGAAATCGATTTCATCGATCAAAATTCCCTGGCTGGACAGACAATAATCGATCGCTCCGGAGGGAAAAGAATTGTCGTGCTTTTTCCGCGTCAATCGCTCCTCTTGGATGGCCGCCACCACTCGGCCGTCTTTTAGCAGGGCGGCGGAAGAATCATGAAAAAAACAGCTGATGCCTAAAATATACATAAAAAATTAAAATTGCCTGAAAAAATTATCTTTTTTTTCGCCAACTATGCTCCGTTTTTCCCAATAAGTTTTTGCTTTTTTATCAATATCTAAACTTAGAAATTTTTTGCCCATTATTTTTGCCGCCAAAAAAACCGAACCCGCGCCAAAAAAATAGACCAGCGCCAACAAAAATAAATTTAAAAAAATTCCGATATTTTCGGAGAAAACGACGAATCCCTTTCTAAGACCTTTAAAAAAATGCGTCCTTGCGGTCATAAATTGATCTACTGATCAAACGGCCCAAAAAATAGAGTGCCGCGACCAAAGCCCCCACCAAAAAAATCCCCGGATAGCCGGCCCTCCGGAACAACAAAAAGTAAAAAAAGGCGGTGAAAAAACAAAAAGCCGAAGTAAAACCGAGTTTTTGACCGATCTTTTCCGGCTTAACGCCCCGGAAAGATATCTCCGCCCTTTTTTTGAACAGAAAGAATATGTTTCCCAGTCCGTCGCGCCATTTTCTCAATTTGACTTCGCCGATCCGGTCAGCATAGCCGATCGGCACTTCGGCGAATTTGAGACCCTCGGCCAGCAGCGCCTCCATTTTTATCTCTTCAGACAGCGCCATCCCCTTGCTTTTGAGCATGAACGAAAAAAGAACTTTCCGCTTAAACACCCACATGCCCGACTGGGAATCTTTCATCCTTTTTGCCGTCATCAAAAAAAACAGAGCGGTCAGTATCGCGTTGCCGAATTTATTGATCGTCTTCATTGAGCCGCTTTTTTTCAAAGGGAATCTGGCTCCGGAAATAAAATCCAGATCCCGGTCAAAGAAAACCGCCAGAAGCCCCTTAACCTCTTCAATGGGATAAGAATTATCGCCGTCCATCGTCACAATAACATCTCCGCCGGCCGCCCGGAAACCGGCCTGATAAGCCGCTCCATATCCCCGCCGCGCCTCAAAAACGACTTTGGCGCCCAATCCTTCGGCCACCTTCGCGCTTTTATCGGTTGAGCGGTTGTCGACCACTATAATTTCGTCGAAAAAATCCGGCCGGCGTTCCAGGATTTTTTTTATTCCTTCTTCTTCGTTATAGCAAGGAATGACCAACGAGATCTTTCTATCGCAAAACATAATCGGCGTTATTTAACTTTCATCTTATACACGGATAAGAGCCCTTGAGTGAAAAGCAATTCTTTTTTTTCCAGATTATCCCGCAAAAAACGGCAACCCCGGTCGGCGAACAAAGGATCAGAGCAGAGGCGGTCGCCGATATAAACCAAGCACTCATTTTTTTTCACTTCCCGCAAAAAGAGATGCTCCGTTTCGTCGTTCACTAAAGAAAGAGAGGCGGTTTGCCGGCGATTATCCTTGAAATAATCGCTGGTAACCACCATATGCTGGCTGGTTATTATCAAGCACCCGTTGGGAATTCTACCGATCGCCATCCAGTAATCTTGGGGGGGATAAATCAAAGAACGGTCGCCTTTCTTGTCCGCCCGGGCATCTTGGAAGATAACGCCGGGAAAATAAACCGATGAAATCTGCTCCCGAGAGACCATCCTGCCGGAAAAGTAAGAGAGGGCTCCGCCGGGCTTAGAAAAAGGAAAATAAGAAATAATATTGAAAGACGCGGCGGCCAAAAAGACAAGCAGCAAGTTCAATGCCAAAAATCGCCGTCCTTTCATCGGATTGAAAGAATAAAATCCCCAGCCGGCGATTATCGCCATCGGCAGATGGAACATCAGCGAGCGGCGATAGTAATCCCCCGTCAAAGCGCCGGTGCCGCTGATATTGCCGTCAAAAAGCATGCAATAAACCAGAAAATAAGCGCCAAAAAATCCCCAGGGCAGCCAGTGTTCTTTTTCTTTCCAATAGGAAAAAAGCAGCGCCGCGGCCGCCAGAAAAACCAAAGAAACCAAAAGATCATAATGCCAGATCCCGCTTCCCAGGGGCGACAGATTGAAAAATTGCAGAAAAAACGCCCAAGCCGGTAAGGCCGCCGTCTTTAACGACAACGCAAGAAAACCGATTTTTCCTCCTTGATAAGTGCTGTAAGGATTATTGAACAGGAGCCAATGCAGCACCGGCAACTGCAAAATGATAAAAAACAAGGCAAAAGACGCCACCATAAAAAGCCCTTTGAAATCCGGCCGGCCGGACAACAAAGACAAAAACCATGACTTGATTCGCGGCCAATTGAAAACCAGCAGGAAAAACAGGAAAAAAGGCACCAGAACATAACTTTCCTGCCTTATATAAATGGCGTAGGACAAGCTGGCCAGCCAAGCCAGCCAGACGGCCGGCCGGCCGTTTTTTTGCGCCAGGATGAAAAGCAGCAGTGCCAGCCCCGCGAAAAAAAGACCCGCCGGGCGCGCCTCGCCGCTCTGCGAGTTGATGATATTGAGCGGAATCAAAGAAAAAACCAGCGCGGCATAGAGCCCCGCTTCTTCTTTTTTGAAGACAAGGTATGCGATGAGGAATGCCAGCAGTATCGTCAAGCTGCTCAGGATCGCTGAGATAACTGAAGCGTTCAAACTGTGTATCCCGAATACCAGATGAGCCAAAGCAATGAGGAAAGGAAAACCGGGCGGCGCCAAAACCTGCTCAAACAGCTGGCAATCAGCATGGGTTCCTAGCGCACAAGATTTAACGAACTGGCCGTGCAGGACCCAAAGATGGGCCGATTCTTGCGCCACATAGCCGTCGGTATGCGGCCCCAGCCAATACTGGGCGTTTCTCACCCAAAAACCATATAAAAAAATCACCAGCAAAAGCAGCCAGATTTTTTTATCTATTTTTTTCACTTCTTCCCAAGTGCGCCGGGCGTTTATGGCAACTAGAAAAACCAGCAGCGAAAAATGCGCCAACATGAAATAAAAAAGCCAACTTTGGAAGATTTTATAACCGAACATAAAGGGTATTAAACTCCAGAACAAAGCCCTGGGCTCAAAGCCGGAGAATGCCCCCGCAATTGCGTGGTTAAGGCATAAAAGGGCCCTGTATTTTGTTTTCACTCGAACAATATGCCCCTGGCGCATTGTCCTCGCTATCCAAAATAAAAAACTCCCCGGCTTAAACAAAATTCAAAAAATACGCGGCTAATTGCTCGTTGTTGCGCCATTCGAAGATTTTTTTAGCTCCCTTGAAAACCGAAAAATGCTCCCTGCCAAAAACTATCTTGTTGCCGCCAGCAATCCCCTTTTTCACAGAGAGCAAAGCCGCGCCGTCCCTTTCTTTTTCTCCGAATTCCGGATAACTAGCCCTGAGATATCTCGCCCGCTCGTAAAAAAGCCCTCCCCGGCCCGCCTTTCCGTCGAATAAAAACCCTTGCCGCCTGTCCCAAGAATTATAAATATTCTCGCCGACCGGATCTAAAAAGATCAGCAACGGTCTTTTCAGGAGGCCGACCAGCTCCCGATAAAATTCCGGCGAATCTTTTTTGACGCAAGCCATGATCTTTTTATGGTAAGCCAGGGTGCTCTTGCAGGAAAAGGAACAGGGCAGATGGAAAGAGAGATAATGATTGGAAATGCCGTTCAAAAAACTGTTCATCAAAAAATCAATCTTCGGCGGGATCTCTTTAAAAATAGGGCTCTGCGCGGCGGTGACCGAATGCGTCACATTTTCGATGTAGCGGTCGACACAGCAAGCCGGATAGCCCAAAAGCCGGCTGAATTCCTTGACTTCTTTCAGCGCCTGGCCGAAGTCTTTTTTTTCTATGATGATTTTGAAAGACGGATCGACCCTCTTGGCTTTCTTGGCCGATTTCGCGTCAAGCGAAAAATAGATGTTATGTCTGCCCAGCAATTTTTTGTCGCTGACAGCCATCTTCAGCCCCCATTTTTTGCACACCTCCCGATAAAGCGCCAGGTCTTCCTCCTTGCTGATCTCTCCCCGAAAAACTTTTTTCAATCCGTTCTTGACGGCGATGAGATCCACCGAAGAGAGCAGCATATCCCCTCCCCAGAAGCCCCTAACGCTCTCGCCCGGCCAGAATGTTTTTTCTTTTTTTGCCATGCTATTTCTTTACCGGCTTAAACTCGCTCCATCCGAAAATCGCCGGATATTCCTTCCAAGGACCCTCGCACCGGCTAAAATACTTGCAGGAACGGCATTTGGCCGCCTTTTCTTTGCCGCTGTTGCGGCGATAATCGCCGTAATCGGCCACTGTGAAATTAGAGTCGTAGATGCTGGTCTTGGGCATGATATCTTCGGCCACGCATTGTTCATATCCCCTCAAAAAACAGAACGGAACGGCTTCGGCGGTGACTCTTTTGCCGGCCTTGAGGCCGATCTCAAGGCCCTTTTTCAGATACGGCATTATCTCGCTTTTTTTAGGCACAAGCCACTTTTCGTTCTCCTTGGCCGAGCCCAGGATATGCACGAACGCGAATTGGAACTGGTCCACTCCCAAATCCACCAAAACCTTTGCCAGTTCCGGCAAAAATTTATAATTGCTGCTGGTGATAACGGAATTGGTCAAAACGAATTGGTTTAATTTTTTCAGGTTCTTGATGCCCCGCGTCGTTTGCTCAAAGCTCCCTTTGGCCGCCGTCAGAGAGTCATGGATCTTCGCATTGTGGCCATGAAGCGACGGGCCAAATTGCGTGGCTCCGGCCCTGATGGCCCGAACGCAAAAATCAGGATACGCGAAAATCCGCCCGTTGCTCTGGATCTGAATTTCTTCAAAGCCGATCTTTTTGGCCGCCGCGATCAATTCGAGAAAATTAGTGTGTAAACTCGGCTCGCCGCCGGTGAAGACCACTTCCCTTTTTCCCGCCGCAAAAGCTTCTTGCAGCGAATCGACCACTTCCTTTTTGCTTTTGGACGGAAGGGTTTCCCGTTTCCTGCCTTGCACGCAAAAAACGCAGTGGTTGTTGCAGTTAAAGCCAACTTTTATGTCCACTCTTTCCATATATAAATATCGCTAAAAATAGATACCGCGGCCCGACAGCCGCGGTATTGCGCCGTAAACATCAAAACCGGCCGGCTCCGGCAATGCTATTTCACTTCGTCTATCAATTTTACGATTTTGTCCTTGGTCCCGGGAATTTCTTCGTAAGGAAAATTGTTGATAAAAAGAAATGTCTCCAGTTCCTTTACCTGATCTCCCTGTTTGTCAAAAATGGTGAAGGTCGCCAAAAACGGCTCGCCTTTTTTCATTTTTTTGACTTTGGCCGTGAAGCTTTTATACATATCGTTGCCCGATTCTTTTTTCTTCATATTGTTGTCTTTATTGGTTATCCTGTGGCTTTTATTATACAGCTTAGAAAATTTATTTCAACAGAGAATCCCTTTCCGCAAAAAAGATCCTAAAATCGTCGATTTTTTTCCCCTTCACGGGCTTCAGCTCCCCGAAGCCGTAAAAATCCGCGTAGCCCTCCCTGATGCCGTAACAGATATTGTCGTAGCGGCATCCGGCGCATCCTTTATCCTTGCGGTCATGGGCGTTTTTGGGCTCGATCGTGATGACAAAATTGGGGTTATCAATGACCGTTTTTTTCTGGACCTTCACCCAGATATTATATTTATTCGCTTCGCCGAGCACGCAAAACGGCAGATGCTGGACGGAAATTTTAGTTTTACCGGAATTGGCTTGCAGCGCTTTTTTTATATATGGCACGGCGTCTGTCATTTTCGGCACAAGATTGCGGTGCCGCATCAGTTCTCCGGACATAATAGGAAAGCTCAAGGTGACGCTCGATTGCCCCAGCTTATCTCTCAATAAGCGCACTACTTCGGGCAAATATTTATAGTTGCGGGCGGTAATGACAATATTTATGCTAACTCTCTGACCCAAATTACCCAAATTGATGATCCCTTGCTTAGCCCTGGTGAAAGAACCCGGAGAACAGGTCATTGAATCATATAGTTTCGCGTTATGGCCGTGAAAAGAAATGAAAAAATCATCGGCGCCGGCCTGAACCGTTTTTTCGGCAAAAGACAAATCGGAAAATTTCTGGCCGTTCGATTCCACGGCGATGGTCTCAAAACCGATGCTTTTGGCGTATTTTATTATCTCCAGGAAATCTTTTCTAACCGCCGCTTCGCCGCCCGTTATCCTGATTTTATGCGACAATTTCTTGAATTGATCCAGCCGGTTTTTTATTTCCGAAAGAGCCGGCTCTTTCCGGCCGCCGGGCTTGTTGGCGCTCACGGAACAAAACAGACAATTTTGGTTGCATCTGCCGGTTATATATATTTCCGGAACAAACAAGGCGCCTTTGTGATTTTCGGCTCTTGATTCGGATCGACTGTTGCCCGGTAATTGTTCTTTTTTCATATTTTAACGCCCGGCTTTTTCCATTGATTATTTTAAAATCGCTTTCAATTTTCCCGTCCCGAATTCCTCCAGATCGCTTTTGGCAAAACCATCGCAGAAAGAATCGGCCTTGCACTTTTTACATATGGCCGCCTTGCTTTTCAACCGATAGATCGGCAGATCTTTTATTTTTGTTTTTAATTTTCTTTCCGGCTGGCAGTATTTTCCATGGTCCGGCGGCAAGCAATTATTGATGATGTTGTTTTTTATTTCTCCAAAAACACAAAAAGGAATTTCCATAAAACGAACCGTCTTGCCGTGTTTCCGGGAGTATTCCGCCGCTTTCTTTACATAAGGCGGCAGATCCTTTATCGGGATATAATATTCGTGGTTGTTCCCCTCCACCTTTTTTCTGAAGGGTATAGACAAATAATAATCAACAATTGCCAATTCGTCCATTAATCTTAACCAATCCGCTAAATCGTTCTTATTTTGCTCCATGATCAAATTGGATACCTGTATCTCGATTGCCGGTGCAAGTTTTTTTATGGTGCGGAGCCCCTTTAAGACCGAATCGAAGCTCCCTTTTCTTCTGGTGATCAAATCGTGTATCTCTTTATTTGACCCGTAAACGGGGACCCTTAATTTATCGACGCCGGTTTTTATTAATTTTTTTAAAAAATCCTCTTCCCCCAGTTTGTTGCCGTGGCTGGAAAGCTGCACGAATCCAAATCCGATATTTTTCGCATATTTTATCAGCCTTAAGATCCCGCCGTACTCGATCGGATCCGCTCCTGATATTTCCAGCCGCCCCAGGCCCTTTTGTTTGAATTCAAGCAAACACTTGAAAACATTGATCTCTTGCTTTTCCAGTTCGGTTCGGCTGGCTTTCGGCACCCTTCGACAAAAAACACAATGGTTTTCGCATGAGGGATTGATGATTACGCCCCCTGTTTCTTTTTTCATATCTTTATTAAATCAGCGGATCTCGGGCCGACCATCGGCCGCCGGCCAATTTGGCCGCGTGCCGGCTGCCGCCGCGGCACTTATATCTGAAGTCGCAATTATCGCACCCTTTGGGCAAAAATCCCAGCGAGCGCATTTTTTTCATGAAGGGATGGCGCCAGGCCTTTAAAATTTCCAAAGGGCCGGCCAGCTTCTTGTCGATAAAATAATGCGGCTTGACAAATCCCCGCGGGTCGACCACCAGGCGGCTGTGGCCTTCATCAAATAAAGCGCCCGAGCTTATCGCGTTCATTTTGTTCCGGTCCTCTATCACACAGAACGGAACGGAATTGGCAATGGAAATTATTTTATCCGTCCGGTTTCTCAACTGAAAAATTTTATCAACCAGAGCACTTAAATCCGCTCGGCTGAGCTCGGCTTGCTTGCTAATGAACGCCGGCCGGTAAAATTCCCACTCGTCGATCGGCAAAGCTAAAATAAATTCGGCCATTTTGTCAAAATTTAAAATGGCATCGCGGCTGACCACGCTCCCCGCCCTCACCTTTGGAACTCCGGCTTTTTTCAATGAAGTTGCCGCTTTTGTCTTTTTTTCCAAAGCATCAGGAAAGCCGCAAAGTTTCTCCTCGATTTTATTATCACAACTTTCTATCGGTATCAAAATATTATCGACTAAGCCGGTCAGCTTTTTAATTGTTCGCTCATCCAATAAAGAACCGTTGGTATTAAGCCGCGTTTCCAGCTTCTTTTTCTTGGCGTAACGCAAAAGTTCAAAAATATCCGCTCTGAGCATGGGCTCACCGCCCGTAAACCTGATAATTTTTACGCCCGCTTTAGCAACGCTGTCAATAATTTTTTTCACATATTGCGTACTGAAAGGCCTGACATTCCTGCCTTGTTTGGCAAAAGATATTTTATTGAAACAAAATTGACAATTGAAATTACACTTGGGTTCAACTTCAACCATAACCTCAACAGGCAGATCTTTGATCGGCTTAATCTCTTGATTGCCGTATTTTTTAAAATAACCGGCTGGGAAACCCGCGCAATCCTTAAAATATTTACACTGACGGCAATCGACTGTTTTTTTTCTCCTACGAGCTCCTTTTTCCGGCAAAATGTGGTCCCGTGATCTTTCATTGACAACGCAAAAAGGAAACCCTTTCAGCCAGACCTCCAGATGGTCTTCTTTATCCAAAGCATGATAAACCGATGGAATGATCGCGGAAAATTGCGGCAAAACGGCCGCCCGCTTGTTCACCGTTATTTCCAGCTTGCCGCCCCTCTTGGCGGCGATATCGGCCGCCGCCGGGATTTTTGCATGGTTGGATTTATCCGTTATGAATATCATTTTTCCGTTCCGGTTAAATTTTTATCACGGTCTTGCGCCAATTTTTTATAAACCGCCGCGCAATAATCGCATCTGTAACATTCGCTCTTGCAGCTTAATATTTTTTTATGGAAAGCCGCGGGTAATTTGTCAGTGGTGATGCCCAAAGGAGATTTTTTGCTGGTAAAAACGGCGCTAACATCCATCGGTTCGCCAAAAACATAATACCTGATCATTTTTTCCAACATATCGACGGGCGTGTCCCGGCCGACCAATTTGAAGAACTTCGCCTTGTAGTACGGCAGCATCTCCCTGGTAACAAACGGCGATCTTAAAACATTGGCGGGATCGTTGGCAAAAAAAGAATTGCAGAGGCTCTTTATTTTTGCCAGGGGCTGGCTCTGATCGGAAAAGTGCGCCAGAGTGATGAAAGTGCCGTGGTCGCCCGAGAGCGAACAGCGAGGCGCGCAACCTTCATTGAGCATCACATCGGCGTCCACGCCGATTGAATCAGCGTAATCTATGATCCTATTGACCAACTTATAGTCGCGGTTGATATCTCTGTCTATTACAAGATATTTTATTTCCGGGAACCTGGACTTGATGCTGTGCAAATGCTGAGGCGTACCAACCCGATAAGTGACACTCACGCCTTTCTGGAAATTCCCAAAATTCTTATGCGCGAACAAAACCATGGAGGCAAAGATCAGGACGGTATGCTTGCTACTATAAGGCGTCAGATCGACCGCGTCGTAATCAAAACCTCCTTGAAGATCGTGCGGAGTTGCGTTGAACAAAATGTTGAATCTTTTATTATTTTTAAGACACCACTTATATACCCTGTCGAAAAAATCTTCAGAAGGAGAAAGCAGCACCCGGCCGGAGGGAGCATTTTGCCAACCCAAATATACTCCACCTATGAATTTCTTATATTTTTCCAAGATGCGGAAATATCCCTCGTCGTCCTTGCCTATAGGCATCAAAAAACGGTTATTCAAAAAATTTTGAGTCATGGCGGTTAATTTCCGATACGGCTGAAATTATTTTTTATGGTTTTTGGCGGCCAACAGAACATCGGATGAAAGCAGGCCTCGTCGCAACAAGGGCATTGTTCATGCTGCCCCAAGTCCTTTATTTTTTTAACATAAACGCCTTTGGCGACATTTCCTATTTCCCGGGTGCTGTTAAAACAGGGATACACCGACCCATCCGGCCTAACATCGGCAAAAATGTTTCCGGCCAGGCATTTATCCATCAGCGGCATCTTGCCTGTTTTTAAATATTCGCCTTGCGCCTTTAAAAATGGATCATCCGAGCCGCAATTTTTTATGAAATCGACAACCAGCGCCTTTTGCTTGCCAGAAAATTCAAGCCGCTTTTCATGATTATAATGGTAAACGCTGTTATAAAACGGCCTGAAAGAAAAAGCACTGCCGGTTTGGACCGCGATTTTTTTAATATGATTAAGAGAGCGTCGATTGCAATTTAGATGTGTTAAAGTGGTTAAAATAACCGTCTGTAGCCGAGGCGCCGCTGCTCGACAAAGCTTTAAAGTCAGGAGCGCAGAATTATAGCTGTCAATGCCTCTGATCTTTTTATTAGTCACCCCGTCTCCTTCCAAAGAAACGGCCAAGCGCAAGGTTTTTATCTGTTGATTTTTATTCAATTTTTTAAATAATTCAGCCGCTTTTAAGGGAGAAGTGCCGTTGGTCGTTAAAAGAAACTTCGTAACCTTGGGCATGGAGCGCAAAATAGTTTTAATAATCTGCTCTATGTCTTTTCTCAAAAATGCCTCTCCTCCGGAAATAAAAAATTCTTCCACTTCTTGAAATTCCGGTTGGGAAAATAATTTTTTATATTGAGAAGCGCTAACTTCTCGACCCGTTGCTTGTTCCTTCCAAAGATGACAAATCAAACAACGACTGTTGCATTTTCTGGTAACTCTAATTCCCAAGCTTTTTAACATTGTTTTTTATTAAATTCGCTTCTGTCCGCACAAAGAACCTCCCCGATTTTTAACCGAAATTCTCGTTGATAGAACCAATCACCGTTCCCAGCGCTTTATTTAAAATATTTTTTCTAATATTAAGTGGCGGCTGCACAAACAGCATGTTATCGGAATAATTTTTAAAAAGCAGCACGCCCTTTTTTAAACAATCATTAAAAATCTTTCTGGCGTCATTGTTGTTAAAAAATTCTATCGCGATAATCAGCCCCTTTCCTCTAATCTCTTTGACTGCCTTGTTTTTACTCAAACTTTTTTTTAAAAAACCGAGGGTCAAGCGTCCCAGATCACAGCTGTTTTTTGCCAGTTTTTCCTCTTCAATGATGTTAATATTTTCCAGGGCAACGGCGCACGCCAAAGGAGACCAGGCGAAAGTCGACATATAAACAAAGTTACCGATAAGTTCTTTTCTGGAAACCACCGCCGATATTGGAGCGTAACCGCTGCCAAGCCCCTTGGCCAAACAAACCATATCCGGACAAATACTGAAATGCTCGAAAGAAAACATTTTGCCAGTCCGGCCAAAACCCGTCAAAACCTCGTCAAAGATAAGTAAGGTTCCGTATCGCCGGCACATTTTAAGAACTTCTTTGAAAAAACCATCCGGAAAATTAAAACAGCCGGCGCTGGTCACGACTCCCTCCGCTACAAATCCCGCGCAGCCCCCCCGCTTAAGCTCCTTTTCTATGGACTTTAAAGTTTTTTTAAAATCAGCGGGAAGGGCGCGGCCTTTGTTCAAAGAAGACGGATGTTTGATAGTGGCAAAGCGCGCTAATATCGGCGTAAATTCTTTGGTCAGCCGGTTCTCCCCTCCCAAAGACATAGCGGCGAAAGTATGGCCGTGGTAGGCACCCTTAAAACTCAAAAATTTGCTCCGCCCTGTTTGGCGCGCGGCGATTTTCATGGCGATTTCCACCGCTTCGCTCCCGGTCGTGGCGCGCAAAACCGAATCAAAACCCGCCGGGAACAGACCTAAAATCTTTTTGGCCAATAAGATCGATTCGCTGGTTTCCTGTAATTGCGGCGAAAATATGTTTTTTTCGGCCTGCCGGCGCATCACTTCCTTCATCCTATGACTGTTGTACCCCACGGCCACCACGCCGGCGCTGGCCGACAGATCAACATATTTTTTATTGTTTTCATCGTAAAGATAAACATCGTCCGTCCGGACGATTTTCAAGCCGGGCAGATTGCAAGGATAAAGATATGATTCTTTTTTCGGTTTCGTTTTCATTAAAATAAGTTTACCGACGCTTTTTATTCTTTAAGACCAGCGGCCGGATAATATCTTCGTATTTTTTTACCCAATCGTTGATGGAAAAATTATTTTCGGCGTATCGCCTGACTCCCCGCCGGTTGATATTCCCTATTTTTTTTATCGCCCGGGCCATTGCTTCTATATCCCCGTCGGGAACTATATAGCCGCTAACCTTGTCTTCCACAACTTCCCTTACCGCCGCCCGGTCAAAAGCAATGACGGGCGCGCCACAAGCCATTGATTCCACCAAAACTAAGCCGAAGGGCTCATCCCATTGGATCGGAAAAAGGGTCGCTGCGGCTTTTTGAAAAAGCTTAATCTTTGTCTTAAAATCCACTTCTCCCGAATAAACAATGTTTTTATTGTCAATATGCGGTTTTATGAGATCGTTGAAATAAGAAAGGTTGGACGGGCTGATGCCGCCGGCGATGATCAGTTTCCTGCCCGCCCTTTTGGCGGCCTCGATCGCCAAATGAACTCCTTTTTCCGGGCAAATCCTGCCGATAAACAGCAAATGTTCTTTTTTTGAAAAAGACAAGGGAAAATCCTTAAAATCAAAAGATGGATAAAACGGTTCCAGATAATTGAGTCCCGGCATCGCGCTTTTTATGAAATCGGACATCGGCAAATAATGAACATTTTTTATCCCTGATATGGATTTTTTTAAATAAGGAAAAATTTCTTTGTGGGGATAATTTATTTGAATTACTATCGGTATTTCTGACTGCCCGGCAAAGGGCAGAATTTTATAAAAAACATGGTCATTGAACTGAATCAGGTCAAAATTTTTCTGCCGGCCGGAACTGAAAAAATCGGCCAGCGCCACGGTATCGTAAAAATTATTGACTCTTTCTTCCAGCTGACCCCTTTCCAATTTTGCAATAGTGGAAAATGGAGAAATTTTCTCAACTTTTGCTCCTTTTATCTTTGACCCGGGCGCGGCAAAAAGAACGATCTTGTGGCCTCTTTTTACCAGCTCTTTTATCAAATAAAATGCCGGCTGTTCTATTCCGCCGGTTTTTGGCGGCGGCACGATATTTCTTGAAGACATAAAAAAAGCGATTTTCATTGGAGCGAAGTAAAAAATTATTTGCTTTTTATCACCGCCTTATCCCAAAAAATCCGGTCGACGGAAAGGGAGCAGGAACATTCTTCGTATAAACACTGGGAAAATGTTTTTCTTAGCTCAAAATCACCCTTTAAAAGATTACCCAAATAGCCCTTTTTCGCCCGGCAAGCCATCACGCAAGAATAGGCGGCCCCGTTAGGAAGCATAAAAAAAGACCAGAAACCGGCAGAACATTTCCGGCCCTTAAAGCTGGCCGACGGCTTGTCTATCCCCTGATTGCTGCAAGCCGCGGCAAAATCATTGAATCTTGGCAGATTATAATTTTGGTTGAGCTGCTTCAGAATTTTTTTTTGTCTGGCAGAATATTGAAAAAAAGTGCGATCGGGGCGCTGATAGGCCCAAATTATAAGCTGAACACCGGCTTCAAAAAACTTCTTTTTGATTTTCTCCAGATAAGGCAGCTTATCGACTATTCCGACCGAGGTGACCAGCAAATTTTTTTTAAAACCGGGAAATGATTTTTCTATTTCTGATACCTTGCTTAAAAAAGCATCTGACTTGACATAATCTAAGTGCAAGCTGGCAAAAACCAAGAAAAGTCGGCCCTTGGTTATCTTCAAGAATTTGACGATCTTATCCGACTTGGCAGAAAAATTAGTGTAAATGGAAATGCGATGCAACTGCTTTAGCTTGGTCAATCCTTTAATCGCTTCCAAAAAATCATCGTGAAAAAACGGCTCTCCGCCTAAAATAGTAACATCCCATTTCCCCTTCAGTTTGTTTTTCAGGCCTTCCACTATTGCCAGAGGGCTAACCGAGCTTGGTTCTTTTTTCACCGAGGCAAAACAATACGGACACCTGTAATTGCAAGTATCTGTAATAACCCAATTGATATTATGAGTATAAATCGAGAACGGATTATTTTTTGCCTTTTTCATAATAATGACCGATCAAGCCGATTTAAATATCGCCAAATAAAAACAACTTTTTATAATATTTACTCCATTATATTCTTCCAAACTGATAAGTCAATTAATTCTCTCAATGGCAAAACCCGGATAAAATCGCGCGGTCTAAAAAAGGATTCCGAACAAAAAATGCTCGGAATCCTACAGAATTATCCGCCCGCCGCAAAAATTCCGGTTAATAAGAGTTGTGCGAGCCGTGGGAGCTGTGAGAAGCGTGAGAAGCGTGAGAAGCGTGAGAAGCGTGGGAGCCGTGGGAAGCATGGGAAGCATGGGAAGCATGAGAGCCATGAGAGCCATGGGAAGCATGGGAAGCATGAGAAGCATGAGAAGCATGAGAAGCATGAGAGCCATGAGAGCCATGAGAAGCATGAGAGGCATGAGAGGCATGAGAGGCATGAGAGGCATGGAAGCAATAAGCGGAAGCATTATCCGCTTTGGCGAGCCCCGATAACCCCGCGCCCAGAGACAAAACAACCAAAGATATTTTAGCCATATCCTTTTTGATGATCTTGCCCTCCTCGCTCGTTAAAAAGGTCCTAATGTCTTTTTTTATCTGAGGTAATTTTTTCCTCATTTTTCTTTTCTCAAAATTTTATTCTTTTGCCTCTTTCGGTTTCAAAATCGGCGCAAAACACCTTCTTCGTTTGATTATAACAGATAATAAATATCCCCGTCAACGATCTTATCGGCAACCGTTCCGCTTGGCGCGGCAAAAGGATCATCGTTTCACCCAGTTCTCAAAAACCGCCTTTATTTTATCATCGGACATCTTCTCAAAAAGATAATCCAGGATTGCCTTGCTTATTTTGCAGCGCTCGTTGGTCGCCATCTGGCCAAAAATATTTCCCTGGTCCACATAATTGAAAATGGGGCAGGTGCCGCAATATGGCTGATAAGCGCAATCGCTGCAGCCGGCCGCGCCCGCCAGGCAAGAAGCCAGGCAAACGGTCTTTATCACCGGACTGTCTATCAATTCCCGGTAAGTATTCTTATGGACATTCCCGAGCTTGAAGCTTTCGTCATCCATCATGCTCAGCATCCGGCCTTCGTCGCAAGTGTAAACATCGCCATTGTAATTATAAGCCATCTGGCCAATGCCCGCGCCGCAAGGCGAACGGTAATCAACCATATTGATATCTTCGTCGGTCAAAATCTTCATCAGAAATATCTTGGCAAACCGTTCCTCGAATTTTACGCCTTTCAGGTTTATCTCAATGATGTAATCCAGGGCCTTTTTATAGAAAGCGATGAAATCGTCGCTGTCGTAGCCGAACTGGCTCCAAGCTTTTTTGGAAAAGCCGAATGGATCAAGCGGTCGCAAAAAGATATTGCCGAATCCCAATCGCACATATTCGTCGACTATCTCTTTGGGATGCGCCAGCGCCGGCCGGCTCACAGTTATGATCCCGGCCACGCGCCAGATAAAGCCCTTCCTTTCCATTTTCGCGTAATCTTTTTGGAACCTTTCTATCCAACGGACGGCCCGTTCATATCCGTTCGCCTTTTTACCGTTATCTATCAGCGGCCGGTTCTGGTTGTGGATCGCTTCCGGGCCGTCGAGAGAAGTGCAGGTGCTGACTTTATTCTTCAGCAAATACTGGTATTTTTCCTCGGTCATCAAGCTGAAATTGGTCACAAGGCGCAACTCCAGTTTTTTCCCGGTCTTTTTACTTTTCTGACGCGCTTTTTTAACGATGAACCGCACCAGAGGCCAGTTGGCCAGCGGCTCGCCGCCCTGGAATTCAATGGCGACAAAGGGGCTCGTCGTTTCAAAGATGACATCCAAAGCTTTGGCCGCCGTTTCTTTGCTCATATCCGCGTTTTTCTGCTCTATCGTCTGGGCCGAAGCGTGGCAATAAACGCACCGGTGGTTGCAGCGCAGAGTAACCACCATAACATGCAGAGTTGGACCAAAAAACAGGTATTCGTGCCTTGAGCGGTGCTGCCTGATGGCCAGTTCCGCGTTGAATTCCTTTTTGACGAAATTATTTTCAACCAAAGACAAATATGGCTTGCTTTTTTTATCCAGCTTGCCCTCAATGAAATTCGTGAATTCTTTGGCGGCCAGAAATTGGTATCTCCCCTCTTCATTGGTCAGAAGATACTTGTCTTTCAGTTTCTTGAACCGAAAAAATCCCAATTCCTTATATTTTATTTTTTTCAGGTCTATCACCATAGCGCCGTTTATCAACGATTATTTCATCAGCCCCAGAACATAATTGCAAAATTCCTGCTCAACGGCGCCGGCCATTTCCGGGTCGATATTCCTCAACAAAACCTTGATATATCCTTTTCCGTCAACCACGGAAAAATCGGCCAGGTCCTTAAATTCCCGGCTGGCCATCTTTATCGCTTTCAAGCTGTAGAAGCGCTTGTTGAAATTGATATCCGCGCTGTTTTTTTCTTTAGGCATCCTTCTCGTGGTTATTTCTTGCTCTTGGCTTTTTTCGGCTTTTTCTCTTCTTGTTTCGCTTCGGGCTCTTCCTGTTTTTCCGGCTGACCGTATTTTTCTTCCCAAGGAACAGCGATGCCCAAGGGGTCGCTGGCGGAATCAAAGCCGATTTCCACGGGTTTGGCTTCGCAGTCGCACGGTTCACTGTTGGCGGCTGAAAATAACGCCCGCTCCACCACATATTGGCGGATCTTCTTGTTCTCCGCGGAAATCCCGACCCGCAAAGCGTAGTTTAAAAGTTCATTCAGAAAGTCGCCGGCCAAAACCCGGAGCTCTCCGGCCGACAACTTTTGCTTGGGCGTCAGAACCACTTCTATTTTTGAACCGTTGCTGTCCAGAAACAAATATGCCTTGTCTATAAAAACATAACTGGCGCCGTAAACGGCCTCCAGCGGATAAATCGTCGTATTTAATGCCAAGGTTAAAGAATTTTTGTTGATTTTTTTTAGCATGCGTCGAAAATAATTTATTGGTGTTGTAATTTTAGACGACTGCCTGGCGGAAGTCAATATCAAAAATCATTCAATTTGTTTTCCGCGCTGAATATAGAATTACTTCAACCTTATGTCGCCCCGAATCCTTAGTCCGCCTTTTAAATTGATCGAAGGGATAAGCAAGAGAAAAGAATCACCGGAAATCCAGTCTGTAACACTGCTGTTATTATCGGTTATCTGCAACCGCCAATAATACCTAATGTTCAAAGACAAACCGCCAGTGCTATATGATCTGGCTGCAGCGTTTGAAACGACCCCGGAATCCACATTAACCGAGCCGAACCCGGAATCATCATCAATCTGCACCTGATAAGCTGCTTGCGTATTGCCAACAGCCGAAGCAAAAGTCCAATAAACAGTGGCATAACCGGCCCAAGGAGACAAAACGGCCTGGGCCGTGCAAGCGGTAAAATTACTGCCGGCATTCAATGTGGCCGCTTGGGCTTTCTGAATCGGAGAAAAAGAATGAAATATTAAATCTAAAACCAGCGCTAAAGCGATCATTTTATAAATTGCCGGTTTTGATAAAAATTTTAATTCTGGCTTAATAAAAATCATTTTTGTTGCCGTTGATTAATTCTGATTTCCTTGTAGAAACCGAACCTACAAATATTTTATTCTAAAATTACGCCCCTTACACTTTCCAGCGATAGATCGTTAAGCCCTTTTTTAACTGACTTCTCATATCCCCTTTTTCCGCCAAAAACTTCCAGCAAGAAATCCCTTTGCGTGACCGATGGAAAATTATACTCGCCCAAATAATCCAAGTGGCTGCTCCATTTATATTTGTTCAAAAATTTCCATGCTTTGTCCGAATCTTTAATTTTTCCTTCCCGCCATTCCGGCGCCGCCAAATCCAACGGATTTAAATGAATATAATAAGGCAAATGGATGAAATGGGATCGGTTCTCAACCAAAACCGATTTGTATTTTCTTTCAAAAAGAGTTCCGGTCCTCTCGCGGCGTTGATTGAAATATTGAACATATCCGCCGTTTAATTTTTGCATGAATAACGCGATGCCTTTCTCAACCGCCGGGCTTAGCAATAAATGATAGTGGTTTGGCATCAGACAAAAAGCGTGGATTTTAACCAACAATTTCCTTTCTCTTTGCCGTATCTCACGCACTCTGACTGCGTGAGATACGGCATTAAACTTATAAAAATTTGACTGGACTCTTTGCTGATCGTTGAATTCAAAAAGGTCGTGGATAAAACGAAAACGGTCTTTATCGTCCATAAAAATTTTACGCTTGTCGACTCCCCTGTTCAGCACATGGTATATTTCCGTCATAAATTTTAATTTAATTTTATTAAGTATCGCGCTCCGCCTCACGCAGTCAGAGTGCGTGAGATTACGATGTTGGGGTCGGGGTTGGTGTAGCTTCCGGAGTAGTCAATGGAGTCGATGTTGGTGTTGGTGTTGGGGTTGGTGTAGCTTCCGGAGTAGTCAATGGGGTCGGTGTTGGTGTAGGAGTTGGGGTTGGGGTTGGTGTTGGGGTTGATGTCGGAGTCGGAGTAGCGGCCGGGGTTGGTGTTGGTGTGGCTTCCGGAGTAATCAATGGGGTAGCAGTTGGTGTTGGTGTAGCCAAAGGAATTTCCGCCTGCCGGGTATTTTCGGCTACCGTGTCCACTATCCACCAGCTGAAGCCGATTATTTGAGTGGAAGAAGCATTCATGCAAACCCTGAATCCCTGCGGCCGCTCAACGCTTCCCACATATTCGGGCTGGCTATGCCGCTCGCAAATACCCATCGCCACCGGCATATCCGGCGTCACAAATATCTTGGTGGTTGTTGAAACCTGATTATTCATTATATAGGTATCCATTTCGCCTACATTTATTTGGCTCGAACCGATGGTCGCGTCTCCTTGGGCCGGAGTGGTGTTAATGGCCAGCTTGTCGGCCTGCAAAATATTTGCCGCCAATTTTTGCGCCTGCACTATTCCCTGACCCACTATCAGACCCATTTGGCGCAAACCGCCGATGACCGAAGCATACAAATTATCCACTAAAGCCACGATGGACGAAGGCGCAAGTTCTATCTTGTCGCCGCCTAATGTTTCCAACACCTGGTTGAAATTCGTCTGGGCGCTCAAAGCCCCGCTGGCCACGGTGTTTTCCAGTGTTGCCAGCCGCGTTTCCAGCGAATCAGTTTTTATTTTCACTTCGTCCACTTTGCCGCTCAGCGTTTTAACGCCCGCCAAAGTGAAGCTCGACAATTTATACAAATCCACCCCTTTGCCGTCCGCGCTCAAAACCTCAAGCGGCGCTTCTTCGGCAATAAGGCCCAAGCGCTTATTACAGCCCCCGCTCCCACTATTGTCACCCTGAACTTGGTTCAGGGTCTGAGATCCCGAACCAAGTTCGGGATGACAAACTTCATCGCTGTTGTAGTAATAGGTCGCCACTTTGGCGTTGGTTATTTTGGCCAAAACATTCTCATAGTCCGCCGAACTCAAATACTCAATATCTTTTTTCGCCTCGCGCGTTGACAAATTGACAAAACCGGTAGCGCCGATATCCCCGCCCACGGCCAGCCGAATGCCTGTGCTGGTGGCCGGTGTGCTTGTGCCGATGCCAATATTCCCCAGCGCATCCACGCTCATAAACGGCGAAGTGGTGGAAATGTCCGAAGCAATACTGATGCCCGAGAATAAGGGGGAAGAAGAAGCATAGAGCGCTTGGATGGAGTTAACCAGATAAGGAATTATGAAATCGGTTTTTAATCCCAGCATGCCGGTGGCCGGGTTTGTAACAACCACCGCTTCTGGAATCACGCTTTGTACCTCCTGCGCGATAAAGCCAAGTTGATTGGTTTGGCCATTGATATAATCAAACCGTACGGGATTTAACTGAAGGATTATCTCCAACCCTCTGCCCAAATTGACAACATTTTCTTTAAGGCGGCGATCCGAACCATAAACCCAAGAAGCGGCTTTTATTTCCGCATATCCGTCATCGCGTATCACCAGAGTCGCGGAATCGTTTGAATCAACGACGATAAGACCATAGGTGCCACTCGTAGTTCCGCTACCTCCGACTTTTAATCTGGCGGATATATTCGCCGTCCCGATGCCGACATTGCCGCTGGTATCTATCGTCATTCTTTGCGGATTAGTCGCCCCGTCAATTTCCTGAAACATTAATCTGCCTGTATCAGTCATATGCTGTATTCTCCAGGTTTGCGGCGAATCTTTATCAATAAGATCTAAAAAAGGATAATCTCCGGTCAATTCAACTCCACCGTTTCCCGTTGTTGTAAGGTTTAGGATAACATTATCAGAGCCAGCGTTTACATCTAATTTATACCCCGGGCTCGCCGTCCCGATGCCGACATTGCCGTTTTTAGAAATCTGCATAACTGGTGTGGTTGCATCATTGTTTGTAAAGAACATGAAATTACCGAAATTGGTTCCGGAGCCGGCCGTGGAGTAGTTGATAAACTTCATATTATCGTTTGCGTCGTTTACTAACATGTCTATCTTCCCATTCGCAGAAGATAATCTTATTGTTCCATTAACACCAGAGACAGAATAAACATGCAACTTCGCCTCTGGACTATTTGTCCCAATTCCGACATTGCCGTTTCCATCAATCGTCAATCTATCGCTAGTACCGACCGCGGTAGAAGAAGCAATCTTGAATTTATTGGCGTCAGCGGTGTCTATTCCCATAGTCCATGCAATAGTTCCATCTCCGGTTGTGATGCCTATGGCTGGAGTAGTATCGTTATGGAGAGTTAAAACATTGTTGGGAGTGCTCGTCCCTATCCCCACACTCCCATTGGCCAGCACGGTCAGCAGAGTGGAGGTTGCCGTTCCGGCGGTGGTGCTCGCGATAGTGAAGAGCGGCGTGTTGGCAAGAGTGGTTGCGCTGTTTGAAATGGAAAGTAGAGAATATGGCGAGGTGGTGCCGATGCCGACGGAGCCCTCTATTATTGCTCCCGATGTAGGCGCAGCCAATGTTCCATAGGTCGCTCCTACGGCAAGATTTCCGACAACGCCCAATTTTGCCGCCGGCGCTGTTCCAGTGCCAACCCCCAAATAACCAAGAATATTGTTAGAGGCAGATGCCCCCCTAACATAAAGACCGCGAAATGAATCTGTGCCATCTACATCAAGGCCTATGTTAGAAGAGTCGGCAGGATATATAATAACACTCGACTTCCCAGCCGAAGGCACAACATGTAGTTGGCCTATCGGCGCCGCCGTTCCGATGCCCACATTTCCATTCTCGTCCACCGTGAAATATGTGCCGGTGGATGAGCCGATGGAGAAACTATGCGCGCCGGCCGGGGCGTTCACGGACAAAGTAGACCAGGGAGTAGTAGTGCCAATCCCCACATTCCCGTTGGCCGAAACCGTCAAGGTTGAGGTGGCCTGCCAAGCCGAGTCCTGATAGGTCAAGGTCTGGCCTTGGGTGCCGACGGGCAAAGTGTTTACGCCTATCGTGAATAAAGTTGAGGTGCTCACCCATTCGGTGGCCGAGCCGGTGGATTTGAGAATGTAGCCGTTGGCGCCGGCCGAAGACAAGCTGTCATAGAAGCCGCCGGTCAGGGCGAAGTTGCCCGAGACCGAGAACTTCTGGTAAGGCGAGGAGGTGGCAACGCCGATGTTGCCATTCTTATCCACGATGAAGCGGGTAGCGGTGGAAGAGCCAATAGCAAAGGCGTCGCTGCCGGCGGGGGCGTTGACGGAAAGAAGAGCGGCCGGAGAGGAGGTGCCGACGCCAAAGTTGCCGGAAGAATTTATACGGAAGACATCTGAGTAAGCCAGCGAGCCGGTTGGCGAGCGCTTGATGGCAAAGTAATCATTCTGGCCGCCTAAGGTAATATTCCAGGCCGAATAGACATCATTGATAAGGGCGCCCTGGGAGTTGTCGTTGGAGGAGAGAACCAGGTCTCCGGTGCTGGGTGCAATGTAGGCCTGGTAGGAAAGGTTGCCGGTGGCCTGGTAGTTTTGAAGAGTGAGAAGCCGGGTGTCGCCGGAAGCTTTGCTCTCGTAAAGATGGAGTTTGCCCACGGCCGCGGTGGTGGAGGCCATGCCAATGCCAACATTGCCGGTGGTGTTAAACCACAGGTTGTTGGAACCAAAGTTGGCTGAAGAGATGGCGGTGCGCAAATCTACCGGGACGGTGTGGGTGTCCCCGTCGGTCTGGGTAACCAAGAGCATCATTGACTGGCCGGCCTGGATAGTATCGCCCGAACCCGCGTAGGTGGTTTCGGTGAAGGTGAGGTCGCCGGTCACAACATTCCGGCCATAGATATTGTTGAATCGCCGGTCGCCGGAACCCAAATTATAAAAAATGTCGGAAGTCGGCACTAAGCTACCGACCGTGGTCGTGCCGGTCGTATTGATGTTTCCGCTATTCCAGTTAGCAACATCTTCCGCCGTAATCAAAGCCGCGGTGCTGGAAGCAAAAATCGGGTCGGTCTCCGCCACCAGGCCACCATCACTACTAATCTCGCCCCAGCTTGAAATACACTCCCCGCCCAAGCACAATACGCCGGTGGTGGTGGTAGCGGTAACCGACAGACCGTTAAGCGTTAGTTGGGAAAGAATGGAGGCGCCGGAAAGCAGGTCTACTTTGGAGTTGAGTTCCTGAATACCGGCTGTCAGAATTGCCTCAAAGCCGGAGGGATTATACCAATAGTATTCGTCGCCGCCCTGTTTGACCATTTCCGGAATAACATCCATCAATTCCTGAGCCACGAAGCCATACATCACGCTG
The DNA here is from genome assembly GCA_028688325.1 of Candidatus Portnoyibacteriota bacterium. Lineage (GTDB taxonomy): Bacteria > Patescibacteriota > Minisyncoccia > Portnoybacterales > GWB1-42-6 > UBA8475. The sequence continues at coordinate 162,820 of JAQTYI010000001.1, forward strand.
TCAGTGGAGGTGCCATAGAGCTGTTGGTGCAAACTATTCCATTCATATTTGATGGGGCGGAGCCGCGATAAAGTATCTAAGGCCGTGCCATTCAGATCAGCCAGAATGTTCTTTAGACGGCTGTCAGACAAATCGCTCCAAGCTGTGCCGCCCACGGTCTTGCCGGCTGAACCGGTAACCTGCAAGGTATTGGATGAGGGGTTAGTCGTCCCGATGCCGACATTGCCGTTATTTTTTATGACCATCTTGGTATTGTCTGTAATGTTATATATATTGGAATCGCTGCTGTCGTCTATGGCAAAAAACATATCTTGCATTCCGTAGGACGCGCCCGTTGCCTGAGTTACTATAGCCGCTTTTGGAACGCCCACTATATTATTGGCAAATTCGTAGCCGACAATCCCAGCATCAGCCACATTGTGCTCAACTAAAATTTTTGAGTTGCTACCATAGACGGTCAAACTACGAGCCGGATCTGTCGTTCCGATGCCGACATTGCCGCCGGAATTAATAACCATTTGCTGAGAACCATTAGTTCTAAATGTCATTTCGTTTGCTGAATGGTTATACCATAATGCTCCCGGATACTCCGCTTGCGGATCTCCCCACATCAAACCAGCCTCCACAGTATTAGGAGTTTGAAATTGTAAAAAAGTTTGAGTATTACTTTCAATGGTCATTCCTACTTCTGCTGATCTAGCCGTTCCACCAGAAGCACCTAAATAACTATGTAATTTAGACAACGGATTCGCCGTCCCGATTCCGACATTCCCGCTGGCCAGCACAGTAAATAAGGTTGAAGTAGCCGTTCCGGCAGTGGTGCTCGCGATAGTGAAGAGCGGCGTGTTGGCAGGAGTGGTTGCGCTGTTTGAAATGGAAAGTAGAGAATATGGCGAGGTGGTGCCGATGCCAAAGTTGCCGGCGCTGGTGAGAATCATCTGGCCCACGCCGCTGCCAGATGTGGCGCCGTTGGAGTAGAAGCGCAGGCCATTACCGGTGTCGGCCGCCATTACTAAATCCGCGCTCGTATCCGCTTCCCACTGGCCGGAGACGCCGATAAGGCCAGAACGCGTAGCGCTCTTGTAGAAGCTAACCGCGCCGCCGCGGTTATTATTATCAATTTTCAAATCAGCATCTGTTCCCGTGCCGCGGATTTCCAGGAGCGAGCGGGCGGTTGAGGTGCCGATGCCAACATTCCCGGTATTGTAGTAAACATCGGAGCCCGTAATATTCCAGAGGTTGGAAGAAGGCGCCATTTTGATACAATAGAGAACCGATGTGTTGACCGGCCGGGTTTCGGTGCCGCCGGTGGAACCGGAATTAAATTGAGAAATGTCTAAAGCGTGGGTGTGGTCGCCAGCGCTTGATGTATTAGTAACTCCAAAGGTGGTATTCGCACCGGCCCTCACGGTACTTTGATCTGATCCGACAGCAACATCATCATTCAGTATGCTATGCGTATGCGCCCCGTCACTGGAACTGGTCGTTGATGGCGGATCAACCGCATGCAAGTGGCTAGCGTTGGTGTAGGTCTGATATGACCCGACAACATCCCCCGTCGTGCCATCGCCTCTGGCGCCGCGGCTGGCTCTGTCCGGGTCAGAAGTCGAGGCGTTGGCCCAACCTCTTAAGAACACGCCTCGGTAATCCGGCAGTTTAAAGCTGGCGTCCGAACCGCCGTAGGTGTAGCCGATCTCGTTAAATAAATCCGGATAAGTGGAGGTAGCCACGGTCGCGCCGTTGGCTTCTGACCAGCCAGTCGGACAGGTGGAGGTGGCAAAAGCCGAGACGGTGCCGGTGGGCACAGTGTCCACGCTCACATAGTTGGTCTGGCCCGGCGCGCTGATAGATGTCCAGGAGCCGCCGGAGTTTTTGTATTGTACGGTGCCGGAAAAATCTCTCAAACCATAACCGGAAGTACCGGCCGTGGCGTTGAAATTGATATAGTTATTGGCGCCCGAAAGCATCAAGCTGCCGGCCGCGTCCAAAACTGAAGCGGGGCTGGCCGTGCCCAAGCCCACAAAGCCACCTGGCGTGATATACAAACTATTAGCCGGCGCGGCCATGTTCACAACCAAGGCGGCGCTGTTACCAGCCACAAATCCGCCCGAGAGAGTGGAAGTGGCAGTGGTGGTGGTGGCCGTGAAATAGTCAGCTCTGATATCTTGATTGAAAACCCCGCGGCCGGCGACGGCTAAAGCGGCGTATGGGGAGGTAGTGCCAATTCCCACATTCCCGTTGGCCAGCACCGTCAGAGTTGAAGTCGCTTGCCAGGCAGAATTTTGATAGGTCAAGGTCTGGCCTTGGGTGCCGACGGGCAAGGTGTCCACTCCTATCGTGAATAAAGTTGAGGTGCTCACCCACTCGGTGGCCGAGCCGGTGGATTTGAGAATGTAGCCGTTGGCGCCGGCCGAAGACAAGCTGTCATAGAAGCCGCCGGTCAGGGCGAAGTTGCCCGAGACCGAGAACTTCTGGTAAGGCGAGGAGGTGGCAACGCCGATGTTGCCATTCTTATCCACGATGAAGCGGGTAGCGGTGGAAGAGCCAATAGCAAAGGCGTCGCTGCCGGCGGGGGCGTTGACGGAAAGAAGAGCGGCCGGAGAGGAGGTGCCGACGCCAAAGTTGCCGGAAGAATTTATACGGAAGACATCTGAGTAAGCCAGCGAGCCGGTTGGCGAGCGCTTGATGGCAAAGTAATCATTCTGGCCGCCTAAGGTAATATTCCAGGCCGAATAGACATCATTGATAAGGGCGCCCTGGGAGTTGTCGTTGGAGGAGAGAACCAGGTCTCCGGTGCTGGGTGCAATGTAGGCCTGGTAGGAAAGGTTGCCGGTGGCCTGGTAGTTTTGAAGAGTGAGAAGCCGGGTGTCGCCGGAAGCTTTGCTCTCGTAAAGATGGAGTTTGCCCACGGCCGCGGTGGTGGAGGCCATGCCAATGCCAACATTGCCGGTGGTGTTAAACCACAGGTTGTTGGAACCAAAGTTGGCTGAAGAGATGGCGGTGCGCAAATCTACCGGGACGGTGTGGGTGTCCCCGTCGGTCTGGGTAACCAAGAGCATCATTGACTGGCCGGCCTGGATAGTATCGCCCGAACCCGCGTAGGTGGTTTCGGTGAAGGTGAGGTCGCCGGCGATGATATTCTGGCCGTAGATATTGGCGAATTTCCTGTCTGGCGAACCGAGATTGTATGAAAGATTGATAGACGGCACCAAGCTGCCCACCGTCGTTGTACCGATTAAGTCAATCTCTCCCCCATCGCCCCAAGCCGTCCGGCAACTATCGCCCAAGCACAACGCGCCAGTCGTGGTGGTAGCGGTAACCGACAGACCGTTAAGCGTTAGCTGGGAAAGAATGGAGGCGCCGGAAAGCAAGTCTACTTTGGAGTTGAGTTCCTGGGTGGCCTTTATTAATATTGGCACAAACTTTGAATAAGCTACTGTTTTATAACCATCCTCCCCTTCACCAACCAACTGAGGAAAAATACTTTCTATTTCCTGCGCAATCACGCCAATATCGTTGGCTGCGACCTGATGGTCAGAAATAAAACTATATTCCCTAACCTTTATATTGTTCAAATCGCTCAAATAGCCCCGCGCGTCAACAATATTTTCTTTTAATCTAATATCTGATATGCCGCCGTATGAGTTGTCGTGGTTTTGGACATCGCCATCGGAATAAATAATAACCCGCGCAGTTGTACTGTCTTGTCCTTTAAATAAATAACTGCTGTTATCATCTGGAGAGCCGCCGCTAAAAGAGACATAAATACCCAAAGGAACGGTAGCATTCGTATTAACAAATTGAGCGGCTAAGGATTGTTCGCCGGTTTGTACCTGTAATTTATACTCCGGCGCCGCCGTCCCGATTCCGATGTTGCCGGTCGAGTCCATTCTCATCAATACCGCGTCTGAGGAGTTGACGATATACAAGGGGGACTCAGATGCTCCAGCTTTGATGGAGACCGTGGAAGCGGGAGTGGAAGTGCCCACGCCGAACTTGGAGCCGGTATCAACATAGACATTGCCATTGTCACCGTTATTGCCAGCGATGGTCATCAGGCCGTTGGAATCAACGCCAATCGTGCCGTATTTGGTGTCGCTATAAGCCAGCGTTAATTGGGAAGAGCCGGTTGACTTGAGGGACAAAAGGGACATGGGCGAAGTTGTTCCGATGCCGACATTGCCGTTATTCAAAATGGTTAAAGCCGCCGGGGTTGAAGTGGCATAGGAATCGGTGGAAGTGCCAACATATAAGTTCCCGCCCATACTTGATAGCAACCAATGTTTCAAATTGGCAGAAGCGGAATAGTCCGAAAGGGCCAGCGATGGACGCGTGCCGGAGATTTGGGTCTTCCAGGCCGGACTCGTCGTCCCGATCCCGACATTGCCGCTCTTTATCACCATACTGACGGTGTCGGTAACGCCGGAAACAAACCCCAGAGTATTAGCTCCGACCCAATACATGCCAGTATCCGTATCCCCGTCAAAAGAATATGTCGGCCAATTAACATTTCCCGCGGTATCGCTGTCAATTAAAAATGTGCCGGTGGTGCCAGAGCCCACGATTGAGCCGTCGTCCCAAATGCCCATACGCCGGGTGCCGTTGGTGGAAATACCGATAACATTGGCGCTCATGCTATAAATACCAGTATTCGGATCGCTCCCAAAGGTATATGAAGGCAAAGCCGCCGAGCCGTTCGAGGCATAGAACATCCCGCTCGTTTCAATATTGCCCAAAGCGTAAAAATTGCCGCTTGTGCCAAGGTTGCCGGTGGAAGTGGCGGCGCCGGAGATGCTCAATGCGCCGCCAAGAACGGCGGCGCCGGTGACGGACAAATTCCCGCCGGTATAAAGAGCGCCGCCAAAGTATCCCATACCCGTACTCTGCACGACTCCCGCGGTGGTGGTGGCAATGCCCACTCCCAAACCGCCGGCCATGTAAGTATTGCCGGTGACCGAATCCACGGTCAGATAAGTGGTGTTCACTGAAAAGTTGCCAGCAACATTCAACGCGCCGTCAACCTGCAAATCCGAGCCAAAAGTGGAAGCGCCGGAAAAATAGGCCGAGCCCTCCACCGATAATTTCTTGAACGGGGAGGTCGTGCCAATGCCAATGTTACCATTATTTAAAAGAGTTAACGCGGCCGGCGAACTCGTGGCATACGAATCCGTGGAGGTGCCAACATACAAATTCCCACCCATAGAAGATACAAGCCAATGCTTCAGGTTCGTTCCGGCCGAAGAGTCAGAGAGCGCCAAGGAGGGCCGCGTACCGTTAACTTGCAGTTTCCAGTAGGGAGTGGTCGTGCCGATGCCAACATTGTAGGAGATATCGTTTACATAAATACTTGAGCCGCTCTTATCCCAATAGATCGCCGAACTGCCGACCAGTGCCGTGCCGTTCCAATAAAGCGCGCCGCTCAACGAGTAAAGCCGGTTATCGGTCGCCACCGGCGCGACTGTATCGCCGATTATGATATTGCCGTTGCTGGCCACGCCAAAGGGCGGATTGCCGGAAACTTTGGTGGAAGTTGAAATGAAAAAGTCGTTAGTGTCGTTGGAATTAAAATCCGTGCCGATGACGAACTGTTCCCCGCTGGTGCTGTCGCCATAAAACAAAGCTCGCGTGGTGTGTGAAGCGGTATCGTTATTGATAATACGCAAGCCGTATTTGATATCGCCGGTGGCGCGGCCGTTGGCCAAAATATCAAGATGCGAAGTCGGGGTGGTGGTGCCGATTCCAACCAAACCGTTGACCACGAATTCGGCGCTCGGATTGGTGTAGCCAATGCCGATGTTCCCTGATGAATTCATATACAAACCGTTATTGGAGCCGGTTTTGATTTGAATGTCGCGCACCTGGCCCACGCCGCCCTGAGCCGTGGCGATGATAAAAACATCCGTGCCGGAAAATCCAATATTGGCCTTTTCATAATTATTGCCGGTGCGCGTCCAAACATTCAAACCGGCAGTTCCCAAATTTGCTTCCTTCCAGCGCAAAGTGGAAGTGCCGAGTTTGAAAACATTATCCAAAGACGGATTGATGTCTCCGGCAAAAACCGCCGTGCCGCCATTTAAGATGCTCAAAAAAGTCGAGGTGGCCGAAAGCGCGTCGGAAGAAGTGCCGATGTAAAAATTACCGCCTTGAGAGCTCAAAAACCAATGCTTGTCGTCGGCACCGGCCGAGTAGTCCGAAAGAACAAGCGAGGGACGCGTGCCGGAAATTTGCAATTTCCAATTGGGAGTGCTCGTGCCAATCCCCACATTCCCGTTGGCCGAAACCGTCAAAGTTGAAGTGGCCTGCCAAGCCGAGTCCTGATAGGTCAAGGTCTGGCCTTGGGTGCCGACGGGCAAGGTGTCCACTCCTATTGTGAATAAAGTTGAGGTGCTCACCCATTCGGTGGCCGAGCCGGTGGATTTGAGAATGTAGCCGTTGGCGCCGGCCGAAGACAAGCTGTCGTAGAGGCCGCCGGTCAGGGCGAAGTTGCCCGAGACCGAGAACTTCTGGTAAGGCGAGGAGGTGGCAACGCCGATGTTGCCGGTGTTGTTTATCGTCAGATAAGTTGAAGTGGCATTAAGCGCATCGGTGGAGGTGCCTATGAAAAGATTGCCACCCATGGAAGAAAACAGCCAGTGCTTGTCGTTAATTCCGGCGGACATATCGGATAAAGCAAAAAATGTTTTGGTGGAAGAAGCGACCTGAAAATTCCAGGCCGGAGTCGTTGTGCCAATCCCGATCGCTCCGGAAACATCAATTCTCATCCGCTCGGAGCCGCCGGTGAAAAACTTTAATTGGTCGTTGTCCGCGCCGGCCGAATCTTCAGCCGTGATTTTTGTGTCCTGGTCAACATCAATCACTCCGCCCAGAGATCCCCAGGAGGAAGCGCCGTAGCCCTCAAATTGCTGGGTCTGTGAATTATAGCGAATAATGCCGCTGGTCAAAGAACCGGGCCGCTGGGCGGTGGTGCCCACGGGAATGACAAGGCCGTCTGTGGCGTCAATATGCAAAGCGGTCTTGGGGGTGGTCGTGCCAACACCCAGATTTCCGCCGATAAGCGTTAAGTTTCCCCCCGACACCGCCAAGCCGGCTTTGGCCGAGAGCAGGCCAGAAAAAGAGCCGCCGGTGGCGGCAATGGAACCGGCGAAGGTGGAATCGGTGATGGTGGCGCCGGAGATAGCAACGCCGCTCAACTGATCAATTTTTTGCGACGACGACCAAGAATAAAAATTATTGGTGGTGTAAGAATTGCTCTGGGAGACGGCGGAACTTTGGCTGCTGCTGACCAGAGCCAAAATTTTTGTCTCCAGCGAAGCCATGTCGCTCGCCTTGGCATAGTCGCCGGGCGGCAAAACTTGCGTAATTTTTTCTATGCGCTGGACATACTGGATCGTTTGGCCATCCGGGCTGCCGACGATAATCGGCGGAAAACTCGGCTGCAACGCTTGCAATTTTTGCAAAGCGTTAATTTCGTCGTTCAAAGAAATGCTGAACTGCAATTCGTTCATTGTCACTTTTAGCTTATTGACTTCCCGGCGCATATCGTCGATGGCGATAAAATATTCTTTGTCGCCCGGCGACAAAGAGGGCATTGGCGGCGCAACGGCGATGTGCCTGTAAAACAACGGGTCTATTTCCCGCGCCAATTGTCCGTAGTGGGTTAAATTATAAAAAACAAGAATGGCTTGGCGGCCCGCGCTGGTCGCGCTGTCGCCGGCGAATGCCAGGCCTTTGTTGATAATGCCGCCGAGATAATCCATCGCGTCCACCAAAACTTCGCCGGCGGCTTGCGGCCAAGAAACAACCGGCTTCACCCCGTTCCAAACCGCCAGGCCGGTGTTGTTTATCGCGTCCCCGGATTTCTGGCTGATAACTAAATATTTGTCGTATGCCAGCGACGGCCATTCCGTTATGCCGCCAAAAAAATTCCTGGCGGCCGAAGCTATTTTCAAGCTGGCGCGCGAAAAAATTTCTCCCAGATTATCTTTTGCCTGCTCGTTCTTTCTGTCCAAATTTAAATATGCGTCTTTCACGAAGGCCGGCCAGGCGGCGGCTCTGATTTCGATGTCGGCGATTTTATTTTGCGCGCCCTGGCCGGCCGATGCGGTAAAGCCGGAAATGCTCCGTCCGGCTTCCTGAGCAAATTCAACTGCGGCCAAAGGCGCGTTCAAAATGTCGTTCAACAATAAATCCTGATTTTCAACCGAACTGATGGAAACGGTCAATCGGCCAAACCGATGAACTGATGAATTGATGAACTGATGAATTGACTCGCCTGTTTGCTCCACCTGCCATGCTAATTCTTCTCCCGCGCCGGCCAAAGAATCGATTGCGCTCGCGCCGCCATCAACTAAAATCTCCGCTGAATTTTTTATTTCATTCTTAAATTTTTCTCCTTCTTTTTCATAAAGGCCCGCTTCGTTCTGTTCCTCCCTTTCGTAAAGGGAGGTTAGGAGGGATTTAGTATTCCATAAAACGCCGCTGATTTTTTCCGGTCCATCAATAATTATCCTTCCCGCATTTTCCAGAACGGCTGCCGTCTTTTGAGTTATTGCTTCCTGCGCCTGCGGCAGAAACCAGGCGCCCGCCATCAGCAAAACCGTCAGCATTGCCAGCCGCAACGGCCTTAATTCCTCGCGGACCAGATGCGGCGCCACGCGCGCAATTTTCAACGCTTCTTCAAGCGCCTTGCATCTTAAATAAAATTTTATACAGGCCTCGCGCGATGCACCGGCGATTTTTTCAAAACCGGCGCCCAGCGCGGCCAGCGGCCAAAGCAGCGCCGCCAAGACCGCGAAGAAAACTTTTCCACCCCCCTCCTTTAAATAAAGGAGGGGGGTGGAGGATTTAATTTCCTCCCTCCCCTGCAAAGGGTTCGCCTCGCTCTCGCGCAAGCGAGACGAGGAGGGTGGGGTGAGATTTAATTCTTGAACTTCCGCCGCTTCAATCTTTTTTTCACTGCCGCGTTTCTGCTCTTTGAAGTTTTGCACCCTCGCCAAATATTCGTCCACCCAATCATTGGTGGTCATCCAGTTGCGGCCGATTTTTTTGGCTCGAAGTTTGCCTTGGCGCACGCGCAAGCTCAAATACTCCTGTGAATATTTAGCGCGCCTTGACGCTTCCTGCAAAGAAATGAGGCCGCCTTTCTTTTCTTTTTTGTTTTTTGCAGAAAACTGCGATTGGACCTTCGCCGAATATTCGTCCAGCCATTCCCGGGTGGTCATCCAATCCCGTCCGATCTTTTTGGCTTTTAATTTTCCCCTCCTGGCGCGCAAACTCAAATACTCCTGCGAATAAGGAGTTAACTCGCTGGCTTCCGCCAAAGAAAGGTAATTATTTTTTTGATCCGCTTGTTCCATCTGCCTTTTCTGATATCCGATATCCCGAATATTTAGAATTTTTGAGTTCGGATGTCGGATATCGCCGAATTTGATTTAATTAATTTTTACAAAATAAAAAACCCGCGAGACGATTAGTCCCCTTCGGGTTTTTCGCGAAATACCGGTTGTTTTTTTCTGTCTTTATTGTATGCTTTTTTCGAAATAGGTGTCAATGCGGATATATTGTGCGCGCAGCATATCCGATATATGCGCATCCATACAACCGATATGATACTGAAAAATCCCCAAAACAAGCCAAAAAACGCATATTGCGACATTCGTGCATTTTTTATCTTTTTTATTCATAGAAACCTCTTCTTTAACTTATCCACAAGCGCTTTAAAAAAATAAATATTTTTTTGCTTTGCCTGTGGATAAAAAAATGCTTTTCTTGATAAACCGATATGCCGTTTTTTGGCTTAAAATAAGCATTTTTCGCTGTATCGGTTTTTTTATGATTTTTTATCCGATACGCCGGGCTTGACAAGATTTTAAAAAAACCTAAAATGAAAGCAGGACAATAAGTCCGGATTTCTAACAGACGGCCCCGCTTCGGCGGGGTTTTCTGTTTCACCGCGCCGAAGCTCGCAGCAATAACGGAGATGCGGAGGCGGGTTTTTCTATTTCCGGTAAAAGTATCCGATGTCCGACATCCCGGATATTAAGGATCCCAAACCCCGGATGTCGGACATCATAGAATGATACCGCTTACTTAAGATGACGCACCTCGCCGCCCTACAAATCTATCGCTTAACTATTTTCTATTGATTATAAAAACCCGCCTAATGGCGGGTTTTTGATTCTCAATTTATCGCTCTATTCTCTTTTTTAAAAGATATCTATCTTTCTTGCGGCCTTCTTGGCCCTGCTGCCTTCAAGCTGCCTCAGAAATGCTTCTATTTGGTCTAAGCGGTAAACTCTGTAGTTATTGCTTGGATGGCGGTATGCTTTCAACTTTCCCGCCTTATCCCAGTTGCGCAATGTCAAAGGAGTCACATGAAGAAGCTTTGCCGCATTATTTATCATTAAATATTTCTGCATCTTTATTTTTTTCCGTTTTTTATTGATTATCAATGTTTATCAATGTTGTTTACTCTTATTTTATCTTTTTTATGATAACTGTCAATACCGTTATCCACAAAAAATACCCAAACAGCCATTCTATGCCCACACTATAAACATTGATAAAACATTTTTTAAACAACCATAAACATTCATACCATTTTATCCTATTTTGATGTCCGACATCCCCCGCCTACGCCATACGGCTACGGCGGACAGGCAAATATTAATAATTTCTGATTTCGGATGTCGGACATCATTAAATTATTCCCGCGGTTTTACCGCTCTTACCCCGCAAACCACCGTCTCGTATAACTTTGGACGCCCATTTTTTGACATTGAGTCATTGGGCATTCATTGGAAATTAGCCATTTGCCATTGGGATTTAAAAGCAAGAACGCGGGTTATTTTTATGATACTATTATACTATGAGTCGCGCATCAAAACATCTCAAAGCTATTCTCAGCTGGTGCCTTGACCTTATCTTCCCCCGCTCGTGCCTGGGCTGCGGCCAAGACGGCTCCTACCTATGCCGAGATTGCCGCGACTCTCTGCCGATTGCCAGCTGCGCCAATTGCCCTTTTTGCGGCCGCCGCTCGCCCTTGGGATACGCCTGCCAAAAATGCCGCCGGCAGCATCATTCTTCTATCTCGGGAATTCTGATCGCCTCCGACTGGAATAATTTATTGCTTCGGCAAATAATTTACGAATACAAATACCGATTCGTCAAAGAGCTGGCCGATCCGCTTTCAAACCTGGCGACAAATTTTTTAGAACGGATTGATTTTATTAAAACGCTGAGGTGCTCCGAAACCGAGATAATCGTCATTCCCGTTCCGCTGCATAAAAAACGCTTTGCTTGGCGGGGGTTCAACCAATCAGAACTGCTGGCGCAACAAATCAGTAGAAAATTTAATACGGCCGTAAATAACGACATTTTAATTCGCTCCCGCCACGCGCTTCCCCAAAGAGAGGTGGCGGATAAAAAAGCTCGGGCTGCCAACATCAAAAACGCTTTCGCGCTGTCGCCAAAATTAAATTTGAATGATGATGCCATAAAAAATAAAATTATTATTCTGGTCGACGACATCTGCACCACCGGCTCAACCTTTCAAGATTGCGCGCGGGCGCTGGCGCCGCTTAAACCCAAAGAAATCTGGGGGCTGGTCATCGCCAGAGGATAGGGATAGCTCCGGCGCCGCGGTTGGATTATCTTCTTTTTATTTGCTATCATGCCTATGAAAGGCCGGATGAAAAATCCGCACTAAATGCATCCGGCGCAAAAATTATGAAAAAGATAAAAAGGAATCCCGAAATCGCCTGGAGAGAAGAAGAAGAGATGAGAAATAAAGTGGAAGAGATTTTAAAACAGGGAGGAGAAACAGAAGAAGTGAGCAAAAAAGGGACCGTAACGCTTGTTTACTCTGGAGCGATGCATCAGTTGAATCTCTTGGGAGGAGAAATCTGGAAGCTATGCGACGGAACTCGGACGGAGGAAGAAATCGGAGAAGAATTATTAAAAACATTCGATGCCGAACGGGATATTATCTTAAAAGATCTCAAAGAATTCATCCTGGACCTTCAAAATAAGAAATGGCTTTTTTATGAATAAAAACACTCCCGCCATGATGCCATTGGCGGCCAATTGGGCGCTAACCGTAAGATGCAATTTCAACTGCAACCACTGCTACTCTCGGACGGATAGCAGCCCCGAATTGGCTTTGAAAGAGATAAAAGTCATCGTTGACAAATTAGTCCGTTCCCGTGTTCTTTTTGTGAACTTTGGCGGAGGCGAACCGCTGCTGCGAAAAGACTTGTTTGAAATTGCAAACTACGCGAAACGCCGAGGATTGCACATCTCTATGAACTCGAACGGATCTTTAATAACGAAAGCGGCGGCGAAAAATATAAAAGAATCCGGTTTTCGCCAGGTCGGAATAAGCATGGATAGCCATCTGTCCGGGATACACGATAAATTCAGAAACGCTCCGGGAAGCCATAAAAAAGCGATCGCAGCAATAGGCCGCCTGAAAAAGGCCGGCATCGAAGTCAGCGTTTCATCGGTGATATGCAAGATCAATCACACTAATTTCGAAAAGATCATCGCTCTCGCCAAGAAATTAAAAGTTAATAAGATAAATCTGCACAACTACAAGTGCGGCGGCCGGGAGTTCGCCAATCGCGACAACCTTGATCTGTCGCCAGAGGAATGGCGCGATTTTTACGGCAAAGTCCTCGAGATAAAAAGCCGAGAAAAAGAAATGGATATTTCCCTGGACGACCCGATAATCGCCTCGCTGAAAAATACGGAAAATAAATCTTTGGTGCAAGGGAGCATCTGCGGAAAGCTGTCTTTTTATATCAAGTCCAACGGAGATATGACTCCGTGCGGCTTCATTCCTACAAAGATAGGAAATATTCTGACGGACTCCTTTAAAGAAGCATGGGAGAGCTCGCCGATATTACATACAATGAGAAACAAAGAGCCGAAAGGCAAATGCAAGAAATGCAAATTTTTCACTTCTTGCATCGGAGGTTGCACCGCAAGGGCGTATGCCATAAGCGGCGACTTCAACTCACCTGACCCTCATTGCTGGTATGAGCCGAAAAATTAGGCGTTCGCCGATTTAATGACGCTGCGGTTGAAGAAAAAGGTCCCATGGATTATAATATCAATGAAAGGAGGTGCGTTTTATGAAGATAAAATATATTCAACCGAAAATAGTCGGGAGTTCCAGTATTCATCCTTGCTGATGATATCCTGCTGAACGAACAATTATGCCAATGAATTTGAGCGCGCCCATTCGGGTGTATTGGGATGTGCGCGCCGATATTAATACTGAAAAACCGGCAAGCGGCGCCGAAAAAACCGTTATCGCCATTTTGGAAAGATTAACGCGGGAAAAAATATTCTATTTATCGATTTCGGGATGGGAGAATATATCCTATGAGGCGTTGCGCGAAATGCTGCCCGGCTTGGATAAAAACGGCATCTCGGTCTCGTTGATGCTTTCGGGCGGAAAAACACTCCCCGAAAACGAATTACTTTTACACGCAAGTTATGCAAAAGAATTCGTTTTTGAAATAGATTCTGAAAAAGATTTGACGAAGTTATCTTCGCTTCAGAAAATATTAAAAAAAACACCGGCAAGAATAAGCGTTTCCATATATCCGCATGAAGGAAATTACGGCCGAATCCCTTCGATCATCGAATATTACGCAAAAAATGGAGTCCAAAATTTCATTATTCCGGCTCCCGGGATCGCCGACAAGTCCAAAATCTCCGCACGCGACCATTCCCTCAGGGAGAAAATAGCACGCGCTATTAACAGCTCCCCTTCCTCGCGGAACGGTACCCTGAATTTTATCGTCCACGATCCCTTTTTGTGGAAGCTGCTCGACCCAAGGTGTTTTGAAAATAAAAAGATGACTTTTGAAGGATGCCAAGCGGCTGATTCGATAGCTTATATTGATTTTAAGGGCGATGTCTTTCCCTGCTTGTTGCTGCCAATAAGATTGGGCAATCTGCTCCAAGACAGTTTAAAGGAAATATGGTCGTCGAAAGAAAGGAAAGCTGTCAGAAAAAAGATAGAAGACATTCCTGAAAATTGTAAAAAATGTTCCCGGCTCTCGGAATGCAACGGCGGGTGCAGGGGCTTATCATTATTGATCAACAATAATATCTGTTCGAAAGACCCAACCTGTCCCGTTTGTTGAGCGCCCATAAATCATAATTGAAACAATAAATAAAATAACGCCGTTAACGGCGTTATTTTATTTATGACGGACCGCTCTTCTTGCGGGTCTAACAGTTTTTCACGACCCCGTAAGAAAGCGGAGGGGGCGAGATTCGAACTCGCGAGGCTCTTGCGAACCTTCCGGTTTTCAAGACCGGTTCCTTCAGCCGCTCAGACACCCCTCCGCTTCTTTACGGGGTAACTGCTCCGCTTCAACCGCTCACACACGCCTCCCGATTATTTAAGAGATGCGGGATTCGGCTCCGACTAAAATTTATCTCAATGATTCGCGAAGCATTATCTTTAAGGCCTTTCTCTCTTTTGATGTTTTAAAATACCCTTCTCTTCTTTTAGCGTCTCTTTTGCTTTTAAAAGATTCGTAAAAGATCAGTTCCCAGGGAACATATGGTTTTGTCGATAGAACTTCTGTATTATTGTGCCTATGAATTCTTTCCCTCAAGTCAGAAGTATATCCAATATAATTTTGGCCGGAATTACTTAAACTTTTTAAAAAATATACATAAAACATGTTTTTGATTTGAGGCGCCCCGAACCGAACTATGTTCTGGTTCGGGGCGGAGAGGGAGGGATTCGAACCCTCGAGACGGTTTTATCCATCTAACAGATTAGCAATCTGCCGCTTTCGGCCACTCAGCCACCTCTCCGAACCATATATTGTCCGCCTAATTTTAAAATAAAAAATGGGCTAAGTCAACTTGAATTTAGCGCATAAATATGGTAATCTTGAAGCCATGGAACAAGAGCCGAATAAAATTATCTTGTCTTGGACGGCACCCGAATTTGTTTATTATGAAAAAACCGACGCTTGGTTTATCGGTTTTGGGATACTCTCCGCCGCGCTGTTTGTTGTTTCCGTGTTGATGAAAAATTACTTATTTGCGCTGCTTATACTCATCGCCTCGTTTCTAATATATATTTACGCCAAAAAACATCCTCGGCAAATAACCATAAAGATAACGGAAGAACATATACACATCGGAAAATCTTTTTTACTGGCGCATAAAGAAATAGTTTCTTTCTGGATATTTGAAGAGCCGGAAATCAAGATATTGAGCTTGGAAACGAAAAAAGTCCTATACCCTAAAATTTCCGTGATTTTATCAGATATAAACTCGGATGAAATAAGGGAGACAATGACGCGATTCATCAAAGAAAAAAAACACGAAGAACACTTGATTGATGTCTTCTCCAGAAAATTAAGGTTCTGACGCATTTGCTATTAGCGATTTGCCATATGCCATTTGCCAATACGCGCCCGTAGTCCAACGGATAGAACATGAGCTTGCGGAGCTCAAGATCGAGGTTCGATTCCTCGCGGGCGCACCGCATAAAATTATGAGCGTAACGAATAATTTAAGCGCCCCGTGATTTCGCGTAGCGAAATTTTACGGGGTTGATATTTAGCGTTGTCGCTCATAATCATGCGGCACAGCCCATAATTTTATTCCCTTGATCCCACTCTCCACTCCCATCCCCAATATCCCCCGCATTTCGCCGATTTATCAAAAACGACTGGCCAAACTCGGAATTAAAACTCTCCGGGATTTATTTTTTCATCTCCCCCGCCGATATGATGACTTCTCAAAAATAACCAAAATAGTCGACCTGCGGGTCGGCGAAACCGCCACTATACAGGGCAAGGTGCTCGAAATTTCTAATACCAGAACCTGGAAAAAGAGAATGAATATAACTCAGGCGCACATCCAAGACAGTACCGGCTCTATCCGGGTCGTTTGGTTCAATCAGCCATACCTTATTAATGTATTAAAGAATGATATGTTTGTGAGCTTATCAGGTAAGGTAAACCTTGATAAAGATATATACTTTTCTAACCCCTCGTATGAGCGAATAGCCAATGGCGAATGGCCATTGGCAGAGAAAAATTCATCCGCCATAAGCCATAAGCCACAGGCCATAGGCCATTTACGCCATACCGGCCGCCTTATTCCTATTTACCCGGAAACGGCGGGCCTCACCTCTCGCTTTCTGCGCTATATAATTCAACCTCTGCTGCCAAACGCGAAGCAAATACAAGATTGGCTGCCTGACGCAATTAAACGCTCCCAGCGCCTGCTCGACTTGAATGCCGCTATTTTACAGGTTCACTTTCCCTCCTCTATTAAAAACGCCAACCAGGCCCGCCGGAGGATGGCTTTTGAGGAGCTCTTCCTATTACAGTTATTCGTTTTAAGACAGAGGGTGAAGCGGCTCAAGGATAAAGCCCAGCCGACTCCCTTCAACGAAGAACTCGTACGCAACGCCGTTGCTAAGCTTCCATTCAAACTCACAATATCCCAAAAAAAATCCGCCTGGGAAATATTCCAAGACCTGACCAAAGACCGGCCGATGAACCGCCTGCTTGAAGGAGATGTGGGTTCCGGCAAAACCGTGGTCGCGGCCTTGGCCGCCCTGGAAAACGCCAAAGCGGGATTCCAAACGACTTTTATGGCGCCGACAGAAATCCTGGCCAGGCAGCATTTCCAGACGCTCAATGGTCTTTTGGCCGGCTACAACCTTGAAATATGCCTCCTGACCGGCAAGGACGCCAAAGAAAGTTTGGGCGGCCGAATTTCAAATATCGCCAAAAAATCTCTGCTGGTAAAAATAAAGAACGGGCAAATGCGGATCATCGTCGGCACCCACGCTTTGCTGCAAAAACAGGTCGGCTTTAAAAACTTAACATTGACCATAGTTGATGAGCAGCACCGCTTCGGCGTGGCCCAGCGCGCCGCCTTGCAAAAAAACGTGGAATCTTTGCCGGACGGCCTGCCGCAAAATATTCCGCATCTCCTTTCCATGACCGCCACCCCTATTCCCCGGACTCTCGCGCTCACGCTTTATGGCGACTTGGACTTGTCTTTATTGGATGAAATGCCCAAGGGCCGGCAAAAAATAATCACCAATCTCGTGCCGCCGATAAAAAGAAACGCCGCCTACGAATTTATCCGCCGGCAGATAAAACAGGGCCGGCAGGCCTTCGTGGTCTGCCCGAGGATCGAAGTCGCCAATGACCGCGGATCAGACACAAATAGCACCAATGAAAATTCTATTCGTGATATATTCGCTGATATTAGCGATGTCAGAGCCGTTAAAAAAGAATACGAAAAATTATCCGGAGATATTTTCCCGGAACTCAAGATCGCTCTGCTCCACGGCAAATTGAAGCCGACCGAGAAAGAGAACATTATGGCTGATTTCGCGCGGGGCCGCACCGATATTATCGTGTCAACCTCCGTTATTGAAGTCGGCATAGATGTGCCCAACGCCGTCATTATGATGATTGAAGGAGCGGAACGATTCGGCCTGGCTCAGCTTCATCAGCTACGGGGACGCGTGGGCCGCGGAGCACACCAATCATACTGTCTGCTTTTCACGGATTCTCCTTCGCGCCAAACCCAAGAACGGCTAAAAATAATGACAACCTGCCACAATGGTTTTGAATTGGCGGAAAAAGACCTCGCCCTGCGCGGACCGGGAGAATTTTTCGGCACCAGCCAATCCGGCCTGCCGGATATGCCGATGGGCTCCCTGATAGACCTGATAATGATAAAACAAGCGCGCGCCGAGGCGGCCAAAGTTTTACAGCAAGACCCGGAACTTAAAAATTACCCGCTGCTGAAAGAAATGCTCAAAAAATTCCAAGATAACATCCATTTGGAATAATTTGCATTGTGGTTGCTCCTGTGATATAAAAATAAGTGAGGTTTTTTGTTCTTACCAATGGCAGAGGCGGAAGTTTTTTATTTTTCTTAAAATGGAGGGGAAAATGACAAAAGCAAAAAAGGTAATCAGCAAAGAGCGAAGGAAACAGATAGACCGGTTAGCACAAGACATAAAGAACTGGCGGATGCGTTCTCGTTTAGGCGATGCGCAATTGGGCTATTTTGAAAGAATGCTGATGTCGCAAAAAACGACGATATTGCAAGAGATAGAAAAGCTCGATAAGCTACGCAAATCGGAGGTAGAGGCGAGCGGCGGCAAGTATGTCGCCGACAACCATACCTCAGACCCCAGCGCCACAGACACGCAAATCAGCAATCGCCAAAAAAGATTAAAAAAAATCTCTGACGCTCTTGCGCGCATCGAAAACAATACCTACGGAATCTGCATAGGAAAAGATTGCGGCCAGCCAATCGACATAAAACGGCTGGAGCTGACCCCCATAACCGACCTGTGCGCTCCCTGCAAAGAAGAAAAGGAGAAAAAGGAAAAAAAGATAAACGGCAACAGCCGCCACCATCAGACAAATCTGCCGATGTGCGCACCTGCCCAATAGATTCAGAACAAAAAGAGCTCCGCTTGCGGGGCTCTTATCTTTTGCCGCCCGCCGTCCGACATCCCAAATATTAGGCATTCGGAATTTCCGGATATCGGACAGCGAAGCATTAAATTACATAAAATTAACAACCATTATTGGCGCACCTTCGGCGTTACCGCAAAATCGTCGCTTCGCTCTTTAAAACCCCTCTGTTTTAACCCTTCGATTTAACTCAGGGCAAGTATTTACGCCGCGGGGGAGCACACTCCTCCGTCGTCCCCTCAGGATTTTGGTTGCCGCACTTTCGGTGTCACCCAAAATCCCATATACTTGCCCAGCATCAAACGCGTCTGGGCCTCCAGTCCGGGAAACGAACCGAAAATAATTATCGTGGCCGGCAATAAAATCCAGTGCAATATCATAAAAAAGTATTTGTGCAAACCGTATTTTAAAGGTCTGGTCGGCAAAATCATCGCGCCATATATCGCCGAGGTGACCATACCGATCATCGCCATTGTCATTATGATGCGCGTGATCTGCGGCAAATTATAAGAAAGCAAAGTGACATTAAATTCTTGCCCGCCCAAAAACAGCGGCAGCCAGCCAAGCATAAAAATTATCAAAGCATTTGTCCCCCAAGACCAAAAACCCTCCAGGTGGTTGAACGCCCAAAAAACTTTTGTTTTCAGCGAAATTTTTTTATTTTGCAAAAAACCGAATAAAACATAGGGGATGTTTTCCACGCCCCAGCCCCAGCGCCGCTGTTGTTTGTAAACATTAACGGCTGTTTGCCACCAGCTCTCGGCTAAATTGGCATCCATAGAAACCGGATAATAAAGCGGCACGACGCGATAGTTGCCGTCATAAAAAAGCAGCGATTGCCAGAAGATCCGCGAATCCTCGGAAACATTCTTGACTGACCAAAAATCCATTTCCACCAGCGCCTTGAAATTCATGGAATGCGAAGAAAAAGTGGCCAGCCGCTCGGCCCGTTCCTGTTGCATCATATGCCAGAAAGTGCCGCTTTGAGCCGTCACGCGTGAAAAAGACGGGGCATCCCAAATATTATTGTTGAATATCGGCACGGGCTGAAAACTGCAAAAAACCCTGTTTGGCGTTCTCAAAAAAACATAGGTTAAGCGGCTGAAATATTCCGGATAAACCACCGTGTCAATATCAAAAACCGAGACCAATATATTTTCGTAAGGAATCCCCGTTTTATCAATAACTTCTTCTTTGACGCGCCTGGCCGCCCAGGTTTCATTGGACCCCTTGCCGGCCAGCTCCCCTGCGATATCCGAGGGATGTTTTGTCGGGAAAAACCTGAAAAACTTATCGCCGTATTTGGCGGAAATTCTTTGGGCGACCTCCGCCGCCGCGCGGCCGCCTTTTTCCTCCGTGGCCAGAACCACTATCATTTTATCGCTGGGGTAATTTACATTTAGCAGTGCCTCAAAAGCGCCATCGGCCACTTCGTAGTTTTCTTTATACATCGGCAAGATTATCAGATGATAAACTCTTTCCCAGGACAAATCCTGGTCGACATTCTCTTTCTTTAATTCTTCCAGCCAGTTTTTTTTCATCACCTGCTTGATAATGGAAAAGCTGGAACGCAGATGCAAAGACAAAAACATGGTCTTAAGCAGCCAGTAGATATCAAAGGCAATAACAAAAAAAGCCGCGCCGGCCGGCCAGCTCCAAGACAAAAAAACGACGCCGGCCAGCGTCAACCAAGATAGCAGCCCCGGCAAAATTTCCAGCGCCCGATATATCCGCCTGTCTTTCGGGCTTGCCAGATCTCCCGCGTTGCTGATTTTTATGTATTCCTTCTTTTCCATCATTCAGTGAATTAAATTATCCTTAGCTATCAATACAGCATACTAGTAAACCGTATTGATACACTTCAACATAATACTTCTAACTCTTCCGCTTGCCCGCTCTCCTATTAACCACAGTGTTAATCAATAAAAAATGTAAAGGATATTTTTGACGCATCCAGTCGAATGAATATGGGGTTGTCTGATTTTTTAATAATCTTTTTTCTTGTTTTTCTTCATATCTATTTATAATTTTCTCGTATCCGCCAAATCCCGAACTCAGCCAACGCTGAACTGAGGTTATTGTCGCATAGCCGACTTTCAATTTTTCTTTTATGTCTTCGTTGGTTTTACCGTCTAACAGCAACCGCGCTATCTGAATGCGTCGCGACAACATTATCACTTCGCTTAAAGTCAGCAGGTCTTTAAAGAAATTTTTAACTTCTCCCCTGTCACGCAAACTGGCCACCATAGTATAAAAATCGCCCAGAAATTTAATTTTTTCATCTCGGCTTAATTGGTTGTATTTTATTTTACCACCCCTCCGTCCTCTAATCATTTTAATCATTCAGTATACTAGTATGTTGAATAATTATTAATTGTAGCGCTTATGACCTTTTCTTATTTTTTCAGCAGCGCTACGGGGAATCGGCCGCGGCTCTCGGCTCGCAGTTTACCCCGAGCATAATCGAGGGGCTCGCCTCGGCCTGGCCACCGCCTCGCGATTTTATCTGCTGATAAAATCGCTCCGGCGTTCTATTCCTAACGCGAGCCAAGCAGTTGGCTCGCTCGCTTTTATCTTTATAATAATTTTTTTATCTCAACAATATAAAAACCCTAAAATTTGTAGCGCTACGGGGAATCGAACCCCGATTCGCGGCTTGAAAAGCCGCTGTCCTAACCGTTAGACGATAGCGCCAAATCAATTTATAAAAATACGCTTATATAATTTTTCTCTCTCGCTATTATTACTTTTTAATTCGATTTCTCTCTTCAGTGCCGTCGCCTTGCTTGCATAAGCTTCGTAATATTCCAGCATGTATGGTTTTCTTGATTTAGTCGACCTGACCTTTCCGCCGCTATGTTCAAAAAATCTTTTTCTCAAATCAGCGCAGCTACCTATGTATTTCCAATTCTCCTTCTCACTTTTTAATAAATATACATAATGCATAATTGTAGCTTGCCACCCTTCGGGTGGTCACCCGCAGGGTGAAAAAGCCGCTGTCCTAACCGTTAGACGATAGCGCCAAAACTGGATAAATTATAGCTTAAAAGTTGAAAAAAAGCAATTTAACAGGTATGCTGTGCCTATGCCGGGTAGTGAAAATTCGGCAGCTTAAGCGAGTATCGCTAATTGGTAAAAACAGACAAAAACCGCAAAAATTATTGAAACTAAATTAAACTTGGTATATTAAATTAACCGAATTTCTACTACCTGGTATGAAAATCTTAGCCATAGAAACTTCCTGCGACGACACGGGAATCGCCATTCTCGAATACGGCAAAACCGGCCAACCGAAAATTTCGGCTGATTTAATATCTTCTCAAACCAAGATCCACGCGCCATGGGGCGGAGTAGTTCCGATGCTGGCCAAACGGGAGCACCAGCGCAATTTAGTGCCATTATTGATCAAAGCCCTGAAAAAATCGGCTCTTCTCAAAACTAAAAGTTTGAAACTAAAAACTAAAAACCAAAAACCAAAAACTTTAGGGTCGATCCTGGAGCGCGAACCGGAGCTCCTAAAAAAACTACTGCCACTACTGAAAAAATACCAAAAGCCGGATATCAATTATATCGCCGTAACCGTCGGCCCGGGCTTGGAGCCGGCACTATGGGTGGGCATAAACTTCGCCCGGGCGTTGAGTTATTTTTGGGAGATACCGATAATTCCTATTAACCATATCGAGGGGCATCTTTGCGCTAACTTCGCCGACGGCGAAGTTAGCGCCTACTATAAGCTACTTTTTCCCGCCATCTCCCTTGTTGTTTCCGGCGGCCACACCCAGCTTATCCTGATAAAAAGCGTCGGCCGATACAAAATTATCGGCGAAACGCGCGATGATGCGGCCGGTGAAGCGTTCGATAAGGTCGCCAAAATGCTGAACCTGGGCTATCCCGGCGGCCCGATTATTTCTGAGCTCGCTATAAGCTATAAGCTAAAAGCTATAAGCTCTAAGTTCTCCCTCCCCCGGCCCATGATAAACTCGGGCGATTTTGATTTTTCCTTTTCGGGATTGAAAACCGCAGTGCTTTACGCCTTGCAAAAAATGACGCCCGCGCAGATAAAAAAACAAACGCCGGCCATCGCGGCGGAATTCCAACAGGCGGTTATTGATGTTTTAACCGCTAAAGCCATATCGACAGCCAAAAAATACAAAGCAAAAACCATTATGCTGGCCGGCGGCGTCGCCTCAAATCAATCCTTGCGCCAAGCGCTGGCCGAAAAGGCAAAAGAATCGGACATTGCCTTTTCCGTTCCCGATGCGCATCTTTGCACAGACAACGCCGCCATGATAGGATTGGCCGCTTTCTATAATTTAAAGATCTCTCGCGCTAAAAAAGCCGACTGGCGCGCCCTCAAAGCGCAAGCGAATCTGAGAGTTTCATAAAAATTACTTTAATAACCGCGCATGGCAAAAATTTTATCAGAAAATAAAGTTGAGCCGAGTGTAAAATTTGCGTGCCGTGGTGGGGCCCCGACCGTCAGGTCGGGGCGTTGCGGATAGCAAATTTAGTGAGGCGAAACTTATATTTTCTTAAAATTTTATGCCCGCGCGGGGCTTTTTTTGTTACTTTTTTGTGCCCACAAAAAAGTAGATAAAGCATTCTATAAAAGACGGTTCTTTGTTATAATAGCATCAATGAACTACTTGCTCTACGCAATCTTGGGCATCGCACCCAGCATTATTTGGTTGCTGTTTTATTTGCACAAAGACCTGAACCCGGAACCCAAGCGCACGGTTTTGCTGGTCTTTTTGGGCGGCGCCTTTATGGGACCAGTGGCCATATTGGCGCAATTTTTAGCTATGGCAGCACTCACCTCCTCCGCTCAATGGCCGCATTTTTTTGAAACGCTGAGTCAAAACCGTTACTTGTTCTTTATCAATGTCGTCCTTTTTGCTCCGCTCAGCGAAGAATTCCTGAAATACCTGGTTGTTAAGTGGCAAGTGCTCAAAAATCCCGATTTTGACGAGCCGCTTGACGCCATGATATACTTGATAATAAGCGCGCTGGGTTTTGCGGCAACTGAAAATTTGCTAAACATCTTTTTAATGCCCGGCGTCACGCTTCAGCTCGCTTTTTCCCAAGCGCTGGCCAGATTCCTGAGCGCCACCTTCCTTCACGCTCTCACTTCCGGAATTTTGGGATATTTCATCGCCCGCTCGTTGTTCCTTTTTAAACGCAAAAATGTCATTTTTATTTCCGGTTTCCTGCTGGCTGTCGCGCTTCACAGTTTCTACAATTATCTGGCCTGGCTTTTCAACGCGGAAAAAATCATCGCGCTGGCCATAGCGCTGCTACTGGCTGCAATGGGAGGAGTCGTCGGCTGGCAATTCCGCCGGCTGAAAAAACAATTGGCGGTTTGTAAAATAAAATATTGACCCGAATTAGAAATCCGGTCTCATAAAAAATTGCATTACTGATTTTACGCTGCTCCCGCACAAGGATAAGCGGCAAAATCCGCATTTGTGAACAAACTTATGAATAAAAAACCGTCATTTTTGGAACGGCTGACCGGAGTATTAGAAGAAGAGGAGGAAGAAAAAAATATTCCGATAAACGATTCCGATGAAGAGAAAACAGAAGAAGGGGCCGCGGAAAAAATAAAGCCCGTCCAACGCGTTCGCGAGAACGAAACGGCTCCGGCTAGGCAAAATCCGCCCCGAAAAAGCGAAGGCGAGCCGATAAAAAAGGAGAAGAAATTTTCCCTTCCCGCCTCGTCGGAAAAAACCGCCGAGGATTGGCTGCCCGACTCCGAGGGCCAGTTGACGATTGATGTATACCAGACACCAAGCGAAATCGTCATAAAATCCACCATCGCCGGCGTGAGCCCGGAGGACTTGGACATCACTATCACCAACGACATGGTGACCATCAAGGGCCGGAGAGAAAAAGACGAAACAATTTCCAGCGGCGATTATTATTACCAAGAATGCTACTGGGGCGCTTTTTCCCGCTCGGTTATTTTGCCGGTGGATGTGGAAGCGGAAAGAGCCGATGCTTCAATGAAAAACGGCATCCTGACCATCCGCCTGCCTAAAATTGAAAAAGTTAAAACCAAAAAGATTCGCGTTGTTTCAAATTAAGCCAGATTTTTGACAACGGAAGCATTCGTTATCAAGCAACTTTGCTGCGGTCGTCTGGCAAGGTTGCTTTTTTGTCAACTGGCCTCGGCTTTTTATGCACATTAAGCTCCACCGAAAATTCTATAAGGTCTTCGGGCTGGCCGCGCTGGCCGCGCTTTTTATCGTTTGTCTATCGCTATCTGCGCTGGCTGCGGCAAATTATGAAAAAGCCATCGCCGGTTTGACAGTAAGCGGATTTAGGGTCGGCGGAACCGATAAGAACAAATTAAAAGAATTACTGGCCGCGCAAATTGTTGAATTCAACGACCAAAAATTTTCTCTTATTTACGGGGGGGAAACCTGGAATTTATCGCCGGACGACTTTGGCGTCAAAATAGATGCCGGCAAAACCGCCGCGGAGGCCTTAGCCGCCGGCCGGGGCCCCGCATTGACAGCGATGGCCGAGCAGATAAAAACGCTTTTTGCCGGCCGAGATCTGCCGCTCGCCTACTTCGTCAATTCGCCCAAATTTGACAGCGCCCTGGACATTTTTGCCAAGATAGAAACGCCGGTAAAAAATTCTTCTTTGAAATATGACGCTCAAAAAAATGATTTTGTCGTCTTGCCGGCCCAAAATGGAGTCGTTGTTGATAAAGAAAAGCTCCTTGCCGATATTTTAACGGCTTTCGGCAAACCGACGCAGAACATTTATCTGTCGCTAACAGAACAAAAAGCTTCGGTCAGCGAAAAAGAGATGGCGCAAATCGTTGCGCAAGCCGTAAAGATTGTTGATAACGCGCCGTATTTTTTGCAAAGCGCCGATTCCACCTGGCGCATAGATAAATCCAACTTGACCGGTTGGATATCGGCCGCCCCTTCAAGCGATAACTCCGAAAAAGCGCTGCTGACTCTTGATACCGAACAAATAAGCGATTTCCTGATACCTCTTTCGGCCTCCGTCAACCGCGAGCCGACAGACGCCAAGCTAACACTGGAAAACGGCGAATTGAAGTTTGCCATACTTTCCCGGGACGGCCAGAAACTCAACATCGAAACCAGCGCCAAAAAAATAGCGGACGACATATTGGCTGGGAAAAAAAATATCTACCTGATAACCGATTCTGTTGAACCGAAAATTTCCAATTTTAATACCAAAGAGCTGGGACTGCTCACGCTGATAGGCAAGGGCGAATCAAATTTTTCCGGGTCCCCCGCCAACCGCCGCATTAACATAAAAGTGGGCGCCACCAAGCTCAACGGCTTCCTGATAAAACCGGGCGAGGAATTTTCTTTCTCGCAAAATATCGGCGACATCGACGCGCCAAACGGCTGGGTGCCGGAGTTAGTCATAAAAAACAGACAAACCATCCCGGAGTATGGCGGAGGTCTTTGCCAGATTTCCACCACTCTGTTTCGCGCCGCGATAAATTCCGGCCTGAAAATAACCGAACGGCATCCGCATGCTTATCCTGTACACTATTACGATCCTCCGGGTTTTGACGCCACGGTCTATCCGCCAAACCCGGATCTGAAATTATTGAACGACACGCCCGGTCATCTTCTTTTGCAGACCAAGATAGAGGGCAACAAATTAACTTTTGAAATATACGGCACGAACGACGGCCGGCAAGTCAAGGTCAAGGGGCCCTTCGCCACGCAGAAAAATCCCGACGGCTCCCTCAAGGCCACCCTGACCCAGGAGATCTGGCGCGACGGGCAACTGGAACGAAAACAAATATTCAATTCCAGCTACAACTCGCCCGCGCTTTACCCCAACCCCAACGCAACGCCGGCGCCAAGTCCGGCCCCGTCTTCTTCCCCTTCTATTCCGCCGGCCGCCAATTGATTTTTTTAAGCATACCGGGCGCTAAAAAACACCGTAATTTGCGGTGTTTTTTAGCGCTGTTGTGCCGAGGGGGAGATTTGCCCCGTAGAAATTTGCCACGCAAATTAACGGGGTAAAAACTCCTCGTACAAAAAATAAACTTGGTGGGGACGGAGAGAGTCGAACTCTCATGGATTGCTCCACATGGTCCTAAGCCATGCGCGTCTGCCAGTTCCGCCACATCCCCGCACTTTGTGCGATTGCCAACTTGTCCCGTGATTGCGCAAAGCGCAATTTTACGGGATTTCGCCACCTCGGCCTCTTCTAAATTTAACCTTTTATGACCTCGAAAAGCAAGATGCTAAAGCCCCTGCCCCGTTAGAAGTTTTTAACTGGACGCTATTTTAGAACATGTAAAGCCGCCCACTTCGCTCTCGCTTCAACGAGGCGAGCAGGCGAAATCGCGCAGTTTTTTGGATAAAAACAGCATACAGAGGAACTTCTCTACGGGGTTGACAGCATATTGTCAAAGGTGTATAATATATAATCCTGACAATGGCTCTATCTAAGCCCCCACACCCGATCCAGCAATATTTCCTGATTTTCAGAAAGGCAAGGCGAAGCCGTTTTACTTGGCTTGCGCGCCCTTGGAGGTGCATTATTTGATCGGGTGTGGGGGTAAACCAAAATCGGATCTTGGACAGAACTTTAAAAATCGAAAAGGGACATAATCCCCTTTCTCAACATATATACCAATTGAGTATGCACTTTTTAGTGCTCAAGAATATACAACTAAAATGATTATATTGAAAAAGGAGGAGTTATGAAAAAAATTAGGGTCTTTTTATCAAGGATTGATTACTGTCTTAGAAGTATCCCGGGGTGGCTCGGGATGGCCAAGCAATCTTTTCAAGGAATATTCCCGAGGGAAAAAAAGCATTATGCCATCGAATTGATCTTTATCTCAATTCTTATTTTTTGCTCTTGGCGATTCGTTGAATTAAGATGGGGGTTTGCAGCATTAGGTGCTGCCTGGGCGGTTTTCTGCATAAAGATTATCGGGCCGACGGAAAAAGCCATCGGCATTTTCCTGGGCGAACCGTCGCGAGAACTCACCTCCGGAATAAGATTTATCTTTTGGCCGCTGGAAAAATTAGCGATCTATCCGACCAAACAACAAGAAGTGGAACTGAATCTTATCGAGGTCATCACCAAAAAAGTAGGAAGAGCACATAGCTCGGCGGCAATAACGATAAAGCCGACTTTCTATTTCTTTTGGCCGGACAAATTTGAGAAGTTAAAACAAGCGCTGGAAAAAGGCGCCAATCCCGATAAAGATTCCGTCAAAGACCTCTTCCAAGAAGCAATCTTTAATGCCTTGCGTTCCGTGATTATCCAATATGATTGGGAAACCTGTTATTCGGAAAGAGATAAAATCACGCAAGAGGTGTTAGGGATTCTTTGCTGTTCGGGCCCCATTCAGGCGGCCGGCATAGAGAAAGAGCAAATGTTTCTGGCTATAGAAGTTTTTTTACCAAAAGACCTGGTTGCAAACATCAACGCCCCGGAAATTGCTGCGCTTAAAGCCGCCGCCAAAAAAGAAGAAGCTGAAGGAGAAAAAGCGTTCGCCATCGCCCAAAAACAAGCGGAGGCGGAAGGGCGTAAACTGGTTTTTGCCAGCATCGGAGACGAAATGGCCAAAGAAGCGTTATTTACGCTTCGCGAAATGGCCAAGGGCACCAGCAATACGATCCTGTTCGGACTGCCGCCGGAACTCTATGAAACGGTCAAGGCGGCTACGCGCGGTGCGGACATAGATGTTGATCATCTGCTTAAAGTACTCACGAAAGAGCAAAAAAAGAAAATCGTTGAGGCGATAGCCAATCTCGGAAAGAAAGGAGATACGACATGAACGAGCTGTTAAATTATGCATTGATAACACTGGCTATGATAGTGATAGCCGCCAAAGTCATCCAGGCGGTAAAGGTCAAGATTCCCAGCGTTAACTGGAAATGGAGCATACCGGTTCAGGCCGCCGCCGCCATCTCCTTGATGACAATCATCTGCTTATTCACTTTTCAAAAAGAATTGGTAGAACTTTGGCATAGCAGTAAATCGACAATAGTCGTGATAATTGCCGCGGCCATAGGATTGCTTATCGGGGGCGACTCGCTAAAAACCATAAATGTGTGCAGAAAAATCGCGCTTATCGTTCTTATTGTGACGATCGCCTACTTCGGAGCGAAGCCCAAGTGGTTTAGCCCCGCCAACCCGCCTCCCAACCTGTCCTCTGCCGCCGCTCAAGGCCAAATATCGGCGAGGATAACCGGCTTCAACACGGAGCTGCCGGCCGAAGCCAAGTTGGCCGCGAAAGTGACACCAGGCCAGATCGTCTGGGCCATCAGAGAACGGATGGAGCTGCCGGCGCCGGAACTCTGGATAAAAAATCTTAACTCCGGCGAAGTCAGACAGCAGAAAGCGTGGCCCGACGGACTGAAAAACCGCGAGCTGCAAAACACGATCGGCAACAATGTAGAGATCTACGCCGTTCCGCTGCCGGACGGACAAAATGTTCCGATAATTTCTTACACCCGGCCAACGGTTAACCGGCTGGCACAAACAGAAAATGAGCAGCCGCATCTGCTGCTCAATGTAGTGAATTAGTTCCACACAACCAAAAGCCCCCTCTTCCAAAAAACGGAAGACGGGGGCTCTTTTTTTTGATTCAAACTTTGCAAAATTCAAATTCTGCTTAGTATCCTTGCGGACCTGACGGAATATTGGCATTGCCAACGCCGAAAGTATTAAGCAAGATATTGACCAATCCCCACGCGCCAGCCATCACGGCCATGCCGACGATGCCCCAAATCATATGTTCCTTGCCCAATTTAAGCTTTGCGTCCTCGCCGCCGGCCGAAACATACTGCACGACGCCCCAGACGAAATATAAAGTGACCAGAACAAACAGAAGGCCAATCACTCCATTCAAGATGACTTTCAGTTGATTTATGGTTCCGGTCAGGTCAGAAGCGGCTAAAACCATCATAGGCATAAGCAATGTCGCAGAAACTATTGCCGCTTTCTCTAACATCTTTTCGATTTTTCTCATTATGCTCACCTCCTTTCGTTACCGCGGATTCTCGCTGATTTACACACGGATTCACGCGGATTTTTTATTAATTTTCAATTGTCCGTTTTCTAATTATCAATAATTTAAGAATTGATTGATAATTTGTGGCTGGTTGGTTCGGTGTTCTGTTCCTCTTGGTTCCGCGGTTTATGCGAAATAAAGCTGTATCATCTGCACTATCCCCCAGGCGCCGAGCATCACGGCCATGCCGATGATTCCCCAAATCATATGCCTTTTGCCTTCTTCCAATTTTGCTGATTCTCCGCTGGCGCTATAGCGCACATACTCTGCCACTCCCCAGAAAAAATAGACCGTCACCAGAATAAAAAGCAAACCAATAATCTGATTCAATGTGTCTTTGATTTTTGCCACCAGCGCACTGCCTTGGCCAGAGCCGCCGCCCAAAATATCCGTGATATAAGTGACTATCGCCTGGCTGGCCATGATAACCGCGATGCCCGCGATGGTCCAAATAAAATTTTTCTTGGCCGCGGTTAATTTGTTTTCATTTCCTTGCGCCGTGGCAAATTGGAAACCCGCCCAGATAAGCATGAACACCGCAAAAATTGTCGCCAAAGGAATCAGAAAATTGATGATCTTAATAATGAGTTCACTGACGCTTTTGGCGCCGATAAAATTGGGCAAACTGACGCTATTCGGGCCGGGAGCATAGTTGCCGGCATTTAAGGGCTCGGCTGAGGGCAAAGCCGCATTTCCCGCTCCGGCGCCATAGCTATTTAAAAAACAATTGCCCTGGCCCGTATCAGGATCCGTTATGCAACTTTCCCCGCTTGGACAAGAAGAATCACCATATCCCCCGCAACTTTGTCCGCTGCTGGTCGCCGCCAATCCCGCTTCCGCCAAAACAAAAAACCCGCCGATCATTAAAAAAGCGATAAAAAATGTTTTATATGATTTTTGCATTTATTTCTCCTCCCTTTTTAAAGGGAGGCAGGGAGGGATTTTAATCCCTCTTAATCCTCCTTTGCACAGGAGGAAAATTATAATTTATCTGCAATTGACCGTCCACCAGTTGCCCGGAACAAATCCCGCGACGCTGGTGCCGAAAGTCGTAATCAAGGTGTTTACGATGGCCCAAGAAGCCAAAACTATCAAAACGCCGATAGCGGTGCTCTTGAATGTGTCTTTGCCTTTTTTATAACGCGTTTCGTCCCCTCCCGCCCATATCATCATTATACCACCAATCAAAAAAAGCAGTCCAGCCAGTGGCGCTGTCACATCGCGCACTAAAAACATCACGATATTGCTGATGAGCTGCAAAAAATTACAGGGAGTGCAGCTGGCGCCCCGGCAAGCAGGCACCAAGGCGGCATAGACGGGCCAGGCGGCCAATAGCGAATAGCCAATAGCGAATAACCCGACAAATTTATTAAAATTAATTTTCATCATAAATTGTGCTTTGATTTATTGCTTTTGCTGTTTATCAAACGCTTCCCGCATAAGAAGTGTTGTTTGGGAATTGGCCTGCGTCAGAGCATCATCGGCCGCGGCTTTTCCCGCTACCACTGATTCTATCATATCGGCAAAAATCCGCTCAATGGCCAAATTGTCAATTTCCCACCAGGAAGAAGCGTAAAGCGCTTGCTCCGCAAAAACCCCAAGGCCGACATCTGATTTTTGCTCTTCTATCAAATCGCGCCGCGCGGCCGGCTTTTTGGCCGTTTTAAGATACGCGCGGCTGCTTTCCTGCGACGACAACCAGGTGACAAATTGCCAGGCGGCGGTAATATTTTTTGAGCCCTTCCCCACGGTTTGCGCCCAGTAATTTCCCAATGTGACCTTTTTGCTGTTTTGGGATATCTGCGGCAAGGGCGCCACGCCGAAATTCAAATGCGGCGCGCGCGCCGCGATTACCGGCGCCTGGTAAGCGTAATTCAACATCATAGCCGCATTTCCTTCCACGAAAGCGTCTATGGAATAATGCTGCAGCGAATTCCAGGTGTAAACTTTAAGAGAAGGAATGGCAAAGTTGGTATAAAATATTAAGGCCTGCTTGCCGGGATTGAAAGTTTCGCTGCCCGAAAGAAATGACTGGTCAAATGTCGCGCTTCGCTTGTCGTCGGCTGTCATTTTGGCTCCGCTTTGCAGCATCAGCGCCGCCAAAATATCGGTTGAGCGATTGACATTTCTGGCCGTGCCCAAAGCCGCGCCGACTTGCAAAATATTGTTTTTGTCATCGCGTTTGGTGAGTGTTTCCACCGCCGAGTTAAATTCCGGCCAGGTCTTGGGCGGGCTTGATATGCCGGCCGAATTCAACAAGTCCTTGTTGTAAAAAAGCGCCAGCGAGTCAACAGACAAAGGAAAGGCGTAAATTTTATTATCGTCTACAAAATCCCGGGCGGCCGCGTCAACAAAAAGAGAGCTGTATTTTTTCACATCGCCCGGGTCTTCCGATGCCGGCGCCAACTTGTCTTTGTGCTTCGGCAGCCAGCTGTTATGAATGGAAAAAATATCCGGTCCCCGGCCGGTGGCCAAAGCGTCCACCAGATCGTTTTCGTAAGAAGCGATATTTTTTTTGTAATAGTTTATCGTGACATTGGGATACAATTTTTGGTATTGCTGGATCAGCGGCTGATAGATCTGCGAATCGTCAAACACGCTCCAGAATTCCAAAGTGACGAGAGGCGGCGCCGCTTCTTTAAAAGGATTGGCTAAAATAACCGCGCCGGTAACGACAACGATAATTCCAATAACGGCAAAGATTATTATTTTGGTTTTATCCATAAGAAATAAATCAAAAAATTTAAAAATCAAAGATAAAAAATCGGATATCCCGCTGCGTGAAACTTGTTACTATGCCGCTCAGCGACGCCAAAATTTTGCTTTTTGATATTTTATTTTTATTTACTGCGCCTTAAAGAATGTCAGCCCGAAATGATACCGGCCGGCATCAAAAACCCTGTTAAAAACAAATCCCGCTTCCTGCCCCAGGGCGCGGGCCTCGTCAAAAGACAAACGCCCGCCGTCACGCGGTCCGATAGCGGCCACTTCTTTTTTCCAGTCAATCAAAACAAAAGTTCCGCCCCGTTTCAGGGTTCTTCTGGCTTCTTTGATTATTTCCAATTTTTTTTGCGTCTGGAATAGAACATTGTGGAGTAAAACCAAATCCACGGAATTGTCGGGAAGGCGGGAGCCGTTGGCCGCCTCCAAATTTCCCCGCACGGTTTCTATGTTGGGTGCGTTCTCAAGCTGGGCGCGCGAACGCACAGCTTCCAGCGCCTCAAGCAGAATGTCTACCGCGTAGACCTTGCCTTCCTTGCCGACAAGTTTCGCCACGGGAATTGTAAAATAGCCGTGGCCGCAGCCAAAATCGGCCACTTTCGCGCCCTCTTTGAGGCCTATCTGTTCAATTACCTTTTGGGGATTGATGAAACCCCCTGTTCCCGACGGCAATTTTTCCTCCATAAGAATTTTATTAATCTCAAGTGAGGATTCACTTTTCTGAAACGCTCAGTTTTGCGAGCGGGCATGGTTCCGCCATAGGCGGAGAGCGAGCAAAACTGGCGAGTGAAATTTTCCACGCCGGGGAAAATTTCACGATTTCAGGAAGTTAATCCGAGCGAATATTTTATCGTCGCGCGGCGGTTTTTCTGGTTCTCTGGCGTCTACCCCGTAATTTATACGGGGCCCGGGCAAAAGAGAACGAAACAATTTCACGATTTTAAAAAGTAAATCCGAGTGTTATATGCATGTCACCGACGCCACCTTGTCTCCCGCCTCCAGCTTCATTATCCGAACGCCCTGCGTGGCTCGGCCCAAAGATGGAATTGAACCCAAAGATGTCCTGATGACCTGGCCGCGCTGAGAAATTGCAATAATGTCTTCCAGCCCCGCCTCTAAAATTTCGGCTGCCACGATGGGACCGGTCTTTGGCGTTACCTGCGCCGCTTTGATGCCCGACCCCCCGCGGCGCTGAATTTTGAATTGTTTTAAATCCGTCTTTTTCCCGTAGCCGTTCTCCATAACAACCAGTAATTCTTGGCTTCCTGTTTTTTCCGAATTTTCATTTTGACTTTTGAGTTTTGAGTTTTGAGTTTTAACTATATCCATACCGACTACCATATCGCCTTTTTTCAGGCGCAAACCGCGCACGCCACCGGCTCCGCGTCCCATGGGCCGGGCGTCTTTTTCCTTAAAGCGCACGCTCTGGCCTTTGGCCGTGACCAAAATTATCTCATCGCTGCCCGATGACAGCTTAACCCAGCGCAGAAAATCATCCTTGCCCAACTTTATGGCGATAAGCCCCGAACGGCGAACATTGGAAAAGTCCTCAATGTGCGTTTTCTTTATTATACCATCTTTCGTGGTCATCACCAGATAATTTTCATCCCCATTGGTTCCGGTCGTTTTTGCCTCGCCCTTTTTCTTGTTTTTGAGATTTTCTTTCAACGCCACCAGCGCGTTGACTTCTTCTTTGGGCGCCAATTCCAAAAAGTTGACGATGGCTTGCCCGCGCGCCACGCGGCTGGCTTCGGGAATTTCGTAGGCCTTGGTCTGGAAGACCCGGCCGGTGTTGGTGAAAAACAGCAAATTATCGTGCGTGTTCACGCAAGCCAGATATTTCACCATATCCTCTTCGCGCGTGGTGATGCCCGATACCCCCTTGCCGCCCCGGTGCTGGGGCTTGTAATTTTTGGGGCTCATTCGCTTAACATATCCCCCATCGGTAAGAGCGATAATGCAATCTTCTTCCGGAATAAGGTCCTCTTCCTTGAATTCTCCGACCGGTGAAATGAAGACCTTGGTGCGCCGCTCGTCGCCGAATTTGGCTTTCAGATACGCCAGTTCGTCCTTGATGACGCCCAAGATTTTTTTGGGCGATTTCAACAATTCTTCCAATTCGGCGATTATCTGTTTTTTCTCTTTCAATTCATCCTCTATCTTTTTGCGCTCCAGGCCCGCCAGGGTCTGCAACTTCATTTCCAAGATGGCGGTGGATTGCAAATCGCTCAATTTGAATTTTTTGCAAAGTTCGCTATGCGCTTCTTCCTTGTTGGCGGATTTCTTGATGGTGGAAATTATCGCATCGATATGATCCAGCGCTTTTTTCAGGCCTTCCAATATATGCGCCCGATCCTTGGCGCGTTGCAGGTCGAATTTGGTGCGCCGCGTAACGACATTATAGCGATGTTCCACATACTGCTCCAAAAATGATTTGAGCGACAAAACCTGCGGCTGCAGGCCGTCAACTAAAGCCAGCATATTCAAGTGGAATGTTTTTTGCAGATCCGTCAGTTTGTAAAGGCGGTTCAGTGTTTTTTGCGGATAGGCCTCGCTCTTAAGATCAATGACGATGCGCACGCCGTCTTTGTCCGATTCATCGCGAATATCTTTGATGCCGTCAACTTTTTTCTCTTTAACGAGTTCCGCCATCGTTTCCAGCAACGACGATTTGTTTACCTGATAAGGAATTTCCGAAACAACTATCTGCTTGGCGCCTTTTTTATCTTCAATGATTTCGGCGATGGCGCGGTTGACTATCGCTCCTTTGCCGGTTGAATATGATTGCACGATTGCCTGACGATCATAAATGGCTCCGCCGGTCGGAAAATCCGGCCCCTTGATAAATTTTGTCAGATCCTCGGAGGTGGCTTTGGGATTTTCAATAAGATAGTTTATGCCATCCACCAGTTCCCCCAGGTTATGGGGCGGGATTGAAGTGGCCATACCCACGGCGATGCCCAAAGAGCCGTTCAGCAAAAGCTGCGGCAATTTTGAAGGCAAAACCAAGGGCTCTTTGCGGGTGCCATCATAATTATCCGTCCAAGCAATCGTATCCTTATCTATGTCCAGCATCATCTCTTCGGCCAGCGCAGTCATGCGGCACTCGGTATAACGCATAGCCGCGGCGCCGTCGCCATCGAGCGAGCCGAAATTTCCCTGCCCTTGAACGAGCGGATATCTCATGGAAAAATCCTGCGCCATGCGCACCATACTTTCATAAACCGCGCTGTCGCCATGAGGATGGTATTTTCCCAGCACTTCGCCGACGACCAGGGCTGATTTTCTGAGCTTGGCGCTGGAGCGCAGGCCCATATCCCACATCGCGTACAAAATCCGGCGATGCACCGGCTTTAACCCGTCTCGGACATCCGGCAGCGCCCGGCCCACGATAACGCTCATGGCGTAGTCCAAATAACAGGTTTGCATTTCCTGGACTATTTCCTGGGGTTTGACATTTCCTATTTCCATAGTATCGCTGAACCACGCAGAACAGTACGCTGAACTGCGCAGAACTTAATTATTATAATATCATTTTTCACTCCGCGTTTTTCCGCGTGGTGTTCCGCTTGGTTCCGCGGTTTTATTCCAATGGCAATTTTTCCGTCGACTGCTGCGCTGGGCTATCTTGCGGCGCGGGGTTGGGACTTACGGCCACATCGCTTTTCACCGTATCGATAACGCTGCCGACGCCGGCGCTCAAGCTCTGCCAAAGCCCGGGCATTTCCTTTTTTATCTCGCCCAATTTTTTCAACTGGTCGTTGCCGGCGTTATTTTGCGGTGCCGTTTGCGCCAATAACGCGCTCAGAGACCAAAGCCAAAAACCGAAAATAATGACCGCGCCGACGGTCGCGCTCGCCCACATTATCTGCACCCTGATATGGCGGGGCTTTTTTTGCAATTTTTCTATGAAATCAATAACGGACACCATTATATGCGAATTTCAGCGAATTTAAAACGAATAAATTCGCTTTAAATTAGTTAAAATTCGTTTATATGCGCATTGTAATCACTTGCATATCCCCTTCCGGCAAGTCCTTTTTTTTCAAGGTTAATTTATCCACCGTTTCTTTTTTGGCAACGCCCATTTCTTTCAAAAACGCGTCAACGCCTTCAATCTTGGAAGTCAGTCCGGGAATTTTATAATGCATAGGAATCACGATCCTGGGTTCGATCTGATTGATTATCTCGGCCGCCATTTCTTCGTCTATGGTATAGGTGCCGCCCACAGGAATCATCAGAATATCGACTCCGTCTATTTTTTCCACCTGCTCGGCCGTCAACTTTGCCTGCCCCAAATCCCCCAAATGGCAGATCTTCATGCCTTCCATATCAATTATATATATGGTATTGGTGCCCCGCTCTTTTCCTTCTTTATCATCATGGAAGGACAGGATGCCCTTGATATCCACACCTTTGGACTCATATTCCCCCGGCTCGTCAATGACCAGCGAGCCGCCGTTTATCGCCTCGCTGTTGTTGTGGTCGAAATGATTGTGGGAAATGGTGACGATATTGGCTTGCCCGCGCGGCGGCGTCAAACCAATCTCCTTGGCAAAAGGGTCGGTAAAAAGCACCGTCTCCCCGCTTTGAATTTTGAAACAAGATTGTCCGTACCAGGTGATTACCATAGTGTTCGCGAATAACGCTAATTAAAGGCGAATAATCCTAATGGATATTATTCGCATCATTAGTTATTTAATTCGCATTATTGGCGATTACTATTCAATTTTATCATAAAAATTTTATCTTGCCAACACCCGATTTTGTCATTCCGGCCTCCCGCCTCTTCCCGTGCTCAAAAAATTATCCAAATAAAAAAAACCGGCAGGCGGTATCCATTTTTTGGAGACAAACCTGCCGGGGAAAATACTGCTTTTTAACAAGACGCCGATATCGCCCTCGGCAACGGGATACAGGGAGATCAGCTCATCAGAAAGGCAATCAAACTCGCCACCATTAACAAGAAATACACCGAGGAAAAAACTTTAAAAACTTTCTTACTCCATTCGACGGCGGCGGCGAAGGCGGCGAAGGCGAAGGCGGCGAAAGCGAAGGCGGTGGCGGCGGTGGCGGGGGCGGCGGCGGCGATGGCGGCGAAAGCGAAGGCGGTGGCGGCGGTGGCGGGGGCGGCGATGGCGGCGGCGGCATTGAATTTTCTAAAAAATACCGACATCCCCATCAGAACGACCGACAACACCCACAACACCAGATAGGGGCTAAACTTAATCTTCGGCTCCCCCTCAACGCCGCGCACCAGATGTATGCCTTGGGCATCGTAGATGATGCCTACAACCACGACAGGAGTATTCTTGATATGGAATAATCCTTCACGGGCAAACCGCACCTCTTCTGGCTTAACCGGCACGACGACGCCCGGTTTGGCATACGCCTGTTTCCAGGCGTCGCCGTAGGCGAGGACATCGTCGGCAATAACAACCCTCGTCTGCTTCCACTGTTCCGGCGGGCGGGAAGCCCGCAATCCGCCATTGCTCCCCACCTCAACGGTGGCGGCGCCGGCGATACCAACAAACACGATAACGGCAATGGCGATAAACATCATCACAACAGCTCTTCGCGCTTTCTTCATCTCATTCTCCTTTCTCTCTGTTTTTCCAGTCCGTTCCTTATTAGTGCTCTAAAATAGAGCTTTTTAAGTTGCTACCCGTTAGCTTTTTCTGTTTTTTTATTTTAACATACCTGACCTATATTTGTCAATAGTTGAACTGGAATTCCCGAAATCCGCGCCTCTTGCCAGGAAGTAGAAATTCGGCCCTATACTGATTTTGTCGCCTACGGCGACAGCTGAATTTTCACTTCCTGGCTTGCCAAAAATTCTCTTTTACCTTATACTAACCGAGTATTAAGCGCCGAAAAAACATTGCGAATAAGAAATAACAAG
Organism: Candidatus Portnoyibacteriota bacterium; assembly: GCA_028688325.1. Taxonomy (GTDB): domain Bacteria; phylum Patescibacteriota; class Minisyncoccia; order Portnoybacterales; family GWB1-42-6; genus UBA8475. Next base: position 200,978 of record JAQTYI010000001.1, read on the forward strand.
GTGATTTTCTCCTCCTCTTAATTTAAGAGGAGGCCGGGAGGAGTTATAATCTGCAATCTTTTAATTTATAACTCACCCTAACCCTCTCTTAACTTAAGAGAGGGAATAATTCCCTTTTAATCAAATTCGTATATTATAATAATTAAAAAACGGCGTTATTATCGTTTTAAATGACAGCTAAATCAAAAGTTAAAACAAAAGCAGCGGAGGAACCGAAAAAATCAGTTATGACCGGGCTTCTGGCCCAGTCCCCCAAAACCCCCAAGTTGGGCGAAATCGTTACCGGCAAAGTTTTAGAGGTCAGCCGGAGCACAGTTTTCATCGATCTGGGAGCGGCGGGCACCGGCGTGCTGCTGGGCCGCGAAATAAAAGAAAACCGCAATTTAATCAAGTCCTTAAAGCCCGGCGACGAGATATCGGCCATGGTGCTTGAGGCAGAAAATGAGAACGGCTTTGTTGAGCTTTCCTTGCAGGCGGCTCATCGGGAGCAGTCATGGGATGTGCTCAGAAAAATATCGGCTAGCCAAGAAATCGTCAAAGCCAGAGTCACCGCAGCCAATCGAGGCGGTTTGATGATAGAACTCAGCGGAGTGGCCGGGTTTTTGCCGGTTTCGCAATTATCCCACGAACATTATCCGAGAGTGGAAGACGGAGACAAAAACAAGATCCTGCAGGAATTGAACAAATTCATCAACAAAGAAATGGAAGTCCGCATCCTTGATGTCGACCCCAGCCAGCAAAAATTGATAGTTTCCGAAAAAGCCGTTGGAGAAGAAAAAGTCCGCCAGGCGCTTTCGCAATACCAGATGGGCGAACTGGTGGAAGGAACGATTTCCGGCGTAGTGGACTTTGGCGCTTTCGTGCGCTTCCCTCTTAAAGGAACCGAGGCGCAGGCCAAACCGGAAATGATAGAAGGCCTCATCCATATTTCCGAAATTGATTGGCAGCTGATAGAAGATCCGCGCCAGCTTTTGCACGCGGGCCAGAAAGTTACCGCCAAAATAATCGGCATAGAAAAAGACCGGCTGTCGCTTTCTCTCAAGGCCCTGAAAAAAGACCCGTGGCAAAACATTGAAGGCAGATACGCCAAAGACCAGATCGTTAAAGGCGAAGTCACCAAGATAAACACCTTCGGCGCTTTTGTTCAATTGGATAAAGATATCCACGGACTCGTGCATGTTTCGGATTTCGGCTCTCCTGACATCATGAACAAGCAGCTCCAGAGCGGCCAAAAATACGACTTCAAGATCGTTTCTATCGAACCGGCCGTCCATAAAATGGCGTTGTCGCTGGTCAGGCCGGAAAGCGCGGCCAAAGCGGAATCGGCCGCGGAAACCGAAACTCCAAAAACCGAATAAATAAATTAACTACTAAATACTAATTTTTTACGAATATACGAAAACCGCTAATTTTTTATTGCAGATTTAGTATATTCGTATAGTTTCGTATTTGGTAGTGCACCATGAAGAACCTTCTCAAAAATTTCTTCATCATCCTGGTTTTGTTCATCCTGATCTCAGGCGTTTTTTCGATGCTGGGCAACCCCAAGAACACCCCTAAAATCGTTTCGCTGACCGAACTCGCCCAGCAGATAAACAACGGCCAGATCGATAAAATCACGGTCAACGATCAGGATCTGGCCGTATCACTTAAAAATTCCACCACCACCGAGGCCTCAACCAAAGAGCTGGAATCGGGGCTCACCGAATCGTTGAAAAATTACGGCGTCGACCCGGCCAAGCTCCAGCAAGTGCAAATCGACATCCAGCAAGCCAGCGGCTGGAAATACTGGCTCAGCAACATCATTTTCCCCTTCGTGCTTCCGCTGGCGCTGATGGGCTTGTTTTTATGGTTCATGATGCGCCAGGCCAAACAAGGCGCGGGCCAGAATTTCGGCTTCACCAAATCTTTGGCGCGGCTGATAATGCCCGAGGATAAAAAACAGCAGACCAGCTTTGCCGATGTGGCCGGGCTCAAAGAAGCCAAGCAAGAATTGGACGAAGTGGTTGACTTCCTAAAAAGCCCCGGCAAATTCATCGAAATAGGCGCCAAAATTCCCAAAGGTGTTTTGCTCATCGGCCCCCCGGGCTGCGGCAAGACATTGCTGGCGCGCGCGGTTTCCGGCGAAGCCAATGTGCCCTTCTTCCATATTTCTGGCTCGGAATTTGTGGAGCTTTTCGTGGGCGTTGGCAGCGCGCGGGTGCGCGATCTTTTTCAGAACGCCAAAAAGAACAGCCCGTGTATAATTTTCATCGATGAGCTGGATGCCATCGGCAGGCAACGCGGCGCCGGCCTTGGCGGCGGACACGACGAAAGAGAGCAGACGCTAAATCAAATACTGGTGGAAATGGACGGATTTGAAGCAAACAACGGCGTGGTGGTTTTGGCCGCCACCAACCGGCCGGATATTCTGGACTCGGCCCTGTTGCGCCCCGGCCGTTTTGACCGGCGCGTGATGCTGGACTTGCCGGATATCAACGACCGCGAAGACATTCTGAAAATCCACGCCAAAAACAAACCTTTAACACCCGATGTTAATTTGCGCCAGATCGCCGAGCGCACACCCGGATTTTCCGGCGCCGACTTGGCCAATTTGGTCAACGAGGCCTCAATTTCCGCGGCCCGGCAGAACAAGAAAGAAGTGCATATGTCGGACTTGATCGATTCCATTGAAAAGGTCTTGTTGGGCCCCGAGAGGAAAAGCCATATTCTCTCAATTGATGAGAAAAAAATCGCGGCCTATCATGAAGCCGGCCACGCGTTGGTGGCCGCCTCCCTCCCCCACACTGACCCCGTGCGCAAGGTCTCTATCATCGCCCGCGGACAGGCCGCCGGCTACACTTTGAAATTGCCGGAAATTGACAAGCATTTGCACAGTAAAACGGAATTTATTGAAGAGCTATCAGTCCTTTTGGGCGGCTACTACGCCGAGAAACTGGTCTTTGACGAGATAACCACCGGCGCGGGCAACGATTTGGAAAAAACCACGGACCTGGCCAGACGCTTGGTTATGCGCTACGGGATGTCGGAAAAACTCGGACCCCGGACTTTCGGAGAAACAGAGGATATGGTATTTTTGGGCAAAGAGATAACCACGGAAAAAAATTACTCCGAGCATGTGGCTCAGGAAATCGACAGTGAAGTCCATGCGTTCATTGATAACGCCGCCAAGGCCGCGCAAAAGATACTGACGGAAAAACGCGCCCTGTTGGATAAGATAGCCAACCGGCTGATCGAAAAAGAAACAATAGAGAAAGAGGAGTTTGAAGAGTTGATGAAAGGATAATTAACTCAACTTTGACCCGCTATCTTTTGGGCGTGTAGCTCAATGGTAGAGCACGAAGCTTATACCTTCGCGGTTCTAGGTTCGAATCCTAGCGCGCCCACCCCAAAAGATAGCGGGTCAAAGCATAGCGCTGGTTCTGGGCCCGCCCTGTTAGAAATTATTGAATAGCTTATTTTCACGCTAAAATTTATTCTGGAAATAGCTTGTTTTATTAGATTAGAAATTACTTTATAATTTCTAACAGGGTGAAAATCATAGCGCGCGCACCGCGTAAAACCCCGCCTTAGCGGGGTCACGCAGCGCAGCCCCGTAAAAAATTAACAAAAATTTATGAAAAATATGAATCTCCCCTTCCGCGCCCTATTAAATTCTCTTGGCGTTTTAGCTTATACCTCGCTTATCGCCGCGTTTTTATCCAACGGAGAAAGGATCTTCGGCAGCCAGGATAACCACTTCTTGATTCCGGCGGTCATGCTGATGCTCTTGGTGCTTTCCGCGACAATCACCGGCGCGCTGGTGCTAGGCAAGCCCGTTCTGCTGTATATGGAAAACAAGAAATCGGAAGCGCTGAAATTATTTTTTTATACCATCGGTTTTATGGCCGCAATAATGGTTATTGCCATGGGATGTTTGGCGTTGCTCAGGTAGGCGTCTTTTCGCTGTAAAAAAGATGTCAGAATTTTTTTAGTTCTTACCAACATTATGAGAGGAGATTGATTTATGAAGATGAAGATTCTGCACCTAAAGGATGAGCCGGAAAAAAGCATAATATTCAATGAAGGCGCGACCGTCCTCGTAGCCGACCTGCCTTCCGGTTTAAAAAAATCTCTGCTTAATTCTTTGCGGAAGATGCCAGAAATAAAAAGGATCCTGCCGATTTTTAACGGAAAAAAGATATCGGAAATAGTGGTCGACCTGCCCCAGAAACTCGCCACCCTGCCGAAGGTGCACGGATTGAGCAAAAACGACAGGGGAAAAATTGCAGAGACGCTGGAACTGCTCTTATGGCATTTTTCGCCGCACTGGCATTATGTCGGTTCCGGTGCTCATGAATTGGCCAGACATTGCGTTGACTGCGAGGCAACAGCAAAATCCATCGCCTCCAAATGCGATAATGGGGCGTGTCCATCGCACGAAAAATACCGGCTGCTTTCAGGCGAGGAAACCTAACTCCTTTCACATTTCGCATTCTCGGGCTTGGCAAAAAACCGCCAAGCCCGACGATTTGGGTCTATAGCTCAGTTGGCTAGAGCGCGTCGTTGACATCGACGAGGTCAGTGGTTCGAGTCCACTTAGACCCACCAAATGAAACTGCTTAAAATAATGTCCGCCCAGCGGCTGGACAAATTTTTACAAGAAAAGTTTCCGCAATATTCCCGCGCCTTTATCAAGGAACAGATAAAGCTCGGGAATTTTTTGGTTTACCCCGAGCAGAGCCGAGGGGTTAATGGAGAAAAAGTTAAGCCCTCTTATATTTTGCGCCAAGGCGACCAAGTCGCCTTGGCGCCGGGATTTAATTTACCCGACGCCGCGCAAATTTTACCCAATCCCGCCATCAAGTTGGATATCATTTTTGAAAATGACGATGTTATCGTCATCAATAAACCGGCGGGATTATCAGTCCATCCGCGGCAAGACAAAAACGGCTTGCCCCTGCTTCAGGAAATAAATACGGCACTCGTTAGCGGATTGCTGGCATATTATCCGGCGATTACGGATGCGGGAGATATATTAAATCCTCCCCGGTCCTCCCTAAAGGGAGGGAGTAAAATCAGTTCCCCTCCTTTAGGAGGGGTTAGGCCAAAGGTCCTGGAAGGAGGAGATTTTTATCCTGCTAATATCCGTCCCGGCATCGTGCACCGCCTGGACAAAGACACTTCCGGCGTGATGATAATCGCCAAAAACCAAGCAAGTTTTGACTGGCTCAAAAAACAATTCAAAGAACGGCAGACAACAAAAAAATATCTGGCACTGGTCCATGGCTTGCTGAAGATTAAAGAAGGAGAGATTAAAACGCTGCTACACCGCGCAGTCTCCGACCCGACCAAACAGAAAGTCTCAAAGAACGAAGGAAAGGAAGCAATAACAGGATACAAGGTCATTAAGGAATTTAAGGGCTATTCACTGATTGAAGCCAGCCCCAAAACCGGCCGTTTGCACCAGATACGCGTGCATCTGGCGCACCTGAGCCACCCCGTGGCCGGCGATGCCAAATACGGCGATAAACGCCTGCCTATTTTGCCTGGCTTAGACCACCAGTTCCTGCATGCCCAAGAGCTGAAAATAACCCTTCCCGGCGGCTCAAAAAAGACATTTTTTGCGCCTCTGCCGGCCGATCTGCAAGCCACTTTAGACACCCTTGCCGGGAAGTGAAAGTTTGGCTGCCGTCCGCGGCGGCAAATTATTGGGTGGCCAAACTTCTACTTCCCGGCTTGAAAGAATATAAATAATATGATAATATCTATTCGTAATTAGAGGCAACCCAAATATGACCAACATCATTCAAGATCAACTGAAAAGCGTGCCCGTACTCAAGTCGGGCCAGACCATCCGGGTGCATCAGCGCATCAAGGAAGGGAATAAAGAAAGAATCCAGCCGTTTGAAGGACTGGTTATTGCGGTTAAGCACGGCCGAGGCCTGGACGGCTCGTTTACCGTACGCAAGATTTCCGAAGGCGTGGGCGTGGAAAGGATCTATCCCTTGCATTCCCCGACCATCGATAAGATTGAGATACTGAAAACCGCCAAAGTCAGACAGGCCAAACTTTACTATATGCGCGAACGCTCCGGCAAAAGAGCCCGGATGAAAAGTGGAGCCCCGCTAATAAATGATGCTGTTGGTCTTAACAGCGAGGCGGAATCCCGCACCGAAGACCAAGACAGCAATTTTTCTGCAACCGACAAAAAATAATGGTCTTCCGGTGCGCGGACAAGAATGCAGTTGCCGTGCCAGTTGAAAATAAAACCAGCGAAGAGGTCTCCGAGGAATAATTTTTGCGCGGGTGCTGTAATTGGTAGCCAGGCACGCTTGAGGTGCGTGTGCCGTAAGGCGTGGAGGTTCGAGTCCTCTCCCGCGCACAATCGGCGCGCGTAGCTCAGCTGGTCAGAGCGTCTCGCTTACACCGAGAAGGCCCCTGGTTCGAGTCCAGGCGCGCGCACTGGTTCATATTGATTCCGGCCGGGATAGCCAAGTTGGTCACGGCGGAGGTTTGAAAAACCTTTCATGTCAGTTCGATTCTGACTCCCGGCACCGCGTAAAATGATGAGCGAAGCGAATAATTTTACGCGCGCCGTGATAGCGAGCGTAGCGAGCTATTTTACGGGGCCGACATTATTTTTCCGCTCATCACCACGCGGCGCAGCCCCAAACTAATTGGGCGTAGCGCCGAAAATAATTTGTTATCGCCCTGGCGGGCTTGCCCGCCGAAGCTTTAGCGCAGGCGGGTGTAGTTCAGCAGCTAGAACGTCTCGTTGCCAACGAGAAGGTCGTGGGTGCGAATCCCATCACCCGCTCCATGTAAAATATTCGCTGCGTTCATATCACATGGCGCCGCCACAAAAAAACAAGGATTGATTCTCGCCCCGCGATTCCGCCGGAGCGGAATCGCGGGGTCACCCGCTACAATTTACAACAAAACAAAAGACCCCTTCCTCGGGGGTTTTTTGTTTGCGCAAAATTTTACTTGCAGCTTATCTGACGGCTTCTTTCAATGCCTTGCCGGCGCGGAATTTAGGAACTTTCATCGCCGGAATGTTGATTTTGGCGCCGGTTTTCGGATTCACGCCTTTTCGCGCTTTGCGATTAGAAATGACAAACGCGCCAAAGCCGGTAAAGGCCACTTTATCGCCCTTCTGCAAAGCTTTAGTGATATTGTCCAAAACCGACTCTAAAACTTCGTCGGTCTGCTTTTTAGACAAATTGCATTTGGCGGATACCGCTTCAATGATTTGATCTTTGGTCATAAATAAAAAATGGAATATTTAATGTTTTACCTCGACCTTTCCAGGCAGTAGAAATTCGGCTGGCGCTTGCAGCGCCAAAATCCAAATAAGCCGAATTTTCACTGCCTGGCTTTCCCCTCCAAATTTATATGTATATTATAACGCAGGGATTACTCCAGCACAACCCGTCCTTCGCCAATGCTACGGAACGGCGCGGCACAAATATTAGCGCCAGATATTCTTGCGGTCTTCCGTAGTTTTAACGAAGGAGACCTATTCTAACACAACCATCCTTCGCAACCTGGATATGTTTTCAGCCAGACCCGTCTTATCATTGATTTCCAGCAGCACTCCGTTGACTTCGGCTTTCTTGCCCTCCGCCGGCTCTATCTTGAATAAACGCTGAGTTAAAAACCTTTTAATGACGATATCTTTGTCCGCACCCAGCACCGAATCCAAAACCCCCGCCATGCCAACATCGGAAATAAAAGCCGTGCCCTGCGGCAGTATTTTCTCGTCGGCAGTCGGCACATGCGTATGAGTGCCCAAAAGTGCGGATATCTTGCCATCCAAGAACCAAGCCAGCGCGGCTTTTTCCGAAGTGGCCTCGGCGTGAAAATCAACGATTATCGCACTCACCGCCTCGCTCCCCTGCTCTTTGCCCGCCAAAGAATAGTCATCCAGCAATTCTTTGATTTTGACGAACGGATCGTCAAAATCATGCTTCATAAAAATACGGCCGATTAAATTAACGAACAACACGCGCTTAGCGCCGATATCGATCGTCGTAAAACCCCGTCCGGCCGCGTGGCCCGGCCAATTCAACGGCCGCAAAATGGGATTTTTATCATCCGCCAAAATCTGCTCGCTTCCGCCCAAAGCGAACGAATGGTCGCCGTTGGTCAGATAATCAACGCCGGCGTCCAGCACTTCCTTCAATGCTTCCTCGGTCACGCCCTGGCCGTGGGCCATATTTTCGCCGTTGGCCAAAACCAAATCCGGCTCAAAGGCCTTTTTAAGTTCAGGCAAGACCTTTTTCAAGGCCTGCCGGCCGATTTTGCCGGTAATGTCGCCGAAAAATAGTATTTTCATTATATGATTATTATTGCTTCCTAGACCGCCCATACGAAAAATGACAATTTATTGTCATCCCGAACGAAGTGAGGGATCTCTGGCGAATGCCAGACCTGTTGCGCGGATCTCCGCCTAACGGCGGATCCCACGAGATCCCTCGCTACGCTCGGGACGACACTTCATGTCGACTTTATCATCGCGCGAGGGTTTTTCTGGTTCTCTTTTGCCCGGGCGAAAGAGAACGAAACATTCTATCTTGCGTACTCTATAGTTCTCATCTCCCTTATCACCGTAACTTTAATATCGCCCGGATATTGCAATTCCTGCTGGATGCGGTCGGCCACATCGCGCGCCAGCTTCCTGGCCGAAATATCGTCAATCTTATCCGGTTGCACAAACACCCTGATCTCGCGGCCGGCCTGAATGGCATAGGACTTTTCAACGCCCTCAAAAGAGTTCGCCACTCGCTCCAATTCCTCCAAGCGTTTCAGATAGGCCTCCAAGGTGTCTTTTCTCGCGCCGGGGCGGGCACCGGAAATTTGGTCGGCTACCTGAACGATAACGCCCTCTAATGATTCGTAAGGATATTCTTCATGGTGCGACTGCATGGCCTTGATGACCTCTTCGGGCATATTGAATTTTTGCAGAATCATCTTGCCGATCTCAACATGAGAACCCTGGACTTCGTGGGTCACGGCCTTGCCGATATCGTGCAGCAGCCCCGCTTTTTTGGCCAGATTGACATCCGCGCCGACTTCCGCGGCGATGGAAGCGGCCAGATGCGCCACTTCAAGAGAGTGAAGCAAAACATTCTGGCCATAGCTGGTCCTCATGCTCAAGCGGCCCAAAATTCTGACCAGCTTGGGATCCAGCCCAGCCACGCCGGTATCATACACCGCGGCTTGTCCGGCCTGGGCGATCTTTTCACCAATTTCTTCTTTGGCTTTTTCCACCGCCTCTTCTATCCTGGCGGGCTGAATGCGGCCGTCGCTCATAAGTTTTTCCAGTGCTACTTTGGCGATCTGGCGGCGTACCGGATCAAATGCCGAAAGAATGATGGCGCCCGGAGTATCGTCTACTATAATCTCAACGCCAGTCAGTTTTTCCAGGGTCTTGATGTTGCGGCCTTCCTTGCCGATAATGCGGCCCTTTAGCTCCTCGGACGGCAAGGCCACCGAAGAGGTCGTTATTTCAGCGCTTTGCGAAGCCGCATAGCGCTGCATCGCGTAAGTTAGGATGTTGCGTGCTTTCTTCTCCAACTCCTCTTTTCCTTCCTGCTCCAATTTTTGCACACGCTCCATCAAGATGGCGCCCTGTTCTTTTTCAATTTGAACAAGCAGTTCATCTTTGGCCTGCTCCTGGCTTAATTTGGCTACCCGTTCCAATTCCGTCAGTTTTTTCACCTGGATATTCAGCAGTTCCTCTTTTATCTCTTTCGCTTTTTCGGCGCGTTCGGCCACCTCGGCAAATTTCTTATCCAATTCATGCGACTTGCCTTCCAGCGCCTGCTCTTTTCGTTCCAAACGGTCTTCCAGACGCATTATCTGTTGCTCTCGGTCCTTTTGTTCTCGCTTGGCTTCTTCCAATATTTGCATGGCCTTGTCTTTGGCCTGAATGACCGTCTCTTTGGCTTCGCGCTTGGCCTCCTCGGTCATTTTGCCAAGTTTGGCCTCAATGGAACCGGCCTGATTTTTGGCAATGCTTTGGCGCGACAAATAACCCAAAATAACGCCGGTAGCTAACCCGCCGACCCCGATAATAATGAGAATTAAATTAGAATCCATATGATTAAAGCAATAGCTTTAATCATTTAAGAGTTTGACCGGGCGTTAAGCCGCCTTTTTCAGGATCTTGTCTATAACGCCGTAGTTTTTGGCCTCCTCCGCCGACATAAAAAAATCCCTGTCCGTGTCCTTTTCTATCTGCTTGATATCCCGGTCCGTGTGTTTGGCCAGAAGATGATTCAAGCGATCTTTCACTTTCAGGATTTGCCTGGCGGCGATATCAATGTCAACGGCCTGACCCTCGGCTCCGCCCATCACTTGATGCAACAGGACTTCGGAGTTGGGCAAAATGAACCTCTTGCCCTTGGCGCCGGCCGTCAGCAAAACCGCTCCCATGGAAGCGGCAATGCCGATGCAAATGGTTGAAACATCGGCTTTGACATACTGCATGGTGTCATAGATTGCCAATCCCGCCGTCACCACTCCCCCGGGGCTGTTGATATACAGCTGGATATCTTTTTTAGGATCTTGCGAATCCAAAAAAAGAAGCTGGGCGATAACCGAATTCGCCAGAACATCGGATATCGGCCCGCCCAAAAAAATTATCCGCTCTTTCAAAAGCCGCGAATAAATATCGTAGGCGCGCTCGCCGTAGGGCGATTTTTCAATGACAGTAGGAATCAAATTCATAAATGATTTGCCTATGCTGTTTTGTTTAAATGATTTATGTATTTCTATGCTATTTTCTGCATCATTAGACAATTATGTTATCCAACGGGGCAGAAAAAGGCGCGGAATTACGCCTTAAATCTTCTCCAAAAACTCAAAAACTTTCTCATTTTTCAATCTGTTTTTAGTATATTCCGCTAACTGGTCCATGTCAATTTTTTCTTTGACCGCGTCCCAATCCGGATAATGTTTGATGATATGATTCACTTCCTCTTCGGCCTCCTGAGCTGTCACTTCCAGCTTCTCCTGGTCGGCAATGGCGCGCAGAATGAGCCCGGCCTGGGCGCGTTCCACGGCCTTGGGGAGCCAATCCTTTTTCATCTCTTCCTCCGTCTTTTTGATGTTTTTCAAGTACTGCTGATATTCTAAACCCATCTGCATTAAATTCTCCTTAAATTCTTCGGCCATCTTGGCGACCTCGGCCTGAATCAAAATTTCCGGCATTTCCATGGATGATTTTTTGACTATCTCCTGCAACACCTTGGCGCGCCAGATATCTTTCTCTTTATTCTCTTTTTCAATGGCCATCCCTTCTTTGATATTGGCCTTGAGCGCGTCGATGGTATCAAATTTACCCAGCGACTTGGCAAACTTGTCGTTTAATTCCGGCATCTGCGGCTCCTGCACCAAATTCATTTTTACCTCAAATTCAATAAGCTTGCCGGCCAGATCTTTTTGGGCAAAATTTTCCGGAAAAACCAAACTGAAGCTTTTTGTCTCGTTTTCTTTCAAGCCGACCAGCTGATCTTCAAAACCCGGCACGAATTTACCCTCGCCTATCACCAGCGGATGATTTTTGCTTTCGCCGTTGGCAATCATCTTGCCGTCCTGCTTGGCGATAAAATCGACTTCCACCCTGTCCCCCTTCTGCGCGGGACGCACGACGGTTGCGTATTTGGTACGCGATTTTTTAAGCCAATTCAACGAATCCTGAATTTCTTTTTCTTCAACTTTTATTTTATCTTTTGTTTTGGGTTTGTCGGACTTGGCGATCTTTTTGTAATCGGCTAACTTTATCGGCGGCAAAACCGCCGTTTTTATCTTGAATTCAAAGGGATTGCCCATCGCCACTTTCAGAACATGCACTTCGGGGCGGCCGATAGCGTCGATATTTTTTTCTTCCAGGACTTTAATGTATGTCTTGCGCACGGCTATGCCCGCGGCCGCCTCCAGGATGTGCCCCTGGCCTATTTTCTGTTCCACCATTTCTTTTGGCGCATTGCCCGGCCTAAAACCCTCGATCTTAACATCCCTGGCCAAAGTCCGCGTGGCCTCATCAACAAACTTGCCCCATTCTGTGGGGTCAAGTTCGATCAATATTTCAACTTCTGATTTTGGTAGTTGTTTAATTTCTGTTTTCATAACGAGTTGTGCTTTAATTTACCGCGCATACGAAAAATTTTGATAGAAAATAGCAATGAGCCGAGCGTCTAAATTTGCGTGCTGTGGCGGGGCCCCGACCGTCAGGTCGGGGCGTTGAGGATAGCAAATTTAGCGAGGCGAGTTCTATTTTCTCAAAATTTTATCGTCGCGCGGGAACTCTTTTGCTACTTTTCTGGTTACAGAAAAGTAGATGAGATAATACTATGCGAATTGAACCTGGATTCCCGCTTTCGCGGGAATGACAAATCAAGCTATAAACTATACCAAGAAGCTCACCATCAACCCCGTAAAATCCCGCTACGCGGGACCACGGGGCAAGCAACGCCGCTAAACCAAGAATGATACCATCAATAGTGCAACTATGTTTATGATTTTTATCACGGGGTTGATAGCCGGGCCGGCTGTGTCTTTATACGGATCCCCCACCGTGTCGCCTGTCACCGCCGCCTGATGAGCCGGAGAACCCTTGCCGCCGTAGTGTCCTTCTTCAATATATTTTTTCGCGTTGTCCCAAGCCGCGCCGCCCGATGTCATCGAGATGGCGACAAATAAGCCCGTGATAATAGAACCAACCAGTAAACCGCCCACGGCTTTTGGGCCAAGAAGCAAGCCGACAATGATTGGCGCCAACACCGGAATCAACGCCGGCAATATCATGGCGCGAATCGCCGCTTTGGTAACAATATCGACGCACAAACCGTATTGCGGTTTTCCCGTGCCCTCCATGATGCCTTTGATTTCCTTGAACTGCCTGCGCACTTCCGTGACCACCGCCGCGCCGGCCTTGCCCACCGCCTGCATTGCCAATGAACTGAAAAGATATGGCAAAAGTCCGCCAATGAACAAACCGATAATGACTCTCGGATCGCTCAATTCAAACGCGATGCCCATGCCGCCGATGTCGGAAACCTCTTGGGCAAAAGATGCAAACAGCACCAGCGCCGCCAGCCCCGCCGAAGCGATGGCATAACCCTTTGTTACGGCCTTGGTCGTGTTACCGACAGAATCCAGAGCGTCGGTAATTTTACGCACACTTTCCGGCAGATCCGCCATCTCGGCGATGCCGCCGGCGTTATCCGTGATGGGTCCGAACGCGTCCACCGCCACCACTATTCCGGCCATTGAAAGCATACTCATCGCGGCCAGCGCCACGCCATAGATTCCGGCCAGATAAAATGCCGTAAATATGCCGGCGCAGATCAAAATGACTGGCAACGAGGTCGATTGCATGGAAACCGCCAACCCCGTAATGATGTTGGTTCCGTGTCCCGTGATTGAGGCCTCAGCGATTGATTTTACGGGCTTAAAGTTTTTTGAAGTATAATATTCCGTGATCAGCACAACGCCAAATGTCACGACCAGCCCCACTATGGTTGAAAGATATAACGGCCAAAATGTGAAAGCAGCATCCACGACATTTTTGGTCAAAAATTTAATGGCCGGATAAAAACCAATGGCCGCAAAGATTGCCGAAGCCGCCAGGCCTTTATACAATGCGCCCATAATATATTGCTTCTTGCCCAAACGCACGAAGAAAAATCCGGTAATTGACGCGAAAATGGAAATCGCGCCCAGCATCAACGGCAGCATAATCGCGTTGCTAAATCCCGGAAACAGCAAATTGCCCAGGATCATGGCGGCAATGGCAGTCACCGCGTAGGTTTCAAAAAGGTCCGCGGCCATGCCGGCGCAGTCGCCCACATTATCGCCCACATTGTCGGCGATAACCGCCGGGTTGCGCGGATCGTCTTCCGGAATGCCCGCTTCTACTTTGCCAACCAAGTCCGCGCCCACATCTGCGCCTTTGGTAAAAATGCCGCCGCCAAGCCGAGCGAAAACCGAGATCAAACTGCCGCCAAAACCCAAAGCCACCAAGGCCTTAAGGTCGCCGGTCAACCAATAAAAAATTGTAACGGAAAAAAGCCCCAGACCCACCACTAAAAGCCCGGTCACCGTTCCGCCTTCAAAAGCCACGGCCAAGGCCTTGGCCAGGCCTGTTTTGGCCGCCTGGGCGGTGCGGGAATTGGCGCGCACGGAGATATTCATGCCGACATATCCGGCCACTGCCGAAGCTATCGCGCCCAGAAGAAACCCGAGCATGGTCGTCAAATTGAAAAAATAAAACATCGCCGCCGCGATAACCACCGCCACCATAGCCACGGTGCGATATTGCCTGTTCATATAGGCCTTGGCGCCTTCGCGGATGGCTTGGCTGATTTCCAGCATCTTGCCCTCGCCGGCCGGATACTTCATTATCCTGGCAGCCAGATAAGCGGTAAAAGCCACGGAGACCAAACTGGCGATGATTGAGAAAAGCTGTATAGACATAGTATAAATTATATTTTATTAATTATATTTTTTATTGTTATCCAGAACGAAGCTAAAAATTATATTTTTAATGACAAATGACGAATGTCTAATCAATGACAAAATCCAAATTGGACATTGGTCATTGAGATTTTATTTTTCATTTGTCATTGGAAATTTGTCATTGATCTTATGCTTCCGCTTTCTTCTTCCTCCCCCGCTTACCTTTGGGCTTGGCTTCTTCTTTTTCCGCGATGCCTTCGTCTTTTTTGTCCGTTTTTATTTCGCCCTCATGTTCTTTGACTCCTTCGTTATTCTTCTCTCCTTCCTCTTCTTCGCCACCTTCAACTTTTCCGCCGGCCACATCAATTTTCCATTCGCTCAATTTGGCCGCCAGGCGCACATTCTGGCCGCGCTTGCCGATAGCCAGTGACAATTGGTCTTCCGGCACTTCAACCTTAGCCACTTTCTGTTCTTTGTTTGTTTCCACGCTCAGAACTTTGGCCGGCGCCAAAGCATTGGCGATAAATTTTGCGATATCTTCATTCCATTCGATAATATCTATCTTTTCTCCGCCAAGTTCATTGATAATCGCCTGAACCCTCGTGCCTTTTTGGCCCACACAGCTCCCTATCGGGTCAACGCCCGGCTCAGTGGCAGCCACCGCTATTTTTGAGCGCGAACCCGCTTCGCGGGCGATGGCCTTAATCTGCACCGCCCCGGAAGCGATTTCCGGCACTTCTAATTCAAATAATTTCGCCAGCATCTTGGAATGGGCGCGCGATAAAATGATGTTGGGGCCGCGCACTTCCTTTTGCACTTCCAGTATCAAAACGCGCAATCGTTGGCCCAGGCGATAGCGCTCGCCCTGAATTTGCTCTTCCGGAAACAGCACGCCCGCGGTTTTGCCGATGTCAACGAACACCGCGCCCCGCTCAATGCGCTGCACGATGCCCGAAACCACCTGGCCTTCTTTGTCTTTATATTCTTCAAAAATCGTTTCCCGTTCCGCTTCGCGGATTCGCTGGATGATGACCTGCTTGGCGGTTTGGGCCGCGATGCGGCCAAAGTCCGTCTTTGATTCCAGCCCTATCAACAGCTCCTCGCCGACCTTAATTTTTTTCTCTATTTTCTTGGCGTCTTCTATCATAATATGTTTTTCTTCGTTGAAGCGGACTTTTTTTTCACCTTCCGCTTCATCTTCCCTCGCTTCCCTTATTTCTTCGCCCCGCTCCCGTGCGGCCTCAGCCGCCAGCCGCTCGGCTTCTATTTCCTCTTCTGTCTTGACCATGCTCTCGTCCAGCACCTGTTTGACCTGAAAAATCTTCACTCCGCCCGTGGCCAAGTCAAAAACTGCCCGAATGTTCTGGCCCTTGTGGCCGAAGTCCTTTTTATAGGCCGCGGCGATAGCAACTTCTATGGTTTCCAAAACCTTTTCCCTGGAGATGCCTTTTTCCTCGCAAATCTGGTCAATCGCCGAAGCGAATTGATGTGAGTCCATATGTATGTTTTAACTTATAAAATAAGGCCCGTTTTCACGGACCCGTAAACTGCCTTATCCACACTTGGCTTTATATTATCACCCCGACTACCCGTTTGTCAATGCGTAAAATGAATAAATTCCCACACCTATGCATAGGTGTGGGAATAAAAAAGGCCCGCAATCGCGCCGCGAGCCGTAATAATACCCCTCTTCTTTGCTACCGGGCGGTAAAATTCTTTTCAAAGAATTTTTTCACCGCTAACTCAGCTTCATTGAAATGACGCCAGGTTACGGGAGCCATCTTCCCATATTCCCCGGATGCCATTATGATCGTCGCCTTTTCACCCGATGTCCTGGAAGGAACGCGTAAATATATGCCGCATATTTCATGCCCGCCGTGGCAAAATCCATATTCATCGGAATCGCCGCGAGACACCAATGCGCCGCAATTGGGACATTTGTCATAATCCCTTAAAACCGCTTTTTCCGCCATAAATCCTCCTTTCCAATTCGCGATAATGATTCGTGTTCTGAAAATCTCCCCTTTTTACGCCGCTAAAAATTTATTAGGAACTACTTTTTTCTGTCTATAAAAATACCACAAAACTACCATTCGGTCAATTCCGCTGCCCTCTTCTTATCGGTTGTCTTTTTTCTGGTATTTTTCCACCAGCCAGGAGCTGGACTGAATTTTTCCTTTTTTGCCGACATTATAAATTATTTCAATTCCGAGCTTCTTGCAAAGCTCAACTTCAGGAACCGGATTGCCCTCGGGGTGGCGGTCGCCGCCATTGGCGAAAATATCCGGCCTCAATTCTTCAAGCGCCCGGCAAACACTAACATCACTGTCGCCGGGCTTGTGCTTGGTCAAAATAACCCTGTCCACCGGCCTTAACGCTTCGATTATTTCCTTGCGCTCCTGCTGGGGCATAAAAATGTGCCCTTTCTTTTTTTGGAGCCAGTTATCGTTATTTAATATCACGACCAATTCGTCGCCCAACGATTTGGCTTCAAAGAACATATCAATATGCCCGATATGTATCGGATCGAATCCCCCGCTCACGGCCACTATTATTTTTTTGCTTTTTTGTTTTGGCATATCATTTAAAAAAGTTTATTCCGACATCCGATGTCCCAAATATTGGGCATTTTGCACCCAGGACATCGGATGTCGGAATATTGAATTTAATCTGTCGACATCCGACGACCTAAAATTCAGAATTCTTTAATATTCGGGTTGTCGGATGTCGAAAAGTTTTATTTGAAAAAATTTATTATTTTCTCTCCCTCCGCCAAATCCTCCTTGTGACCGTTGGGATGCCAGAAGTCCGCCTCCACTGCTTTAATTTTATACTTATCCGCCATTTGCGCCAAGGTCTGAGGCAAGCCGAACTCCTTGTCTGAAACCAGCACAAATGGATAGTCAAAAAAATCCTTGCTCATAAGATACGCGCCGATGTTCACTAGATTGCCGCCCTTCCTGTCTTTTAGAAATTTAAATTCCACCACTTGTTTTAGATTCCCTTCGCTGTCTTTTTCCACCACGCCAAAACGCGTGTTGTTTTCTATTTTTTTTACCAACAAAGCCAGATCGTGTCGCAAGAGCTTTTTAAGATCTTTTTTATGATAAAGATCGTCGCCCATCAGCACCAGGAATCTGTCGGCCAGCATATCCTTGGCCAGGCAGATGGCACCGGCCGTGCCGTTAAAATCCGTCTGCTCGCAATAGCTAATCTTTCTGCCTTTATGCTCTCCGCCAAAATATTTACGGATCATATCGCCCTTGTAGCCCACGATAAAAATAATTTCCGAAATTTCTTCCGGAAGGTTGTCTAAGGCATATTCGACTATGGGCCGGCCGCCGATTTTCAGCAGGGGCTTGGGGATTTCGTCAGTCAGCTCCCCCATCCTTGTGCCCCGCCCAGCGGCCAAAATTACTGCTTGCATTTTTTTAGTGTGGACCCGGGGAGAATCGAACTCCCGTCTCAGCAATGCGAATGCCGCGTATTACCACTATACTACGGGCCCTCTACTTCAAGATTTCTTCAAAATCTTGAATGGGCCGTTCAAAAGTCGCACTGCGACTTTTGAAATAGGCCTCAACCAATTTTCTTCAAATATTCTATTTTTAACTTCTGTTTAAATCTGGCCACTTAAACTATCAGATGAACTCTTTCTTAATCATCTCCGCTTCCTGTTCCAACCATTTATTATCATTATTATATTCGCCACTATGCGCCGTTGTCCCTTCATACGACGCCTTTTTCTGGTCCAAATGCAGATTGACTTCAATGCTGCCCCTGGGCGAAGTTCTCGTATATATATGGAAACGCGGATAATCAGCGTTTCCGATCCGCTTGGTAAAAGACATCTCCCCCGTTTGTTCGTCCTTGCGCAAAAAACTGTATCCGGCCCGGCGCAAGGCATTTACGGCGTTCTCTCTCGGTTTGTCAAAAATCAGTTTCATAAAAATTTTATTCTTTCTGCCGACGCCTTTTTTGATAGTATATCGCCCGAGAGCGGCGCGTTACGGCGAGGACCGAAAGCACCGCGATATAGGCAGCCACCACATCGCTGGTCAGGCCGCCCGGCTTGTTAAAAATGAACTGGCAAGCGCCGATGGCCATTATCAATATCGTCCAGAAAAATACGAACACCTCGCCCGGATGGCGACCCGAATGATGGTCGTGCCAGCGTTCAAATTCCTTATCGCCCGCATAAATAGCCAGCATCGCGATATAGATAACCAGCAATGCGTCCAGCTCTTTATCGTATATGCCGCTTTTTACGAAATTGAAGATTATGGCGGCATAAACCGCGACTGTCCAAAAAGACACCAGCCGCCACCAAAACCTGGAATTTTTCGCGGTATTGTTGAAAAATTTGAACATAATTTTGGTATTTAAATCAGTTAGGGCGCTGCGAGCCCTTGGCTAAGGCCTCGTCCAATAAATTCTCTTCGCCCGGCGCCAATTCACACAAAGCGATAGTTGCGTCATCGCCCAATTTTATTGGTTGGCTATTTTTTATTGCTAATGCGATTGCCGTAGCCCGATGATGGCCCTCTACACAAATAATTTTATTATTATCTATTCGAACAATTCCAATAAATTGAGCCCCGATTGGAAAGTTTTTCATCATGCCCACAACTTTATCGTTTTTACTTAACGCTTCGTAGTTTTCCGGAATTTCCAGCATTTGCGCAAACGACAAAACATTTTTAACGGGCAACCGGTTTTGCCAGCCGATATACGGCCCAACCAGCATGGCTGGCACAATCTTGTTTATATCGGCTATCCGGTAAATTTTCCATTCGCGCTTATCAGCTCTAAGCTGCGCTGCGGTATAATTGCGCCAACTTTCCCAATCCGGCCAACCTTTGATTTTAGTGGCAGCATTAATCCAACCAGGATCATTCCCTTCTCGGCTTTTCCAGTCCTCAAAAACTTCCTGCCAGGCCGCATTTTTTATAAAAATTAAGTCATCCATGATTTTTTACTATTTGCTATAAGACATCAAATAGCTACTATTGGTCGGGCCGCGGGGACTCGAACCCCGACTAAATCCCCCCGCCCCGCACCAAAAATTTACTGTCGGGGCACTGGGAATTGAACCCAGTCTACATCCTCCCGAAGGATGCGTACTACCGGTATACGATGCCCCGGTGATTTTGGTGCGGGGTAAAAAGGACTCGCCTGCCCCGTTGTCGCCAAGGGCGACTTTTCGGGGTGCTACCATTACACTACGGCCCGATAACTTATTTACCCTGAGTTCATCGAAGGGCTTCTCCTATTTCATCATAAATCCATAAAAAAATCAACTATTGACAAATATATTAATAAGATGTATTCTTATTAATATTCCGAGTAGTTCATTTTAGCCATTATTCAGAAAAGGAGGAAGTATATGGAATTTTTAACCGCAGAGATCGTAGAGGGCCTCAAAAAGAAGGGCTGGGAAAAGACAGAAAGGGAAGGCAAAGTCATTCTGCGCCACCCCGATTTGATGGGAAGTTATAGCGTATTTGACGCTATAAGGACCCAAAAGATGCTGGATAGCCCGGCGCCCTCACCACGCGCTTCAACCAGGCGCACCTCTCCCGTCTAAAACGCCGGCCAAAACAGCCGGTCCCACCAAAATAAAAAGCCCTATCCAAAAAAGATAGCGGCTTTTTTCTTATACAATCCTACACCACAATATTCACCAGCTTCCCCTTCACAAAAATCACTTTCTTGGGCTCTTTGCCTTCCAGCCACTTAATAATATTGATGTCAGACATCGATAGTTTCTTGGCTTCGTCTTCCGAGATATCGGCCGGCACAGTCAAGATGGCCCGGACTTTGCCGTTGATTTGCACGGGCATCTGGATAGTTTCATCTTTCACCATCGCGGGATTGAATTTCGGCCAGGACTGCTTAAAAATTGACTCGCTATCTTTTTCCTCGGATTTATCCTCCGAAGCATTCTTGCCCGCCGAAGCTTTAGCGGAGGCGGGAGCGAAGGAGGACCAAAGCTCTTCCGCCATATGCGGGGCAAAAGGCGCCAGCAATATCAAAAAGGCCTGGGCCGCGCCACGGGGCATAACATTAAATCGTATAATGAAGTTTATAAAAATCATCATTTGCGAAATTGCGGTGTTAAAGCGCAGATTCTCAATGTCTTCCGTGACTTTCTTGATGGTTTTGTGCAAAAGCTGAGGCATGCCTTCGGGCACATCCTTGCATCCCTCGCCGCAGTCCGTCAGATCGGCTTTATGGTATAAATTCCAAACCCGCTCCAAGAAGCGAACGATGCCGACAATTCCCTTGGTGTTCCAGGGCTTCATATCTTCCAGCGGGCCCATAAACATCTCAAACATGCGCAGGGCGTCAGCGCCGTATTCTTTAACCACATCATCGGGATTTACGACATTTCCCTTGGACTTGCTCATCTTGGTGCCGTCCTCCGCCAAAATTATTCCCTGGTGGCGCAACTTCAAAAATGGCTCGTCAAAATTGATATAGCCGAGTTTATGCAGAACTTTGGTGAAAAAGCGCGCGTAAAGCAGATGCAAAACGACATGCTCCGCCCCGCCGATATACAGATCCACGGGGAGCCATTTTTTGAGCATTTCCTTGGAAGCGAATTCCTTGTCATTTTTGTTGTCGGAGTAACGCAAATAATACCAGGAAGAGCAAACGAAAGTATCCATAGTGTCCGCTTCCCTACGGGCCGGCCCGCCGCATTCGGGACATTTAACATCCTGAAATTTTTTGGACTTGGCCAGAGGCGATTCGCCCGTGGGCATAAAATCCACATCATCGGGCAAGCGCACGGGCAGATCTTCTTCCGGCACGGGAATCTCTCCACACTTATCGCAATAAATTATGGGAATCGGCGCACCCCAATATCGTTGGCGCGAAACCAGCCAATCGCGGAGCTTATAATTGATAACCTTTTTCCCTATTCCCTCTTTTTCCAGCCACTTTGCTATTTTTTCACGCGCCTTTTCCGAGGTTAGACCGTCGTATTCGCCGGAATTGGTCAAAATACCATCTTCAACAAAAGCTTCGTCATCCTGAGCGCCAGCGAAGGATCTATTTTTAGATTCTTCGTTCCGCTTCGCTTCATTCAGAATGACAAAATTGATAGGTAGTTTGAATTTCTTCGCAAACTCAAAATCCCGCTCATCATGCGCCGGGACGGCCATCACAGCTCCCGTGCCGTAATGCGCCAAAACAAAATCGCTCGCAAAAAGCGGAATGGCCTGCTTGGTGAAGGGATTTTTAACTTTCACGCCTTCCAATTCCACGCCGGTTTTTTCTTTAGCCTCGGTTTGGCGCTGCAAATCGGTTTTCTTTTTGGCCAGGGCAATATATTTTTCCACTTCGCTCCAATTGCTAATTTGAGATTTTAATTTTTGCACCAGTTCGTGTTCAGGCGCTATCAGCGCGAACGACATGCCAAAAACCGTGTCCAGACGGGTGGTAAAGACCTCAAGAAAAAGATTGTCATCCTGAGCGCCAGCGAAGGATCTTTTAGATTCTTCGCCCTTCGGGCTCAGAATGACGGGAAGACGAAATTGCGCTCCCTCGCTTTTGCCTATCCAATTTTTCTGCGCCGCTTTGGTAGAATCGGGCCAATCAAGTTTTTCCAGGCCTTCAAGCAGACCGGAAGTTATTCGCCCGTCCTTCGCATCTCCGCATCTTCGCTGTCGCTCCGAGCTACGAGCTTCGGAGGGCTCAATAAACTTCGTTATCGAGAAATACCACTGTTCCAAATCCTTTTGTACGACCTCGTTGCTGCAGCGGTCGCACACTCCCCCTTCGGCCTGCTCGTTGGCCAGCACGGTCTGGCAATTATCGCACCAGTTCACTTTCCCTTTCTTTTTATACGCCAAGCCGTTTTTGTAAAGCAGCAAAAAAAACCATTGCGTCCATTTGTAATATTCCGGGTCGGAAGAATTCACCTCGCGCGACCAATCATAAGAAAAGCCCAGCATATTCATCTGCTTTTTAAAGGTTGCGATGGCTTTTTTGGTGGTGGCGGCGGGATGCACTTTTGTTTTGATGGCGAAATTTTCCGCGGGCAAACCGAAAGCGTCCCAACCCTGCGGATGCAGAACATTTTTGCCGCAAAGTCGCGCGTAGCGCGACATAATATCGGAAGCCGTGTAGCCCTCAACATGGCCGATATGCAAGCCGTCGCCGGAGGGATATGGGAACATATCCAAGATGTATTGCTTGGGCTTATCACTTTTATCGTCCGCCGCGCAAAGTTCCGGGTGCTTGGTCCATTCTTTCTGCCACTTTTTTTCTATTTTGGCGTGGTCATATTTCATAATATTTACTCTAACCCCTTTTTACCTTTTTTTCAATCTTGCTTTATGTTATTATGACTCCAATGTTAAAGGAGTGGCTGAAAAAATATTATCTGTTATTCGTCATCATCGCCGTTATCGCGGCGGTTTTTGCGCTGGCTAATTTCCAGCCGGCTAAGAATTTGGCCAACGCCTGCCAGATGGGATTTGAGTCATTGAACCTGACGCCCATAGCCGTTATAAGCGGCGCGGCGGTGGACGCCATAAATCCCTGCGCGCTGTCCATCTTAATACTGCTGATGGCTTCCGCGCTAATAAGCAACGATAAAAAAAGAGCCCTTAAAACCGGTTTGGCTTTTATCGCCGCGATCTATCTGGCTTATTTTGTCATGGGTATCGGCGTGCTCACGGTCATCCGTTCCTACACCTTGTCGTTTTCCTCGCTATTTTACAAAGTAGTGGGCGCCGTCGCTTTAATATTCGGTCTGCTCAACATCAAAGATTATTTCTGGTACGGCAAAGGAATTTTGATGGAAGTGCCGCTTAGATGGCGCCCAAAAATGCAAAAGCTGATCCTGGAGGTAACCAGCCCTTGGGGTGCGTTCGTTATTGGCCTGGTCGTAAGTTTATTTTTGCTCCCCTGCCTGTCGGGGCCTTATGCCATTATTTTAGCGATGCTGGCCGCCAAAAAAACTTTTGCCAAAGCGCTGCTTTATATGGTTGTTTATAATATCGTTTTTATCTTGCCGATGACGGCGGTGGCTTTATTTATTTACTTCGGCCTGCCGGCCGAAAAAGCCGAGGCCTGGAGAAAAGAAAAACTCCGGCTGCTCCATTTGATTGCCGGAGTTATTTTGATAGGATTGGGGGTTGTAATTTTGGGCGGGTGGTTATAAACAAAAATGGTAGGGCGAAAATAAAAAGGGCAAAAAGCCCTTTTTATTTTCGCCCCGCGTATTCTCTTTTTATTTTTCTTTTAATCTTCAGCCGCTTGAGCAGCGGTAACCTGTCCAGCATGGTCTTGCCCGCCAGATGGTCTGTTTCGTGGCAAATTATCCGAGCCAGCAATTCGCCGGCTTTTATTTTTTGTTTCTGCCCGCGCTTGTCCATATATTCAACCTCTATTTTTTCGGGTCGCTTTATCTCAAATTCCACCCCCGGCAAACTCAAACAACCTTCGACCATTATCGAGGCGCCTTTTTTGCGGATAATTCTCGGATTTATCATCACCCTGACATTCCCTTCGCCCCGGCTGTCGTCGACTATAATTATCTGCTTTGACACGCCGACCTGGTTGGCCGCCAATCCCGCTCCGCGTTTGGCATAGAGCGTTTCCATCATATCATTGATAAGTTTTTTCGTTTCAGCGTCAACAACCCCAACTTTTTTGGTTTTTTTGGTCAGAATCTTATCGGGATAGATTTTGATGTCGAGTATCATGGATTGTATTTAACACGCGCATACGAAAAATTTTGCCAGAAAATAGCAACGAGCCGAGCGTCTAAATTTGCGTGCTGTGGTGGGGCCCCGATCGTCAGGTCGGGGCGTTGCGGATAGCAAATTTAGTGAGACGAGTTCTATTTTCTCAAAATTTTATCGTCGCGCGGCGGTTTTTTACGCCGCTTTTTTGGCGGCAAAAAAGCGGCAAACTATTTTATATTCCAAATAACTTTTTGGCATTAGCCGTCGTCGCTTCCGCCACTTCTTCCAAACTGATGCCGCGCAATTCCGCTACCTTTTGCGCCACATATTTCACATAACTCGGTTCGTTTCTTTTACCACGGAACGGCTCCGGGGTCAAATACGGGCAGTCGGTTTCCAGCAAGAGCCGCTCCAGCGGCATTTCTTTGACCGCGCGGTCATAATCGCGCGCAAAAGTGATGATGCCGTTAAAGCCCAGGTAAAAACCCATATTCAAATACTGCTCCGCCTGGTTCCACCGACCGGAAAAACTATGAATAACTCCCCGCAGGGGCTTATTGCCGACCATCGTCCAGGTTTTTAAGATTTTCAGCAGATCATCGTGCGCTTCGCGGCAATGCAGCATCACGGGCTTTTGCAAGCACTCAGCCAAACCTAATTGTTCCAACAGAACTTCTTTTTGCAATTCTGGCTTAGCTATATTTCTATAATAATCCAAACCGATCTCTCCTATCGCCACGACCATATCCTGCTGCGCCAGATTCTTATAATGCTCGTAATCAAATTCCTCCGCTTCCATTTTAAAATTCACGGTTTCTTGGTCATCCACCTTCGTTTCAATTTCCTGCGCGCGCAAAGAGCCGGGGTGCAGGCCGACGGCCGCAAAAACCCCGCGGCCGTATTTTTGAGCGTATTCAACCGCTCGTTGGCTCGTCTTCCTTTCCGAACCGACATTTATCAGCCAAGTATTTTCTTTTAGCGCGCGCCTGACTACCTCGTCGCCATCGTCTTTATAGGCGCTGAAATTTATATGGGCGTGAGTATCAATAAGCACTTAAATGGCGATGTCCGACATCCAAAGATTAAAACGCATTAATATTCGGGATGTCGGACATCGTAAAATTGGTATTATTTGATCCTCGGAAACAGCCCTTCCCTCTTCTGTATCTTTTCCGCCTTAGCCGCGGCCAAAATTTTTCCGGCGGTCTCGGGCATAAACGGCGCTAAGGCCTCCCCTATCGCAATGATGGCGCCCAAAAGTTCGGCCAGGGTTTTTTGCGCTTCGCCCTTGTTTGTTTTTACTAATTCCCAAAGTTTCGTTTCGTCTATTTTTTTATTGGCCCAGTCGATTTTCGCGATTATTTTTTCCAGGGCCTGATAAAGCTTAAAATTTTCCATTTCCGCGGCAATATCTATTTTATCCTTTTTCGCTTTTATCTTGCCGTCAAAATTTTTTTCAATAATATTGAAAACCCGGCTTACTAAATTTCCCAGCCCATTAGCCAGATCCGCGTTGTATTTTTCCGTCAGTTTTTCCCAGGAAATATCGCCGTCGTGGCCAAAAGGCGTTGAAGCGGCCAAAAGGTATCGGCTGGCATCCGCACTAAATTTCGCGACCATTTCCTCAGGCCATATCACATTGCCCAGTGATTTTGACATTTTTTGCCCGTTTATCGTAAAAAATCCATGCACAAAAAATCTCTTGGGTAATTTAAATCCCTGATTCAGCGCCAATAGCAGTCCCGGCCAGATGGTGGAATGCACCCGAACAATGTCTTTGGCCATCAACTGGGCATCTGCGGGCCAAAATTTCAGCTCTTTTTCATTATCGCCATCCCAACCAAGTCCGGTCAGATAATTCAACAAGGCATCCACCCAAACATAGGTCGTGTGCTCCTTGTCAAAAGGCAAAGGAATCCCCCATTTGACATTCTTGCGGGAGATGGAAATATCATTTAACCCGCTGCGGATAAAATTTAAAACCTCGCTCTTGCGCTCTTTGGGCTCGATCAAGAGTTCATCGTTTGAAATCCTTTTGGCCAGCTCTCTGCCAAAAAATGACAGTTTAAAAAAATAGCTTTCCTCTTTCATCAATTGCGGCTCAACCTGGTGCTCCGGGCATTTGCCGTCGATTAGATCATCAGCAATTTTATACTGCTCGCAACCCGTGCAATAAAGCCCTTCGTATGTTCCCTGATAAATAAAATCCCGCTCATACATCCTTTGCAAGGCACGCTTGATGGCCGCTTCGTGCGCAGCGTCCGTAGTGCGGATGAATTTATCATATTTAACATTAAAAAGTTTCCAGGCATCCTGGAAATCCTGCGCTCGATTGTCGCAAAAGTCCTTCGGGGATTGACCCGCCTTTTCGGCCGCCTGCGCCACCTTGGCGCCATGCTCATCTGTGCCGGTCAGAAAGAAGACCTCCTCGCCTTGTGATTTGTGCCAGCGCGCCAAAATATCCGCCGCCACGCTGGTATAGGCATGGCCGATATGCGGCTTGTCGTTTACATAATAAATGGGAGTGGTGATATAAAATTTATTCATTTTTTACGATTATAACAAATTCCCCTTTCAAATTATTTTTATCCTCATTCAACTTGTCTAAAATCTCTCCCGCCGTGCCGCGGTATACGCTTTCAAACATCTTGGTCAGCTCGCGCGCCGCGACGATCTGCCGCTCCGGCGCCAGACCCTTCAGCTGTTCCATCGCCTTCAATATCCGGTGCGTGGATTCATAGAACACGACAACATAACCAGCCCTCGCCACTTCTTCAAAAAATTTATTACGCCCTTTTTTATGCGGCGGGAAGCCCATAAAAATGAATTTGTCGGTCGGAAAACCGGAAATGCTTAATGCCGCCATAACAGCGGATGGTCCAGGGATTGGGACTATCCTGATGCCGGCATCTTGTTTCATGTTATTTGTTATATGTTCTATGATTTTTCCGCCCGGATCGGAAATTCCAGGAGTTCCCGCGTCCGTAACCAGGGCGACATTTTTACCCTCGGCCAGCTGCCCGGCAATATATTCAATTTTGGACAATTTGCTGTGCTGAAAATAACTCACCAGTGGTTTTGAGATCTGATAGTGGTTCAATAATTTCAAGGTCTGGCGCGTATCTTCGCACGCCACCAGATCCACGGATTTTAAAACCTCAAGCGCCCGCAGAGTAATATCTTTCAGATTGCCAATTGGAGTCGCGATGATATATAATGTTCCCATAACACCATCTTAAAGGAAAAACTCCGAAGTTTCAAATTTTTATGATTCTTTTGCCCCATTTGCTGATAGGCGCCGCGATCGGCTTTAAAATCCATAACGCCTGGGCCGTTTTTGCTCTGTCGCTGGTTTCGCATTTCATTGCCGACAAGATCCCCCACTGGGATTACATCGACGAGCAGATCGGCGATATGAATAAAAAAGAATTCATGGCGTTTCTGTATAAAGCCGCGGCTGACGCCGGCATCGGCGGCGTTCTGCTTCTCATACTTTTGTGGCAGCAAAATGCCTGGCCTTATGCCATATTCGGCGCCGCTATTTCTATTTTACCTGATTTTTTAATATTTCTTCGTAAATTTTTCCCGAAAACAAAATGGCTTTTTTCGTATCAAAAACTTCACAACTCTAATCACCTGGACAAAAAACCCGGCGGAAAAATTCTTTTCCCGCTCATCAGCGAACTGTTAATAACGGCGATAGCGATATTTTTTCTCTTGTAGATCATAATGAAACAAAAATCCCGCTCACGCGGGATTTTTGTTTTCCTCACCTAACCGCTTAATCACTTTTCATTTTCTTCCTTCAAAAAAATATCTCCCAGGAAGACCGATATTATCGCCACGATGGGAACCGCCACCACCACGCCCAAAATTCCCATCAACTTGGCGCCCACTATCATGGAGATGATGACCACCAAAGGATTCAAACCCACCGCCCGCTTCATAACCATCGGCACCAGCACATAACCTTCTACTTGATGGACGACAAGAAATAATATCAAGACCAAAAAACCGAGAAACGGTGATTGCAAAAAAGCCAAAGAGACCGCGGCCGAACCTGCCAGAACCGGTCCGATATACGGCACAATTTCCAAAAGACCGGCCAACAAGGCCAGCATCAAGGCAAAATCGACCCTTAAGGAAAACAATCCCGCAAAAACCATCACCGCGATTGCCAGCATAATTATCAGCTGGCCGCGCATCCAACGACCGAGTTTTGTCTGGATGCGCTCGGCCAGGTTGACAACATACGGCCGGTGTTCTGCTGGAGTTACGCTGGAAATGAACATTTTTATGCCCTTATCTTGCACCACCAAGTAGAAAGAAATGACCACAATGACGATGGCGGAAAATATCCCGCCGAAAATATTGACCGCCGTGCCAAAAATCCCTGAAGTGGTGCCGTAAATCTGGCTGCTGAGATTTTCCAGGATTTTCTGGCCGTAGCCCGGAGCGAATTTATATTGAAAAACGGAAACATTAACGCCAAATTTATTCAAATAATCCGGCAAAGAGACGGCTAGTGATTTCATCTGCCCGGCCAGCAATGGCAAGGCCCAATAAACAAAAGCCGCCAGAAGTCCGGCAACGAAAAGATATATCATCAAGGCGCCGAGCGTCCGGCGCACACGGTGCTTGGCCATCCAATCCACCGGGCCATCAATGGCAGCAGCGATGATAAGGGCGATAAAAACCATCAGCAAAACATCCCGGACAAGATAGATAAAAACCAGCCCCAGAACTATCAGGACGGAACGAAAGATCGTTGAAGTTGAAATGTCTATTTTTTGGATCATCTATTTTTATCAAACCTTTCCGCCCATACGAAAAATAACAATTTATTGTCCTCCCGAACGAAGTGAGAGATCTCTGGCGAATGCCAGACCCGTTGCGCGGATCTCCGCCTGATGGCGGATCCCGCGAGATCCCTCGCTACGCTCGGGACGACACTTCGTGTCGATTTTATCGTCGGGCGGCGGTTTTTTCCGCCGCTTTGGCGTTTACCCCGTTCTGCGGGGCCGGCAAAAAAGCGGCAAAAGAATCTATATTTTTAAAAACTTCTCAAACTTCTCTTTTTCTTTGAACGGCCCTATCAGCGCCAGATTGAGTTTCTCGGGCCTGAAGATGTCTTTGGCGACCCTCGCCAGGTCCGACTGGCTTACCGCCTTTATTTTACTAAAAATCTGCTCGGGCGTCAAAACCCCTTTGCGCAAAAGTTCCTGCAAGCCGACCCACGAAGCCATTTCATCCGATGTTTCAAGGCCCAGGCGCAACGAACCCTGGAGCCATTCTTTGGCTTTTTTTATCTCCGCGGCGCCCACCTTTATATCGCGGATTTTTTTATATTCCGTTAAGATCGCTTCTATCGCCTCTTCCGCTTTCTCATTGGCCACGCCCGCCTGCGTCACAAAATATCCGCAGTCGGTGTAATTTTCCGCGGCCGAACGCACATAATAAGCCAGGCCTCTTTTTTCACGCACGGAAATGAAAAGGCGCGAGCTCATCATGCCGCCCAAAATCGCCGCCAGCACCATCAGCGCATAGCGGTCTTTGTGGAACATATCGTAGGCGCGCACACCCAGGCGCAAATGCGTCTGATCTGTGGCCTTATGATAAACCATGACCTCCGGCTTTGACTGCGCTTCGCGCACCGCCGATTTAGTTTGCCCTTCCCCTTTTTTCAAGCCGCCAAAATATTTCAAAACCTTCTTTTCCATATCCTTGTCGATTTTTCCAGCCAAACATACCACCGCGTTCTTTGTCCGGTAATGCGTATTGAAATAATCAACAAATTGCGTCCGCGCCATTTTGGAAATATTCTCTTTGGTGCCGATTATCTGCCAGCCGGCCGGCTGATCGCCGTAAAGCAATTCCTCCCACAGGTCGCCCAAATAACGCATCGGGTTATCCAACGACATATTTATTTCTTCCGTGATAACACCCCGCTCTTTGTCTATTTCCTTGGCGTCAAATTTGGAATTGAGCAAAATATCACTCACCCAATCCAGCGCCATATCAGCATATTCGGGCGCCACTTTGGCGTAGTAGCCCGTCATTTCCTGGCTCGTGAACGCGTTAAATTCCCCGCCCACCCTGTCCAGATACTCGCTCAGCGCCAGAGTCGTGGGCCGTTTTTTGGTGCCCTTAAAAAACATATGCTCCAAAAAATGCGAGATGCCGTTGTTCTCTTTGCTCTCGTATTTTGAACCCGCGGCAAAAAACACCAGCACCGTGGTTGATTGGCTCCCCGCCATCGGCGCGGTAATTAATCTTAAGCCGTTTGGTAAAATGGTTTTTTTAAACATTATTTTTCCCACTTATACGCCACTTTGGCGTTGACCTTAAATTCAAAGATCTTTCCCTCTTTCACTTCAGCGGTCTGATTGATAACATGCACGCCGGTCACATTCTTGCCGGCCTCAACTTCGTGGTTGACGATATTTTGCATGGCGTCTTCAAAGTTCTTGGTTGAAGTGCCGATGAGTTCGCGTATTTTGACTATGGCCATATGTTTTATAATTTATTTGGTTAATTCTTAAAAACTGGCGTCATTCCGCGGCCGCAGGCCGAGGAATGACGCCAAGCTAAATTACTTTTTGCCTCTCTTTATTCTGATTAGTCCTCCGTACGAAATAACTTCTATCCCCTTCTTCTCCAACTCATCCAAAAACAAATTCATCCCCAGAGAATCGGAAGCGATATGCGAAGCCACCACGACATTCAAATGCGCCTCTTCCGCGTTCTTGCGATGTTCCTCGGATAAATGCATCGCCACGACCGTGCCGATGCCTGCGTTGGCCATCTCGCGATAGATATTTTTGGCGCCTTCCGTGCCGCCGGTAATTTCCGTCAAAACAATTTTGCCCGCGCGCCGGTCTTCCGACCCAGCAAATATTTTCACGGGTGAGCCGCGCCTAGCCGACTCCTTGTATTCGTCAACCCCGGCAATCAACTCAACCAGTTCGCTAACATATTCCGGCTGTTTTTTGTCAATAATCTTTTTCAAAAAATCCGCCACCAGGTTATCGGCCGGAGTGTGCACATTCATTAGATTAACCTTGGCCAGCTTGGCCGCGTCTATGGTTTTATAGGAATTACTGGCGTGCACCCCGCGGCCAACCTCGGAGATGCGCACTTTCATCAGCGACTCGGCGATGTTTATGGGCACGCCGCACAAAGCCAAAACATCGGCCTGCAAATGCATCCCCCCATCCAACATGGCCAGACCCTTGCCGAGCGGATGATGGTTGATGATGGTATCCACGCCCAAACTCTTTGCCAACATTATATCGCCGGATGTGACATCAATTCCGGCCATGGCTTTTTTCACCGGCTTACCGCTATCATTCCAAACGCCGGAATCCATATAAGGATTTACCAGCCGCTCTTTATCAAAATCCGCCTGCTTTTTGGCGGAAAGCCCCTCAAACTTCTTTTTTTGCCTGACCAGATATTTTGCCACCGCTTCCACCCCTCTCAGGTCGGCTTTGGTTCCCATCTTTATAGCTAGCTCCAGAATTTGTTGTTGAGTCATAAATAAAAACCCAATCATCAAGATACAAGATACAAACAAGTTGCAATAATCAAATTCCAAAAATTCAAACCGGTTTGATTATTGAATTTTGGGATTTGAAATTTGTTTGGTTATTGTTTCTTGGTTATTGTATCTTACCGGTTAAATATTTTTTTAGCTCTCCGATTTTCACTCTTTCTTGTTTCATGGTATCCCTGTCCCGCACCGTCACATCGTCATTTTCCAGCGAATCAAAATCCACGGTCACGCAAAAGGGCGTGCCGACTTCGTCTTGGTATCGGTAGCGCTTGCCGATGTTTCCCCGCTCGTCCCAGGCGCAATTAAAATCTTTCTTCAGCTCGCCGAAAATTTCGCGGGCTTTAGCCACCAGATTTTCCTTGTTGGCCAGTAACGGAAACACCGCCGCCTTATAAGGCGCGACATTCGGCTTTAATTTCAGTACGACGCGCGTTTCGCCATTCTCCAATTCTTCTTCCCGATACGCGTTGGCCAATAGCGCCAGCATGGTGCGCTCGACGCCGAAGGTCGGCTCAATCACATGCGGCAAAAATTTCTTTTTAGTTGCGTCGTCAAAATATTCCAAATTCTGGCCGCTGGCCGCCTGATGCGCCGCCAGGTCATAATCTGTGCGGTATGCGATAGCCCAAAGCTCATCTTGGCCGAACGGGAATTGATACTCAACATCGATCGTGCGCTTGGAGTAAAATGCCCGCTCCTCGTCCGGAATCTCGTGTTTGAAAAATTGCGGGCGCGGAAGCCCTATTAGATCCGCGTAGCCATATATGTATTCCAGCCAATTCTCAAAAATTTTGTTCCAGTCGGCATCGGGTGAAATGAAATACTCGATTTCCATCTGCTCGAATTCCAAAGTGCGGAAAATGAAATTGCCCGTGGTCACTTCGTTGCGGAAGGCCTTGCCGATCTGGCCGATGCCGAACGGGATTTTCTTATTATTCGAATCCAGCACATTTTTATAATCGGCAAAAATCGCCTGGGCGGTCTCCGGCCGCAGATACGCTTCTACCCCCTCTTTTTCTATCGCGCCGATAGTCGTTTTGAACATTCCTAAAAATGATTTCGGATCAGTAAACTGGCCGCCGCACTCCGGGCATTTGCTGGCCTCTTTCAATTTATCCGGCCTAAAACGCAAATGGCATTTTTTGCACTCCACCAGCGCGTCTTTGAAGTTTTTCACATGTCCCGAGGCCTCCCAGATTTTCGGGCTGAGCAATATTCCCCCGTCCAGCCCGACCATATCCTCCCTGTCCTGCACAAAATATTTCCACCACAATTTTTTGATGTTGTTTTTCAACTCAACGCCAAGAGGCCCGAAATCATAAGTTGAAGCCAGCCCGCCGTAAATTTCCGAACCGGGATAAACGAATCCCCGCCGTTTGCAAAGAGAAACAATTTTTTCCATCGAATCTGATGCCATAAAAATCGCTTGTTTAATCGTTTTATGCCTTTAGCATATCATCAGGGCCTCATTATTGACAAGCTTTATTGTTCTGTTATAATCGCTCTACCAACAGTTCTTTAAGCAATCGGTGCGGTTGCTCTGCGCCGATTCATATATGAAGGTGGCTTGCCTTTCTCGGCTCCTCCGCAACAATCCGGGCTCCACCAAATCCCGCCTTGCCTGCAAACAGCCGGAACAAACTGCTTTTGTCGGGCAAGCCGCCTTCACCAACCGGCCGCTTGGAATTCTAATCCCAAGCGGTTTTTTTTATTTTCACACCCACACCGCGCTAAATTCACGCAGCTAAATTCACGCAGTCAGAGTGCGTGAATTTATTCAGAGTGCGTGAATTTATTTCCAAACGGCGTTTTCCAGATGCTCGATTTTTACCAAATCCCCCGTTTCGCTCAATATCACCAAAATGACATCGATGCGCCAGGGGATTGAGCCGGGAATTCTTTTATCCGCCAAATAAATTTTAGCCGTGCGCATCAGGCGCTGTTGCTTATGATAATGCACATTTTGGGCGGCCAGGGCGGCCGTCAGATCCGTGCCATCACCTTTTATCGTCTTAACTTCCACAAAAACTAAGACCGCTGTTTTGGCAAACATCGCCCCCTCAATCTTTGCCGCCACGATATCAATTTCGCCGTATTTTGGGCAAAGATAATTGCGTTCAATGATTTTATACCCTTTCTCGCGCAAAAATTCCGTTGCCAAAAATTCTCCCCTATCGCCAAATTGTCGCTTTTGAGATGGCATAGATTTTACTTGACAGAATAAAAATAAAAGTATATTATATAAAATTCCTGATGGTTCGTTACAAAACAACAGATTCCAACCTATTGGAGGTGTTTTATGGCTAAAATTACGCTTAAAACAGTCACAATAAAAGGAAAAAGTGACAATAAGGGCTTCTGTTTCGAATTTCTCACTCCCGGATATACCGCGGAAGCAGGCGGCTTCTATTTTGAAAAGTGGCCAGCGGCCGCCAAAGAAAAGGCCTATGCCAAGGCAAGAGCATCAAGCGGACCCGATAAAATCACAAAAATTACCGTTATTCCCGCCGATACTAGCCCCTGGGCAAAAGATTATTTACAAAAATATCCTTCTCCAAATCAACGAAAACTCGTTGCCGCGGAAATTATTGCCCAACAACTTCTCCAAAAAGAGCTTGATATCCATAGGTATAATAATACCGAAAACTCCGCCCTGGAAGTTGTACAAAATTTTGCCCAAGGAATAAAAGCTAAGTTTGAAAAGCTGCCCCCTTGGTTTTTCCGCGAGCACGAATGCGTCTCTTCCATTATCCGTGCCTGCCCAATGTCTTTCTGCGGAAACAAAGCCAAAAACATGCCAAAAAATAAATTCTGCCCGGAGTGTGGCGAAGAGATAACGGATCGCTCAACTCCGGTAATCCTTTGGAATTTACCCGCTTGCCCAAATAATCGATGCCGGAACTATGGTCAAAGGTTAAAACGGACATTCAAACATTGTCCGTTATGTGGCGAAGAACTGACATTAAACGGTCTCTAATAAGGAGGAAGCTATGTTGACAGCTACAATATGCCAAAGAGAAGACGGAACCGTTGTTTTGTGTCTTTTAAAGACCGAAGATGATCCGAATGATTCTGAAAAAAAAGTACTGATGGCTCTTAAAAGAAGGCTAATCAATGAAGCCGACGTAAGAACCCCCGACGAATGGCAGTTTGGAGACGCCGTGAATTCAGGCAAGGCATCTCTTCTTGTACATTTTACCAAAAAAAGATAGCCCTATTGTTTCTCAGAGGGCCAGCAAGACAACGCTGGCCTTTTTTATTTCCTCAGCTCCTCCATCAGCCCCAAATAAAACCGCAAGTTATGAATAGTCGCCAATCTCAACGACAATGGCTCGCCGACCTTGAATAAATGGTGCAAATACGCGCGGGAATAGTTTTGGCAGGTGTAGCAGGCGCAATTTTTGTCTATCGGTAAAAAATCTTTGGCGAATTTGGCGTTGGTAATTTGCAAAGTCTCGTAAAAAGAATTCTTGGCCGACAGCTGACGGCTTTTAACGCAGTAGAGTTTCCCGTGCCGCGCTTCGCGCGTGGGAATAACGCAATCGAACATATCAATGCCGGCGTTTACCGCCGCGACAATTTCTTCGGGTCTGCCCAGCCCCATTAAGTACCTTGGCTTGTCCTGTGGCAATAACGGCAAAACCGCATCCAGCACTGTCTTTAAATATTTCCTCGGCTCCCCCACCGCCACGCCGCCTATGGCGTAGCCGTCAAATCCTATCGCCAAAAGTTCCCGCGCGCTGCGCTCGCGCAAATCTTTATAAATCCCGCCCTGCACAATACCAAAAAGCAATGGGCGATTTATTTTCACGGAATTCTTTTTTAACCCCCCTTCGCCCCCCTTTAAAAGGGGGGTTGGGGGGTTAGGGCCTACCTTTTTCTCAAAATACTTTTTACACCCCTTTGCCCAAGCGGTCGTGCGCGCCACCGCTTTTTCTACTTGCTCGCGGCTCGCCGGATATGGCGGGCATTCGTCCAGCACCATTATAATATCGCTGCCCAGCGCCAGCTGGATCTCAATGGATTTTTCCGGCGTTAAGAAATATTTTTTACCGTCTATCGGATCACGAAACTCCACGCCCTTATCGGAAATTTTTACCAGCCCCGCTCCGGTCTTTGCGCCCAGCGAGAACACCTGATAGCCGCCCGAGTCCGTTAAGATTGGCCCTGGCCAATTCATAAAGCCGTGCAAATCTCCGGCTTTTTTTATGATCTCCGTTCCCGGCCGGAGCCACAAGTGGTATGTATTGCCCAACACCAAATCCGCGCCCAAAGATTTCAATTCCTCCGGCGCCAAACTTTTCACCGCTCCCTTGGTGGCGATAGGCATAAAAACCGGCGTATTGATATCGCCGTTTCTAATTTCCAAAATCCCGACTCGTCGTTTGGTTTTCTTGTCTTTTTTTATCAATTCGAACATATGTTCAGATAGATAATATCCGGGCGCTCAATGGCCCGGATATTATATTATACGAAAACAAATTTAATTGCCACTCAAAGAATAAAAAACTGAATCTCACTGAATTATTTTTCCTTTTTCCAGCGTTATGGTCGGGTCATCGGGCATATCGCTTTTAAGCGCGTTGTCTGAGGCGGAAATTTGCACATTGGTGAAGCTATCATCGCCTGTCGCCTTGGCTTGCTGCACCACCACCGCCGAATCGTCGACTTGGCTGATTGATGGCGTAAATCCCACTTGAAACGCAATTTGTTTCACCGGATAAACAAATCCCGTTCCGGCTGACAATTTTCCGATCTGCCAAATAATCTTGCCGCTGGAAGCATCATATTTTATGTCTTCATTCGCCGGATAAATTTTCCCCTCCCAGCTCGTATACGAAGGCAGATACGCTTCTACCGCCACGCTGGCCAACTCATTTGATACATTCAAAACTTGCCAATAAACAGTGTAGGTTGTTTTTTGCCCCACCTTTGGCGGCAGGGGGCCGGAATTCAGTATCAGCTGGTCGGCGTAAAAACCTTTCATGGCCAGAACTAAGCGCGAATTTATTTTAACAACCAGCTGATTCTGGCCGGCAAGCTGAGTGCCGCTCAGCGCCAGCGGGATATTGAAAGAATCTATTTTGACGGTCGTTGAGATGGTGAAATTTTTATCCGAAAATTTATTTATCGGCAAAACATTTTTCACCTTCAAAGAAAATTCCAACTCCCCCTCCGCTCCCGCCGCCAGTTGTTCCAGGGCCGGCAGAGAAGAACTGTTCCAGGTGATGGTATTATCCGAGCTGCTGAAAAATCCGTTTTTCGCGTTCACGCCGGAAGGATCCATCGCTTTGCTATCGATCTTAACCGTTATAAATACCGGCCCGATAGCCACATTGGTGGTGTTGCGATATTTGATTTTGTAGGTCAAATCCTGGCCTATATCGGCGTTGTTATTTTGCGCGCCGACCAAAGATTGTTCCACGAAAAGCGGCGAAGTGGAAATTTGCGGTGAAGCCAGCGTCTGTGAATAGACGACAAATTCCGCGTCGCTTTTTTGCGTGCCGATCTGCGCTTTGAAAACTTTTGATTCTCCCTCATTGCCGGCGATGGTTCCCTTGATGATAATATTGCCTTCTTCGCGGCTGCCGATCTCTGCCAGCGACCAGGCATTGTTGCCGTCGCTCGGCGAAGGCAGGGCGCTGTCAAAAATGAATCCCTCGGGATATTCTATCTTCAATTTGGCATCATTGAAGGCGGCATCGGAAGTGTTCAAATAACGCAGAGAAAAGTTCATGGTCTGCCCCGAAACAATGCGGTCCGGCAAGATAAAACTCAAAACCAACGGCACCGAAATTATGGTGCTGGCAAATTCTTTGCTATTTGAGAAATCCGAACTGATGTTTGACGGCCGGTAATTTAATTTGGCCGTGAATTTTTGCTGACTGTCTTTATCGCCCAGCACCCGGACTTTAAATTCAGCCTGCCCGTCTTGTTCCGGAGCGAGCTGGCCGAGATTTTTTGACATCACCATCAAATCGCCTTGTTTCACGGCGCCGGACGAATCAACCGGCATCAACTGATTGGAGAAAGAAAATGAAAGAGTTGCGTTGCTGACGGCCACGCCGGAATTATTTTTATAACGGACGATATAGTTGACCTCTTCTCCGCTCACCACCCTATCTTGCCCGAAGATATCCAGGGACATTTCGTCAGTATTGAAAGATTTGAAATTTCTCCACCAAAACCAGCCGCCGATGACCGCCGCCGCCAAAACTACGGCCGACAGCGCCAGCCAAAGAGCTCGTTTTTCTTTTACGGATAAATAAAATCCTTTTTGCCCGTTGTCCTGCCACTGCGTTGCGCCCGCCTGTTCTGGCGCGGCAATATGACCCGGCGCCAATTCTTCCGGCGGCGCGGGCCTGTCCTTGAACTGGCCGTCTTTTTTATAAAGCTGTTTCTTGAGTTCGTTGAGATCCATTTGTTGAATTTAAAATTTATTTTTCAATAAATAAAAAGTGTTTTCATTATTCACGCAACTTGCAGTTGCACTCGCGATATTCTTTTATTTTATTCTTGAATAACTCCGATATGTTCTCGCTCAAAATTGACTAAAATAGCATCGGCTAACCAATGACGGCATTCCAACTTACTTGTTTTATAATTTTTTCTTGTTTTGAAAAATCAAGTTCGTTTGCAAAAACTGGATTTCTAAAAATGCTGTGATTTGGTGTTTCAATAAAATTTTTAACCAAAAATATGAAATAATTATCTCGTAAATAAGTTGCTGTTTGATATTCCTTGTTCGTCAGACCAATCCCACCCTTATCTTTTTCCAATCCTTTCACTTCTACGGCAAAAAATTTCTCGCCGAAGTTGAGTCTAAAATCAAAACCGCATCCTTGTTTTGTAGTGTCTTCAAGCATGCCGTCTCCAAAAAAATCTACCGATTTGTAATTATCTTTGAAATATTGCTCGGCAGCTTGTCCGGTAAGTAATCTTTTTGCGAATGTACTTTGTCTTTCGCGCTCTTCAATTTTATCTTCGATCAGATTGATATCAGGGTTTTTATAAATCACACGCTTGATAATTTCGGTAAACGACTCTAAATTCAAATCTTTATACTTTTCCAGCATTTCTTTTCTCGTTCTGAACATCGGTCTTTTATGCCAGCCCTTTCTTTCATTTGGAAAAACTGGATCAAACTCATCTCTGTAGTTCCGTATTGAGAGTGGCTTCGCGTTTATTGCAAGTCCGATAACATTAAACGCTTCCGTAAAAGTTTCAAAGCCAAGAATATCTAACGCTCGTTTGTCATATTTTGACAAATACATACCGATAAGCATTGCCTTCTGAAGTTCTTGTTTCATATATTAAGCGTAATAGTTTTCAAGAATGCGTTGATACGGCAATGGTACATTTTCCAAATTCCAAAAGAAAAAATTTTGGTCTATATTCCAGACAATTTCTTCGTCATCCAAATTTATTCGCGTTATCCAATTAACATCGCCGTCCTCTATTTCATCTAATTTTACGAAGGCAACTTGCCCGTTATATAGATCAAAATGAATCGCCAGTGATTGAATGCCTGTTTCCAAAAAAACTTTCTTGGCTTCCGTTACTTTATGTTTTTTTATATCGTTTATACTGGTAAAACCGGACTGCATCTCTATTCTTATTTTTTTTGATTTTATTTCCAAATCGGCCTTGGGAGTTCTTCTAAAGGTTTCTATATTTTTAAAATCATCGTCGCCCACCAAATCAATATTCACGATATCGACTTCAAATATTATTTCCAATGCTTTCAAAAAGAAGTTCGAAATGACATAGCCGCGCATCCAAGAAAAATAGACCTGCTCCGGCCTTCGGCCTTGATTATTAAGCAAAGGCAGAATACCGCTTCGTTTCATTTTTTTTAGAACAAGATCTATGTGCTCTTTTTTAAAAGAGCACATATTATCAACTTTTACTTCATCCGCGACAACGGCATTCAATCTATCGACTATGTTATAAATCCTCTTATTTAAAAACTTGATGTAATCAAAATCAATCGACGGAGTGATATCTTTGGCTCCAAAAAAATCCTTGACGGCCGCTTGGTTGGTGAATCCTAATTTTTGCCTATATTGCTGAAAATCTTCCGAGGTAATGGCTCTCTTTTTAAACATAATTTTTACTTAACCCAACCTTCTTGATCCTAATATGATTTTACTACAAAAAACGGATTGTTGAAATTGTTTAAACCCAATACCTCCCCTTTATCACCTTATCCTCTTCTTCTTTCTCTTCCTCAATGCGCGTTTTGGCCATTTGACGCAATTGGGTCAAATCGACTTTATCCAATTCTTTGGCGCGCGCCAGCAAAATGTCTTTATCGTTTTTTTGCGGCTCTTCTATCACCTCGGCCAAGAGCACATCCAAGATCGCGCCGATTTTCGGGCCGGGTTTAATTTTCAATTCATCCATAAGATTATGGCCGTTAACTTTCAGCATCTTAGCGGAAATGGGATCGTGCTGAACTTTATCAACCATATATTGGAAATGACGCAAACGGTAGGGCTGCGCTTTGGGCACGCCCGAACCCAAACGGTCCGCCACGCGCAAAGAAATCAGATCTTCCATATTGGCCGGCCCCACGCGCGCCAAGAGTCGGCGCACGCCGGCTTCCGTCACCGCGCCCACATCATAAACGAACATATGATGGCGGATGAGATGCGCCACTTTTTCGATAGTTTCATTGTCGAATCTCAACCGTTCCAAGATCCGCACCGCAGCGCGCGCGCCCATGATGTCGTGATTATAAAAAGTCGCGCTCTCCCCTTCTCCCCTCTTGGCTTGGGGTTTGGCCACATCATGAAGCAGCGCGGCCAGGCGCACGATTAAATTAAATTTTTTCTGCGCGGCGAATTTCAAAGAAAAAACTCCGTGCTCAAAGATCGTGTAGATGTGGTGTTTATTTTGCGCCACGCCAAATCCTTTTTCCAATTCCGGAATGACAAATTCCAAAAGACCCAGTTCATGCAGCAGCAAGATCCCATCGCTCGCTCGCTCGCTCATCATGATTTTTACAAACTCATCGCGAATCCTTTCTTTGGCAATAGCCTGAAGCCAAGCGGCGTTATTTTTTATCGCCTTCTTAGTTTTATCTTCGATTGAGAAACCTTGTTTCACGGAGTCCCGTGGAACAAGTTCCACGCTGAAGCGCACAGCCCGAAGCATTCTTAAGGCGTCTTCATTGAAGCGTTTTTCCGGCTCGCCCACGGCTCGGATAATGCCCTTGGCCAGATCTTCCTGTCCGCCAAAAGGGTCAGTGATCTTTCCAGCCAGATCCAGGGCCATGGCGTTTATCGTAAAATCCCGCCGCGCCAAATCCTCCTGCAAGTTTGGCGTGAAACGCACGGCATCGGGATGGCGCTTATCGGTGTAAACATCATCAACCCGGTAGGTGGTAACCTCGATTTGTTCCAGATACTCCTCCGCGCTCAATTGTTTCACGGTGACGGTACCGAATTTATTTTCATAGAAACTATCCGGAAAAATTTCCTGGATCTGTTCAGGCAGGGCATTGGTGCAAATATCCCAGTCCTTAGGAATTTTATTCAAAATCAAATCCCGCACACAACCGCCAACGGCGTATGCTTCAAAGCCCGCTTCCTGCAATTTGGTTAGAATATTTTTTACTTCTTGGGGAATGGTCATAGTTTTCCCTTTATCTCTTCGTCCAATCTTTTGATAAAAGCTTTCATATATGATGTTCTTTCCTTGGCAATCCTTTTGCCGGTTTTGGTGAACATCGTTTTTGGCAGATGACGGAGCTTCACCATATATTCGCGGTATAAAGTGTCGTCCGGCCCATACATCGAGGTCTTATAGATATCAGCGACATCGCTATTGTGCAGTCTGGCGCCGACTTTGCCGGCGAACAGAATAGAGCGGCCCACGCCAACGGCGCCAAGAGCATCAATCTTGTCGGCATCTGACAATACTTTCGCCTCTATGGATTGGGGTTTGATATTATTCCTGTAGCGGTGCGCCTCAATGCAATGCTTAACGCTTTGCACGGCATCCGAACTAAAACCCAATCTCTCCAAAACTTCAGCCGCCTCTTGAGCGCCGGATAAAGCGTGGCAGATCTTGCTTTTCTGCTTCATTTCTTCGGTCTTTTTGATGTCGTGCAAGAGAGAAGCGATAGCGACAACAGATAAGTTCGCCTTTTCCTCGCGACCTATCTTCAAGGCCAGGCTGTGGACCCGTTTCACATGGTCCCAGTCATGGCAGGAGTTGGCGCCGATAAAATATTTTTTGGCTATTTTTTCTATTCTATTCAGATCGGCCTTCATATTGTAGTTGTGCCCCCGGACGGAATTGAACCATCATCTTATCCTTAGGACGGATCTGCTCTGTCCGTTGAGCTACGGGGGCGATTAAATGACAATTAAATAATGAATCACTTGTGGCAAATCACGCATCAAAAACGACCGGTGGCCGGCCCGCTTCGTCCGCGGAGCAAGGCGAGTGATAAGCGATTCATTTTAATGGGGTGACCAGAGAGAATCGGCCGCGGCTCTTGCTCGCCGTCGCTCGCCTCGGCCTGGCCACCGCCTCACTGAATTTTCTGTTGAAAATTCAGCTCCGGCGTTCGATTCTTGCGCGAGCCAAGCAATTGGCTCGCTTGACCGTATAAAATCTTGGGTGACCAGAGAGAATCGAACTCTCATTTGCGGGACCACAACCCGCAGTCCTAGCCGTTGAACGATGGTCACCATAAAAATCAACTATTCAATTTTTGGATAATGATGTGTTAAAAAATGGCAATTAAAACAAAGCCATTCTAAATTACTGATGTCATTGTTGCTTCTTTTGCGGTCTTTGTGATGCACAGCCAACACCCGTTTATCCGATAAGCCGCAAATTGAACACTTTGCCGGCAATCCGGATTTAGTCAATATTTTCCTATATTCTTGATGCGCACCGCCCTTCCATAAGGCATGCTTGGGACCGACAAATGTCTGATTACGCCAAATGGTTTGGCAAGATTTACTGCAAAAAAATTTTCCGCTTTTCGAATTGCCTAAATCATGAGGCGTTTTCCATGTTTCTTGCCCGCAAACCGAACAGGGCTTAAGCTTGCCCTTCAATTGGGCCTTATATTGACATCCTTTTGAACAATATTTTCCCCAACCCTTCTTTAGCCAATTAGGTTTCGCGTAGAAATCTTGTCCGCAGATTTTGCATTTTGTCTGTGGCATAACCTAATTTTATAAGCAAGGTATCTTTTTGTCAAACAACTCTGTTGTGGATTAACACCACAGTATATCACTCTGCCATCAAACTGGACACCAAGAACTTTTTTATTTTAACATTTTTTCGTTAAAAATCAAATCTGAGTGTTTTCAAAGATGGAAATATGAGATATCATCAAAGCATAATTGAACAGAAAATACGCGCCCTCGTAGCTTAACGGATAAAGTAACGGTCTTCGAAACCGTTGATGTAGGTTCGACTCCTACCGAGGGCACCGGTAAACGCATCAGACCAAGGGGTTGTCCCGCCTTGGCGGGACCGGGCGCACCAGCCAAAACAGAATTCAAAAGGAGGCAAAAATGGACCTTAACAAATTCGCGTTTTATTTGGAGAAAGCCGGCTATAAAGGGGCATCCGACCTAATAGAAGAAGAGCTACTCCCGCTGGCCAGAGAGAAACGGATTTCCCTGCTGGACGCGGCCTTGGAATACGCTAATGGGAACGAAGAACAGGATACATCCTGGTCTCAATTGTACTATACGCTCCAGCGCCTTGGTTCGGATGTTTTGAACTCGTCCGAATTGGATATCAACCGGCCGATAGAAAGCCCCTCTCTGCCGCTGTTCCCGTAAAACAAACCCCTGATTCCCGCCAAGCATTAAGCTTTGGCGGGATTTTTTATTGCCGAAAAATTATCGCGCTCTATTGACAATTATCATACTATCGTGCTATACTTATGTAATTAAAAGATCGTTGTTTCACAACAAAATAACTCTCGCTTTAAAGGAGGTGATGGAATCAAATCGTTTTATGCGGAAAGGGAAGAAAAGAATGTAAATCTTCTTCGTGAAAGGAGCGGCAAATGAAAGCATTGAGAAAGTTACTGAGCGTCATTCCGTGGACAATAACAAGAAAAAAAGATGAGTTCTCTTCGGACAACAAGACCAGACGATACGCAAAACTGAGTCCCGAAAGGAAAGAGGAGATATTCTGGCTCCTGGCTAAAAGAAAACTGG
Organism: Candidatus Portnoyibacteriota bacterium; assembly: GCA_028688325.1. Classification (GTDB taxonomy): domain Bacteria; phylum Patescibacteriota; class Minisyncoccia; order Portnoybacterales; family GWB1-42-6; genus UBA8475. The sequence goes on from JAQTYI010000001.1 coordinate 244,882, forward strand.
CCAAAAGCGGCATCCGGCTGGACGGCAGCATGAACCGCGAAACCGGAAATCTAGCCCAGAAATTCGGCGTCTCAATGGAAGAATTGGTCCTCTTTTTTCAAGAGGCCTACGCGCAACTCCATAATGAGTCCTTCCCAGAATTCATGGTCTGGGTTAATTTTTCCGCCTCAGACGCCACCGAGGCCTATCTGCGGGGTAACAGAGCTAAAATCGCCACGGCTTATGTGATGGAAGATGTGAACAGATTTCCGGACAAAGAGAGGATCCAAAAAATCATTCCCAATCTTTGCCGGACAATACCGGTGGAAGAAGAAGAGCTCTGGTCGCTCTACGCCGAAGTTTCATCCTCTCTCTACTACCACAAAATCGTACTTCCCAAAATGCAGAGAAATGAAAGATAACCACGAAAGACAAGGTTGGGCTCAATGAGCCCCTAAAAGGGTAATTGCGTTTCTCCACATTGCGGGGCGTGACGCAGGATAAGAACCTCTCCTCTCTTTCACAATTTCAACCGTCCCGTTGTCACAACGACAACGGGAATTTTTATTACATAAAAAGTTCCACGCGAAACAAAAAATTTTCGGAAAATAGTTTCACACAAAACTCAAAAAATATTTTTAAAAATCTTAACGCAAAGCAAGAAATTTATTGAACTTACTTTTGCACATTTAATACCTCTGAGGTACAATATTATCAATGGATAAAAAAGAATTAAAAATAAGGGCTCAAAATTTGCGGTCAAAAGGCAGCACATATTTGGAAATACAAGAGTTGCTTAATACTAAAATACCTAAAAGCACTCTTTCTTATTGGTGCCGCGGCTTAGATTTGCCGATGGGATATCAGCAAAGAATTGAAGATTACAATAAATTTAACTTAAAAAAAGCGCAAGAAGCCGCCTTGATATCAAATAAAGCTCGTCGAGAAATTTATTTAAAAAAGATAGATAAACAAAATCTGCACCTGATTGAAAGTTTAAATGATAAAGATACTGTCAAAATTGCCTTAGCTATTTTATACGCGGCTGAGGGCTCAAAAAGCACTCGCAGTTCAATAATGCTCGGTAATTCCAGTCCTTCGATTATAAATTTATTCTTGCGTTTATTAAGATCTTGCTATACAATTGACGAAAGTAAATTTCGTTGCACGCTTCAATGTCGTGCCGATCAAAACATTCAGAAATTAGAAGAGTTTTGGTCTGATATAACGAAGATTCCCTTAACGCAATTTTATAAAGCACAAATTGACCCAAGAACGATAGATAAACCGTCAAAAAAACCCGATTATAAGGGAGTTTGCCGAATAGACTATTTTTCTGGTGAAATTTTTTTAGATCTAACAAGTGTTATAAAAATAATTTGTTTGGGCCATTAGCTCATTTGGTAGAGCGTCCGCATGGCATGCGGGAGGTGACCGGTTCGAGCCCGGTATGGTCCACCCCTCGACAAGCTCAGGGTAAACCAGAGCAGTAAAATTATTCGCTGCGTTTATAATCACGCGGCGTAGCTCAAAATCTAAATTTGGTTTCGCGTAAAACACGAAACACGGAAGAGTGGCTGAGTGGCCGAATCCCGTCGGGGGCGAAATAACGGGGCAGGGGCGCCGCCTCGCCCCGTAGAAAAGCGGAGGGTTGCCAGAGCGGTTGAACGGGCCGCACTCGAAATGCGGTATGCCCGCAAGGGCATCAGAGGTTCGAATCCTCTACCCTCCGCTTTCTTACGGGGTAAAAAATGCGGTAAGGAAGCAATTCCTTCGTGGGTTCGACTCCCACCTCTTCCGCAGTGTACAAAGTGAACAAGGAAGAGAGCAAGCCAAATGCTTGGCTTGCGGTGGGAGGAGAAGGGCGCGAGTGAGCGCAGCGCCCAGGCCTGAGTCGGAGCGAAGGGACTCCCACCTCTTCCGCAGTGTACAAAGTGAACAAGGAAGAGAGCAAGCCAAATGCTTGGCTTGCGGTGGGAGGAGAAGGGCGCGAGTGAGCGCAGCGCCCAGGCCTGAGTCGGAGCGAAGGGACT
>JAQTYI010000001.1:246993-420321 GCA_028688325.1 Candidatus Portnoyibacteriota bacterium
CCTACCTCTTCCGCTTTGTACGGGAACTCGAAATGCGGTATGCCCGCAAGGGTATCAGGGGTTTAAATCCTCTACCCTCCGCTTTCTTACGGGGTAAAATATACGGTAAAGATACAATTTTATTGTCTTTGTCCTACTATGCGAAATCACAGCATACACAATTCTCAAAAAATACGCTATAATGTTTTTATAATAGTTTAATTACTAAATCATATGGAAAACACCAATGTTTCCGCCAAAACAACCGGTCCAAAAGATATCTTTTTAGAACTTTGGGTTATGGGTTCGCTTTATTTAAGCGCGTCTTTTGTTATTGCTCTACTTTTTCAGTATATAAATTATTTTTTTGTCGATCCCGCCAATCCTTATTCCTTCTCCATAGAAACGGTGCGCTGGATGGTAGCTATCTTGGTTGCGGTTCTGCCAACACACGCCTTTGCCCTGCGCCTGCGGGAAAAGGATTACTTGGCAAACCCGGAAAAGCGCGAACATAAATTCCGAAAATTGTTGGTCTATTTAACGCTTTTTGCGGCCGTTATTGCTTGTGTCGTTGACTTAGCCACCCTTGTTTACTACTTTTTGAACGGCGAATTATCCATAAGATTTTTGCTTAAAGTGTTGTCGGTGGCGATAGTGGCAGGCGGTATATTTTGGTATTACCTGGCCGATCTTAAAAGAGATGCTTTTCAACTTCCCCAAATCGCTAAAATAGCCCGCTGGACGGCAATAATTGTTGCTACTATCATTATTATTGGTGCGTTCTTTATTAGTGGCTCTCCCTTCCGTGCAAATATGGAAAAACTGGACGCCAGACGCATAAACGACTTAAATAGCATTCAATCGCAGATCGTCTATTACTGGCAGAAGAAAGGCACAATTCCCGCTTCGTTAAACGAGTTGACCGACTCCATTTCCGGCTACAGCGCGCCGACAGATCCGGAAACCGGCATGGCATACGAATATAAGGACATTGGCAATTTGTCCTTTGAGCTCTGCGCGACTTTTTCAGCCGTAAGCCCGAAAGATCAAGCGAATAGATATCCCTCGGAGATCGGGCCGATTGGCAAAGAAAATCTATCCTGGCAGCATGAAGCCGGCCGCATTTGTTTCACGCGAAATATCGACCCGGCGCTTTACGCACCGAACAGCCAAACATCTGTTAAGCCGGGGTTGGTCCAATAAAATTTTTATCGGCAATTCTATCGGCAAATACTATTTTTATCGGCAAGTTATCGGCAATCGGCAATTGCCGATAGAATTCTTAAAAACAAAAAGACCCCCGTTAAGGGGTCTTTTTGTTATAACTGATAGAGATTACCAGTTGTTTCTGCGTTGCTGACCGCCGCCGAATCCACCGCGGTTTCCACCACCGAATCCACCCTCTCTGCGAGGAGGACGGGCTTCCATCGGGCGAGCTTCGTTCACAGTCAGTTTGCGGCCTTCAAACTCCACACCATTGAACTGCTCGACAGCTTTCTGGGCCTCTTCGTCCGAGGACATTTCCACGAACCCGAAACCCTTAGAACGGCCGGACATTTTGTCAATGATGATGGTCGCCGTATCCACACTGCCGGCCTGCGCGAAGTATTGCTTCAACGCATCCTCGGTAGTGCTGTACGGCAAACCGCCTACATATAGTTTCTTTGCCATTTTGTTTTCCTTATATTTTTATTGGATTATACACAGCTATTTTCAGCTATGTTGCCCTCCGCTTTGGGAGGACCCTCCTCGTCCCGATTACAGCTTATGACTACAATCAGCGAAGGAGAGTAAGACGACCTACTCTTTCTGCCTTACCCTTACTGCCGTTATCGCTAACGCATATAAGGAAAAACTTGAGAGAAAACTTACTATTACAGTATACACCTTTTACAGAGGATGTCAAGTATGATCGGGCGGCAGCCGCTTTGATTGGACATCCACTAATTTTTAGCGTAGAATTTATTTTGTTATATAATTTTATTTGTCATTCCCGTCCCGTATCAAGTACTGGATAAACTCCAGCGGGAATTCAGGGCCTGGATCCCGGGTCAAGCCCGGGATGACAAAATATACTTATGTTCTCAGCCATTTCAACCGCCATCACATTAAATCCGTTGCTGGGCCTCATAATCCTGGTGGCTTTGGTTTTTCTGGCCTGGAACTTAACACTGCACTGGCAGGTCTACCAGACCGGCAAAAAGATAAAGCTGATGTTCAAAGGAACCAAAGTGGCGGATTTGGAAGGCGTGATCTTTGAGCAAATAAAGCGCCTGCGCCAGACGGAAAAAAATCTGGAGGAGCTGACGCAATTTGCCAAATATGTGGAAAAAATGGCGGTTAGCAGCATCCAGAAAGTCGGCGTGGTGCGCTTCAATCCCTTTTCCGACACGGGCGGCGACCAGAGCTTTTGCATCGCCTGCCTGGACGCGCAAAACAACGGGTTCACGCTAACAAGTTTATTCACCCGCGAAGGAACAAGGATTTATACCAAGCCCATTATTGCCAACGAGTCCAAATATCCGCTCACGGAAGAAGAAAAGAGGGCGATAGAAGAAGCGGCAAACAACAATAAAACAATTAAAAAGGCAAAAAAGAAAGATTAGCGTTTATCTTTGGAAAAATAATAACCCGGATTAAAATGACTAATTTCCAATGACAAATGATCAATAAAATCACAAATCTCAATGCCTTTATGATTTGATATTTGGACATTTATTGGTCATTGGGATTTTGTCATTTAGATTTTAGATCAACCCCTTGCAGAAATATGGAAAAAAATACAAATAAAACTGAACAATCTCGCCCACCGATAGTCGTGATTCTCGGCCATGTTGACCATGGCAAAACCAGCATTCTGGACTTTATCCGCAAAAGCAAAGTGGCGGAAAAGGAAAGCGGCGGCATCACCCAGCATATCGGCGCGTATCAAGTTGAGCAGCAAGGCAAGATGATAACTTTCATTGATACGCCGGGCCACGAAGCGTTTTCCGCTATGCGCTCGCGCGGCGCCAAGGTGGCAGATATTGCCATTTTAGTCGTGGCGGCGGAAGAGGGCGTCAAGCCCCAGACCAAGGAAGCCATTGAGGTTATTTTACGCCAGAAACTTCCATTAATTGTGGCGATAAACAAAATGGACAAACCCAACGCCCTGCCTGACAAGGTTAAAAAGGAACTGGCCAACAATAATGTATTGGTGGAATCGATGGGTGGAGAAGTTCCTTCCATTTTTACCTCCACCAAGAGCGGCATCGGCATAGATGAACTCTTGGAAATGATATTGCTGATAGCGGAGATGGATAATTTTCAGGGCGACAAAAACGCCCCCGCTAGCGGCGTCATTATTGAATCGCGAATGGATCAGCAACGCGGAGTCACGGCAACGCTCCTGGTTAAGGACGGCACGCTGACCAACAAAGATATCGTTGCGGCCGAATCAACCTACGGCCAGATAAAAACCATGGAGAACTTTTTGGGCAAACCCGTGCAAGAAGCCGGCCCGTCAACGCCGGTCCTGATTTCCGGGTTTGGCGAAGTGCCGCCGGTAGGGGAAACATGGCAGGCGATGAGTTCGATTGACAAAGCGCGCGCCAAAGTCGCGGTCAAAGGCCCGCAAGAAAAGCAAAAACGGGAACCGGCTGAAATCTTAAATATCAAAGATGGGCAAAGAATTTTTAATTTCATCATCAAGGCAGATGTTTTCGGCTCGCTGGAAGCCATCCGGGAAGTCATCAAGAATGTGCCGCAAGAAGAAGTTCTGCTGCGCGTTATCAAGGTGGAGGTTGGCGACATATTGGAAAATGACTTGAAGCTGGCCGAATCGGCCAAAGCCAGGATCTACGGCTTCCGCGTGAAATGCCCGACCGGCATTCAAGAGTTGGCGGACCGGCGCGGAGTCAAGGTCGGCATCTCGCCGATAATCTATGAGCTCATCCAAACTATCCGCCACGATGCCTCGCGACTGTTATCACCGGAGGTCGTGCGCCAAAAATTGGGTCAATTAAAGATTCTTGAGGTCTTTAAGGTTGACGGCCAAAAGCAGATAATCGGCGGCAAGGTTTTAAGCGGAAAGATTGAACGCAACGCTTTGGTGGATATTTTGCGCAACAAGGAATTCATCGGCACGGGCCGCATCGCCCAGCTCCAGCAGAACAAAAAAGAGGCGGCGGAAGTCGGCAAAGACCGCGAATGCGGCATAATGCTGGAAAGCAAAGATATGGCGGATAAAGGAGATATCCTGGATGTGTATAAGGAAGAGAAGAAGAAGAGAGAACTATAACTCTAATAACCAAAACAACCAAGAAACAATAACCAAACCGATTTGAATCTTTGAAATTTGATACTTATAATTTGTTTGTATCTTGCGTCTTGTTTCTTGTAGCTTGGTTACAAAACTTTTGTCTCACAAAATCGCTAAAGTTAACGAACTGATAAAGCAGGAATTGAACGGCATTTTGTTGCGCGAAGAAGAATTCGGCGAAGGAGTTTTGGCGACCATTCTGGCGGTGGAAACCACCGAAGATCAGCTTGAAGCCAAAATAATTTTCAGCGTCTGGCCAGAAAATAAGGGCGCGGAGGTGCTCAAAAAATTGAACGCCCATATCTGGCATCTTCAACAAGCTATCAACAAGCGCCTGCAGATCCACCCGGTGCCGAAGATGCGATTCGTGATAAATACCGACGAAGCGGCCAGCCAGCACATTGAGGAGATAATAAAGAAAGTTGGCCTATAATGGATCGAATTTTTACAAATACAAATATGATGTTCCCCCATAATGACTAATTCCCAATGACAAATGACCAATAAAATCACAAATCTCAATGCCTTTATGATTTGATATTTGGACATTTATTGGTCATTGGGATTTTGTCATTTGATATTTTAACTCAAAAAGATAAATTCCTAAAAATGACCGAACTTTTTCTTAAAGCCAAGTCTTTGATAGAAAAAGCCAACTATATCGCTCTCTCAACCCATGAAAAACCAGACCTTGACGGCCTGGGTTCTTTGTTAGCGCTGGAAGCGGTTCTGCGCGATATGGGAAAAACCACTTACGCTTTCAGCACGAGTCCGATATCCGAATCAATGAAAATTTTGCCCCATCAGTCGCTAACAAAAAAGCTGGATCCGGAAAAGATAGATCTCGTTATCGGACTGGATTACGGCAGCCCGGAACGCTTGGAAATATTGCAAGCATACCCGGAAATCAAGGCGAATTTTTTATCGTTTGACCATCATGCGGTTGGACGGCACCTGGGCTTCAAAATAGTCGACGGCGCGATATCTTCCACTTCCGAAATAATTCATAATTTCATAAATTTTCTCGGAGCACCCGCGGACAGAACGGTCGCGCTTTGCCTGCTGGCCGGCATTATGGACGATACGGGCGCGTTCCGCTACGCCAACACCTCGGCGCAAACCCTGAAGGCGGCGGGCGAGCTTATGCTCAAGGGCGCTTCTCTGGCCAAAATTTCCCAGGCCTCGGGCAATCTTAATCTGGACGAGAAATTTTCCGCCCTCAACGAGGTTTTCGACCGGATCCAGACCGGCGCTAAAACCGAATTAGTTTTTGCCGTCATCGACAACGAACTTTTCGAACGCCTGTCGGCCGGCCTCAATGAGATCGGCATGGCCAGCATTTTGAGCGCCGCGCCCGAAGCGAAAATCGCGGCCACCATCACGGAAAAAACACCGGGAATCTTTGATGTTTCTTTGCGTTCCCAACAAGACAGGGGGGTGGATGTGGCGCGCCTCGCCGCGGCCTTTGGCGGCGGCGGCCACCGGCTGGCCGCGGCTTTTCGCTCAACAGAAATGCCCGAAAAAATCGTGGCTAAAATAGAGCAGCTCCTTTCGACCGCCGCCAAATTGAACGATTGATTTTTTTGTGTTTAAATTGAGTCAGGCCGGCCTGGTCGCCCCGCTTTCGCTATCTCCTCCGCTAAAGCTCCGACGGGCAAGAAAGCTACGGCGGGCAAGCAAGCGGTAAAGCATTGGTTTGTCTCGCTACGCGAGGTCCCGCGAAGCGGTGAAAAGAGAGCGTTTTTTAAAAAGTCGTCAACAAAAAGATTTATTAAAAAAGAAATATAATATGTGATACGGCCTGGTTGCTAAGTGGTAAAGCATTGGTTTGCAAAACCAATATACGGGAGTTCGATTCTCCCCCAGGCCTCATAGTTAGCCAAGAGCTAATAGCGAATGGCAAATAGCACAAAAGCCATAAGCTATCGGCCATACGCAATAAGCTAACTTGCCGCGGTGGTGGAACAGGTAGACACAAGGGATTTAAAATCCCTCGGTAGCGATACCGTGCGAGTTCGATTCTCGCCCGCGGCACCAGAATTAAAACCTCGTGATAAGGCGAGGTTTTAATTATTCAGATATGAATACACCCCAAGATAAAAAAGAAATAGAATGCATCATCACCGGCCGGGTGCAATTGGTAATGTTTCGCGACTTTGCCACCCGCCGCGGCCGCCGTCTTCATCTTGCGGGCACAGTTCAAAATTTACCCGATGGTTCGGTGCTCGTTGTCGCGCAAGGAACGGAAGACAAGCTTGCGAAGTTCATCGAGTTGCTGAAAAAGGGCCCGATATTATCCGAGGTGGAAAAAGTGCAAGTGGCTTGGCGCGAGCCAGGCGCGGCCCTTGCGGACTTTAAAATATTAAATTAATTCACATGCCAATATCACCTAAAAAAATCCCGAATTGCGTGGGTATGATTATGGACGGCAACCGCCGGTGGGCGAAAGAGAAGGGCTTGCCCCAGCTTGAAGGCCATCGGCTGGGCTACGAAAAACTTAAAGAAGCGACAAAATGGGCACGCGAAGCCGGTGTTCAAAATGTTATTGTCTACGCTTTTTCGACCGAAAATTGGAATCGGACAGAAAGTGAAGTTTCGTACCTTATGGATCTGATACGCCTCTTGCTTACCAGAGAGCTTGAACACCTCAAAAAAGAAAATATCCGCGTGCTGTGCCTTGGCGACCGCCGGCGCTTCTCGCAGGATATTCAGACACTCATGGATAAAGCGGAAAAAGAAACTGCGCGAAACAACGGCCTGACTCTCGGCCTCTGCTTGTCCTATGGCGGCCGTGCTGAAATTACTCAAGCCGCAAACCTGGCCATCTCCGCGAGCGAGCCGGTTGATGAGGAATCTTTTTCAAAATATCTCTGGACCAGCGGATTACCGGATCCCGACCTTATCATCCGCACAGGCGGGGAACAGCGGCTTTCGGGGTTTTTAACCTGGCAGAGCGTCTACAGCGAACTTTTTTTTGCCAAAGCATATTGGCCGGCGTTCAGCAAGAAAGAATTCATGGATATCATCGATGAATTCTCAAACCGCGACCGGCGCAATGGGAAATAAGCAAAAAACAGCCCCGCATTTGCGGGGCTGTTTTTGATCACTCAATCACTTAATTACTGTATTTTATTATTCCAGCACTACCTCATAGGCCAGCTTTTTCACGCCAAATTGCAAAGCCGCGCCGCGGGAAGTCATCCAGATGTCAATCTTGTTGTTGTGTTTTTTAGCCATGCGGTCGGTAACCGTGAAGACCTTATCGCCGGAAAATTCCGGAAATCTAATCTTGGTTCCGAAAGGCAAAAAGTTGGCGGCCACAATCCCGTCGCGCACGAAAGTGCCGTTGGCGGTAATGAAAGGGGAATTGTCGGTCTGGTCCGGAGTTGAAGAATAAGCCGTCACGATAACCACCTTGCCCGGCGCCGTTTTGACAACGGGAGCGGGGACGGAAGCAGGAGCGGAAGCAGAACCGCTAATCCTGGCGATAAAACTGTTGGCCGCGATAAAAATATTGTTCTGTAAAAAAGAACCGTTATTGCCGTTCTCATCAGCAGACAAATTTTGCACGGTCAAAAAAGCATTGCTGCTATCAGGGACCCGCTCAGCCATGGCCGCCGGAACATTAACCGCCATAAAAGGCGATAAGCTGCCGATAATGGCCATAGACGCCACCAAGCGGCGTGAATTGCTCAGATTCAAATAGGTTGTTTTCTTGATAATCAGGATAAGTTTGTTCATAAGTTTATGCCTTATCTCGGACCATATAAGCTCCCTATATAAGGGGGCTAAAAGCCCTCAAATAAGGCATTTACCCCGTTAGAAATAACTCTATTCGGCTCTATTCCCTCATAAGAGTATCGGGTTATTTCTAACGGGGTTACCCAACAAAAAATCCCCTCATTGGGGAATTAAGAAGCATAGCACAAGCTTGAGGCCGTGTCAAGGTTTGACGCAAGGAACCGATATCGTGCCCCCGATACCAAAAAAGCCCCTTCTGGGGGCTTTTTATAGATAAGGTCTAGTGGATAGAGAGCGGGTGAGCGGAGTCGAACCGCCGTAATCTGCTTGGAAGGCAGAAGCACTAACCACTGTGCTACACCCGCAAGAAATCATACCTGTTTGGTTACCGCCTCTATCAAGCCCATTATCTTACGATGCAAGCTTTTAACTCCAGTCAAATCGGTATCTCCTTTTTTAATATATAATTGGGCTGTTCCATGCGGCAACTTTCTCTTATTGATGGACGATTTGTTAATTCTTCTATCTAAAACGCTTTCGGAAAATTGTTCAATCGGTATCTGTGTATATTTTGACCAAAAGATTTTATTGTTTTTTATATCATTATCAGGATAATCATGCAATGTTATCTTAAAATTTTTTATATCAAGATTAAAATAATCTTTGAACCATTTTATGGCTATCCTGATTATGTCCGGATCTGAATTGATTATTCTTACCTGTTCAAATGCTTTAGACCCCTCGCCCAGATACAAGCCGATGCCCAATATGAGCAGATCCCTATCGGACAAAATCCCGATATTCTTGATTCCATCCATTTTCCCTTTTTTTATGTCGGCAAGTTTTATTTTCTGTCTAAAAAGAGCCGATTTGAGTTTGGCCCGGCCAACCCTTTTTACGAGCTCTTTATTTGGAAAAAATTTAATATCATTCAACCAATTACTTAGAGTGCTTTTGGATACATTAAGCCGCTGGCCGATCATGGCATACGAATAACCGGCTTTTCGCAATTTTACAGCTTTTATCTTTAATTCATTCATCTATCTTATCGTATCATAAGATATTGAGGGGTTCAATATTTATTTATTAGCAATTTTAAAAAATGACAAGGGTGTTTGTTGGTCGGGCTGCTGGGAATTGAACCCAGTCTGCCTGCTCCCAAAGCAGGTGTACTACCGGTATACGACAGCCCGCGAAAACAAAAGTATTCTCATCTTAACTAAAAAATCACTTTTTTTCAATCCCGCCGGAAATCATCTACGGCCTGCGCCGAACGATAGGGAAGCGCCCAACGATCTTTAATTGGGTCTAAACCAAAACTGTGAATTGTTGCCCCTCTTATATATATGGTATAATTCCCATAAGATGGAGGTTAAAGTTTTATTTGTAAAATTAAATCTTTTTCGGGAATGCCGAGAATACGGGTTGAGCCCCTGGCAATGCCCGAGTTTTATTTTTCTTGTTTTGGGCGTGGTCAATATCGTGGCGATGCTGAGCACCTATGCCATAGCGAACCGCTATACGGACCAGCCGGAGATCGCCGCGCTGATAGTTATCGGCGTTTCGGCTTTCATTTTTATTGTCTCCCAATCCGTAACTCAGGGCTTTGACAAGCTGGCTCAGGCCAATAAACTGAAAACGGAATTCGTCAGCATCGCCTCGCATCAATTGAGAACCCCGCTGTCAGCCATCCGCTGGTCTTTGAATCTGCTCAAGGGCGGGCGTTGCAGTCCGTCTGAAACCGCTTCTTTTTTGGATCTTATCCAAGAAAACTCTGAGCGTATGATAAAGCTCGTTAGCGACCTGCTTGATGTTTCGCGGATTGAAATGGGTAAAAACACTTTTATGCCCCGCCAGACAAATATTTATGTCTTGGCGCAAAAAATCGTCAATGCCTCCGCCCTTTTCGCCAAGGCCAACAATGTTTCAATCTCGCTTGAGGCGCCGGAAAGCTTGCCTAATGTTTATACCGACCCCGACAAAATTTTCATCGTCATCCAAAACCTGATAGACAATTCTGTCAAATACATCAAGGGGAAAGGCGAGATTCGCGTCGCGTTGCAACAAGATGACGGCTTTGTCAGAATGGCCGTCCGGGACACGGGCGTCGGCATCCCCAAATTGCAACAAAAACATATTTTTCAAAAATTTTTCCGCTCCGACAATATAATGAAGCACCAGACGGTCGGCACGGGGCTGGGCCTGTTTATTTCCAAGGCGGTGGTGGAGCAAAGCGGCGGCAAAATATGGTTTGAATCGGAAGAGGGCAAGGGAACAACTTTTTATTTTACTTTGCCGATTTATAAATAGTAAGTTCTAATAACGCGAACTTAAATCCTAATAGCGCGAATAATCCGATTGGCATTATTCGCTAATAATTAGCGATATTCGCGAACGCTGCACCATGAAAACAATTTTACTCATTGAAGACGAGCCGACCCTTCAAAAGGCCTTGAGCACGGCCCTTTCCCAGGAAGGATATGATGTGAAAAACGCCCTGGATGGAGAGATTGGCTTGCGCCTGGCGCGCGAGACGAAACCGAACATCATTTTACTGGATCTCATCCTGCCCAAAATGGACGGCTTTGAGGTCTTGGAAGAATTGAAAAAAGACGATTCGGTCAAGGATATTCCGGTAATCGTTTTAACGAATTTGGAAAGCACCCAGGACATCGAAAGGGCGCTGGCTTTGGGCGCGACCAATTATCTGGTAAAAGCGAATTATGACTTAAAGGACATCGTGGAAAAAGTCAGAGACAATATCAAATAGTAACGCCTGTAACGCGAATCGGGCGGCCAATAATGCGGGTATGAATATTTATCGGCATTGTTCGCCGGCGGTTGGCGTTATCCGCGAATGCTGCATGCGCGTTGAACCGGAACAATTAAAGGCCTTCCTGTCGGACAGCGGCCTGGTCAACAAAAAACAACTGGAACAGGCCGAAAAAGACGCCGCCGCATCGGGTCAGTCCCTGGATGATATTTTGATTAAGTCGGGCCTGGTCAAGCAGGAGGAGATAGTCAAGCTCAAAGCGTATATTCTGGGAATTCCCTTTGTTAATCTGGAGGATGAAAAAATTCCAGTCGAGGTTTTGCAAATAATTCCCGAGCCCATCGCTAAAAAACAAAATATCGTGGCCTTCCGCAAGGCCGACCGGAATTTGGAAGTGGCCATGCTCGACCCGGACGACCTGCAGACCATTGATTTCATCAAGAAAAAAGCCAACCTGCGAATTCTACCGCGCCTAACTTCGGCCGCCAGCATCAAAAACGCCATCCGGCAATACCAAAAAAGCTTGCAAGCGGAATTCGGCGAGATAATCGGCAACGAAACGAAAGAATTGGCCACCATCGCCGAAAGCAAAGCGGAGGAAGCCGATCTGCCCAAAGAAGACCTGGAAAAAGCCGCCCAGGGCTTGCCCATAATTAAAATTGTGGACACGCTGTTGAAGCACGCCATTTTGCAAAAGGCGTCCGACATCCATATTGAGCCCATGGAAAAAGACATCATCGTGCGCTACCGGCTCGACGGAATCCTGCATGAGGCCATGACGCTGCCGAAGCAAATCGCCATGGGAGTGGTCGCTAGAATCAAGGTCTTAGCCAACTTGAAGCTTGACGAACACCGCTTGCCGCAGGACGGCCGGTTCAAAATTGAGGACGGCAACAACAAGATCTCCTTCCGCGTTTCCGTTCTGCCTGTTTATGACGGAGAAAAGATCGTTATGCGTTTATTGCTGGAAAACTCTCAGGGCTTCACCCTGGAAAAACTCGGTTTTTGGGGCAGGAACCTGGAAATTTTGCACCGCCAGATAAAAAAACCCACCGGACTCGTTTTGGTCACCGGCCCGACCGGCTGCGGCAAAACCACCACGCTCTACACCGTCATGGATATCATCAATACGCCGGAAGTCAATATTTCCACGGTGGAAGACCCGATAGAATACCGCATGCCGCGCATCAACCAAACCCAGGTCAATCCCAAGATCGGCCTGACCTTCGCCAACGGCCTGCGCTCTTTGCTGCGCCAGGATCCCGACATCGTAATGGTGGGAGAAATTCGCGATAACGAAACGGCGGGTTTGGCCATCAACGCATCGCTCACCGGCCATCTTGTGCTTTCAACGCTCCACACCAATTCCGCGGCCGGCGCTTTACCGCGGCTCCTGGATATGGAAGTTGAGCCGTTTTTAATATCTTCCACCATCAATTGCATTGAAGCCCAGCGGCTGGTGCGCCGGCTTATCCCGGAAAGCCGGGAAAAATATCGCTTGAGCAAAGACGAGATAAAATCGCTCCGTGACAATATCAACGAAGCCAAGGTGCTTGAAATGTTGCGCGAAGAAAAGCTCATCTCCGCCAACCAGGGCCTTGAAGATATTGATTTTTACCGGCCCAAGGCAACGCCGGAAAATCCAGAAGGGTTCAGCGACCGTATCGGCATTCAAGAAGTCATTGAAATATCCGAGTCCATTAAAGACCTTATCGTAAAACACGCCACCGCCGACGCTATCGCCAAACAAGCCAAAGCCGAAGGGATGATCACTATGATGGAAGATGGCTTGATCAAGGCCGCCCGCGGCATCACCTCTCTTGAAGAAGTGTTGCGGGTAACGCAGGAATAGCCAGCCAGCTTATCGGTTTGTCAGTCGGTTAGTTTGTCAGTTAAAATTTAAACTGAAAAACTGAAAAACTGAAAAACTGAATTTATATTGTCCGTATTCATCTACGCCGCAAAATCAATGGCCGGAGAGGAAAAGACCGGCTCGCAGGAAGCCGCCTCTGAAGCGGATTTGGCTCATGCTCTGCGAGAGCAAGGGTTTATTTTGACTTCCGTGCATCTGGCCGGACAGGCGGCCCCAAGCCAAAAATTGTTTCCGTCGTTGCTTTCGTTGTTTTCGGCGGATTTTTTATCATTTTTGCTTTCCGTTCCTTTATCGGAAAAGATGATCTTCGCTCGGCATTTGTCCGTGATGATCGGCGCCGGGCTGGCCATGAATCGGGCGCTGGAGATTTTGGGGCTGCAAACCAAAAATAAATATTTCTCAAAGGTCATCAAAGAAGTCAATATCAGCGTGAAACAGGGCCAGGCGCTGGCCGATTCAATGAGCAGATACCCGATGGTTTTTTCCGAGCTTTTCGTCAATATGGTGCGGGTGGGCGAGGCAGGCGGAAATCTGGAAGAAACATTGAAAATCCTGGCCGGCCAGATGGAAAAGGACTATGAGCTCAAATCAAAAGTCCGCAGCGCCATGATATACCCGGCGATAATCGTCACTGTTATGCTCGGCATCGGCTTGCTAATGATGGTCGCGGTAGTGCCAAAGCTGACCCAAATTTTCAAAGAAATGGCGATTGATCTGCCTTTAAGCACGCGCCTTATCATCGGCACCAGCGATATTTTAAGCCAATATTGGGCATTCGGGATATTGGGCCTGATCGCCTTGATCGCCGCATCGCGCCTGGCCGCCAAAACAACAACCGGCAAAACATATATTGACTGGGTCATTTTGCGCCTGCCCGTAATCGGCGGCATCAGCAAAAAGATCAATTCCGCGCGGCTGGCCCGGACTTTAAGCGCACTGATTGAAAGCAGCGTGCCTATTGTCCAGGCATTGCAAATAATCGCCGGCACGCTGAGCAATTCTTTTTTCCGCCGCTCGCTGGAAGAAGCCGCGGTTATAGTGCAAAAAGGCGCCCAGCTGAGCAAATTCATTGACGACTATCCGCAGCTTTACCCGGCGATGGTGAGCCAGATGATAACCGTGGGGGAGGAAACCGGAACCTTGGGCAATGTCTTGGCAAAACTGGCGGACTTCTACGAAGAAGAGGTGAGCGATATCACCAAAAGCATCGCCTCCATAATTGAACCGGCCCTGATGGTGGCTGTCGGCGCGGCAGTCGGCTTTTTTGCCATATCGATGCTCCAGCCGATGTATTCTCTGATGCAGGGGATGTAGGAGCCTTCTCTGAATTTTCAATCCAAGCGGCAACGAAAAGAAAACCTTGCCTTGCGCCATTTTTCCCCAAACAAAAATGTAATTAGAAGTTGATATGAAAAATCTCGGCTTTACATTGATAGAACTGGTGGTCGTGATAGCAATTGCGGTGTTGCTGTTGGGCATAGTCCTGCCCAATTTTAATTTTTTCCAGCGGCAAAGCGCGCTGGAAAGCGCGGCCCAAGAGGCAATCGGTGTTTTGCGCCTGGCGCAAAACAAAACCCTGTCCTCCGAAGGCGCCAGCTCTTTCGGAGTTTATTTTGAAAGCAATAAATTCACCCTTTTCAAAGGAACCACTTTCTATCCGTCCTCTCCCGACAACATCGTCTACAACATCAACTCCTCCCTGAAAATTTCCGATGTTAATTTAGGCGGAGGCAACTTTTTGGTCTTCAGCCGCTTAAGCGGCGAGACGGCCGATTACGGCTCAATTAAAATCGAAGAGGCAAACAACAGCGCCAGAAATAAAATAATTTTCGTCGACTCCTCGGGCAATGTTTCGCTGGGGTCTTCTCCGCCCAGCGACCTGAGCCGCAAAAGCGATTCCCGCCATACCGAGTTTTCTTTCAGTCAAAACACCGCCAACGCGACCACCTTGAAATTATACTGGCCGGGCAACGATGTCACCAAGAACATTGATTATCAGTCCTACTTAAACAGCGACAAAACCGCTTTTTCATGGGCGGAGACAGTGAGCATAGGCGGCTCTGACCAAGACCTGGAGATTCACACCCACAGTTTAACCTCGTCCAATACGGTTTTTTGCGTGCTTCGCGACCACCAAGACAAATACCCGGGGCTGAACATTTATTTGGACAATCAAAATTTGCTGAATTATTCCTATACCGGCACCACCACCAAAGGAACTTCCGTTTGGGCGGAAAACCCGACCAATCTGTGAAACCCGATTGAAAAAAATAAACATAATACGAAAAACGCGCCATTAAAATTAGTGGGTTGTTCAAAGATTTTTAACCGGGCAAAACGATGAAAAAATTCACCGAAATAAAAATCAAACCGCGCCCCGAACTGGGCATCGGCCTGATAGAAATCCTGGTGGTAGTTTCAATTATCGGCTTATCGCTGGTTTCCTTGACGGGGCTTGGCAATTTCGCGCTAAAAATCCAAACTCGCTTAAAACAGAACGCCGTTGCGGCAAACCTGGCCAGCGAAGCCCTGGAAGCGGCCCGATCCATCAGAGACGGGGGCTGGTCGGATTTGGCCAATATGACCGTTGACGCCCCTTTTCATCCGGCAAAAAACCCTTCGCTCTATCAATGGACCATGGCGAGCGGAGAAGAAACCATAGGCGGCTTTACGCGCCGCCTGACCATCAGCAATGTTTTTCGCGACAGCGGTTTTAATATCGTTGAAAGCGGCGGGACGCAAGACGCGGGCACAAAAAAAATAACCGCCGCCGTTTCCTGGAGCTATAACGGACAAAATTTGCAAATAATCCTTGTTGACTATTTAACCAACTGGAAACCATAATGATAAATTTTCAATTTTTAAAAAACCGGGGAATAACCGCGGGATTTACATTGATCGAGATGTTGGTTTATATTGCGCTCGTGACCATCATCGTTTCGGTCATTGTGGCCTTCAGTTTTTGGATGATCCAGATCAGCGCCAAAGCGAAAGTTAATTCCGAAGTGCTGGCCAATGCCAGGCGCGCCATGGAAATAATGACTTACGAGATCAGAAAGTCCAAAAGTGTTTACGCCCCGACATCCGTCTTTGATAAAAATCCCGGCCAACTGGGCCTGCAACAGACCGCCGCCGCCGGCTCCGAAGAGACGACAACCTTTGCGGATTTTTTCATTTGCAACCAGGCCTTGTGTCTGAAAAGAGAAAAAACCCCGCCCATCGCCTTGACCGGCAGCTCTGTCCGCGTTACCAATTTTTTATTCAACCGGCGGCTAAATTCGCTAAACGCCGAATCCATCCGGATAACGCTGAAAGTTGAATCCCTCGCCTCAAACAAACCCGAATACACCAACTCAATAGAGCTGACGGGCGCGGCCAATTTGCGCTCCTACTAAAATGATCAAGTCACCAAACAAAAAAATTTGCGGCCAACGAGGATTTGCAGCGCTTTTTTCGGTTATGATAATAATGTCAATCGTTCTAATTATCGTCGCCGGGTTGGGGTTGGTCACAATAATAGAGCAAAAAATAATCGCCAACTCGGCCTATTCGGCCCAGGCCTACTATGCGGCTGAATCAGGGATAGAGGATTCTCTTTACCGACTCATAAAAAACAAAAGTTATTCGGCCAGCACCACATTGCCGGTCGGCGCAGGCAGCGCGGCCATCGCCATTTCCGATGTCGGAACGCAAAAATATATTTTGTCCAAAGGACAAGAACGCGGACACTTTCGCAGTTTGCGCGCCAAACTAAACACCGGCGGCCAAAACATTTCCGCTTCTTTTTCTTACGGCGTCCAAGTGGGAAGGGGAGGGTTAAAAATGGATAACGGCAGCCAGGTGGAGGGCAATATCTTTTCCAACGGCCCAATTCTGGGGAGCGCTGGCGCAACCGTCACGGGAAATGCCTGGGTGGCCAACGATTCCTTGAGCGCAAACCAGCAAAGCATTGTAAATTCATCCGATTTTTCTTTCGGCCAAGCCAACCCGGTTATCGATGCGGCGCAAAGCTTCGTCCCTTCCGCCTCAAGCAATCTGATCAAGATCAGTTTGCTGTTAAAAAAATTCGGTTCGCCCGGCAACAAAACGGTCCGCATCCTAACCGACAACGCCGGCCAGCCGTCAAAAACCCTGGTCAATTCCGGCGCATACGGAACGCTGCTTGCCAGCCAAGTTGGCAATTCTTCTTATGCTTGGGTTGACATAAAATTAAACAATCCGGCTTCTCTGCAAGCTGGCGTTAAGTATTGGATACTGATTGATTCTTCTTTAAACGAAGATGCTTATTTCATTTCGGCCCGAGATGCGAACGATTCTTACGCCGGCGGAACCGGCAAATACAGCCAAAATTGGAATACTTCCTCGCCCGCCTGGACCGATATCGGCGGAGATCTGGCCTTTAAGGCCTGGCTGGGCAGCGCCAATAATTTTTTGGACAGGGTTCTGGTCGGCGGCAATGCGCACGCCAACACGATTTCCGACTCAAGCATCACCGGCGACGCCTATTTTCAGACACTAACGAATTCCACCGTCGGCGGAACCAAGTATCCTGGCAGCTCCGATCCGACGATCCAAGATCTCCCTTTGACCCAAGCCATCATTGACGGCTGGAAAACAGAAGCGGCCAACGGAGGCGTCATAACCGGGGACTATATCGTTGACGCAGGAGCCGTTAAAATATTGGGGCCGAAAAAAATAGAAGGAAATCTCACTATTTCAAACCGGGGCGACTTGACGGTCAGCGGGACAATTTTCGTAACCGGGAACATCAATATTTTCAACAATGCTAAGGTGCGACTTTCGTCCGAGTTTAACGGCAACAGCGGCGCCGTCATCACCGACGGACTGATTTCGGTTACCAATAGCTGTTCCTTTTTCGGCGCCTCCGCCGGCAGCTATGTTCTGCTGCTTTCAACAAAATCCGGCCAAGCCATCAACTTAGCCAACAATTCCGACACCGCGATCTTTTATGCGGCCAACGGCTCCGTTGATGTCAGCAACAATACCGTATTGAAAGAGTTGATCGGCCAACAGATCCATTTAAACAACGGTTCCAGAATAGTTTACGAGGCCGCGCTGGCGGCGGTGAAATTTTCCAGCAGCGTCAGCGGCTCGTGGAAAGTGACGGCCTGGGAAGAAGTGCCGTAGCGCCGGGCCCGCCTTTTTGCCTGACAATCAACCGGGTTTTGTGGTAAAATAAGATAAATAATCCGTTTGCATTATTGTTAAAACCTCAAAAGATGTTCAATTTGCCGAACTCCAGCATCCACGGCTTTGGCATAGATCTAAGCGACCTGTCGATTAAAATAATCGACCTGAAAAAAAAGGGCGGGAATTTTGAATTGGCGAGTTTTGGCCGCCAGGAAATCCCGGCCGGCCTCATTGAAAACGGCGAAATAAAAAAAGAAGAAGAGCTGATCGCGCTCATAAAAAAATCCGTTAAAGAAGTGAAGGGAAGGGGATTAAAAAGCGATTATTGCATCGTTTCTTTGCCGGAAACCGAATCGTTCGTGCGCCTGGTGCACTTGCCGCTGATGAAAAAAGAAGAGATGGCTGAGGCCATCAAATGGGAGATAGAAGCCAATATCCCTTTGTCGCTGCCGGAAATTTATTATGATTGGCGCGTTATTGAGACGGCTGCCGGCGCCCGCCAAGATTATCTGGATATTTTAATCGGCGTGCTGCCTCAAAGAACCGTTGACCCGTATTTAAGCGTTCTGAAAAAAGCCGGTTTAAAGCCGTTTGTTTTTGAGATTGAGTCGCTGGCTATCGCCCGGGCGCTGGTTCCGGGAGGATGCTGCGACAAGCCCCTGCTCATTATCGATGTCGGCGCCAAAAGAACCAGTTTGGCGATTTTTTCCGGCCAAACGGTTTATTTCACCGCCAGCTTGCCGATTTCAAATTCCTCTATTGTTGAAACAATGAGTGAAAAACTGAATATTGACCAAGAAAAGGCCAAACAAATAAAAATAGAGCAGGGCCTTGATTACAAAAATCCTGGCAGCTTAACGCTGCGGGCGTTGGCTCCGCTGATGGACGAAACAACAAAAAAAATTAAGGATTATATTGATTACTATCAGGAACATTTGCCGGCCGCACCCAATGCTCAGAGCAACAAAATAAGCAGTGCCTTGCTTTGCGGCGGAGGGGCCAATTTTGCCGGACTGCCGGAATTTTTAACCGAAAAATTGGGCTTCCCCGTTTTCCCGGGCAATCCGTGGTCCAATGTTTTCAAGGGCGCGCCAAAAAATATTTCGGGGCTCTCTTCCGGCGAGGCCTTGAGTTTTGCCACGGCCATCGGACTGGCCATCAGGGGGTTGAAAGAATAAATATGACCGAACTTAATTTGCTTCCACCGCAAGAAAAAGAGCTGCTCAACCTGGAAAAAACCCGGCGCTGGGTATCTTTTTACGGCGCCGGCTTCCTGATCGTTGTTTTGGGCTTTGCCATTCTGCTGGGTTTTGTCTGGTTTTTCATTTTGATCCAGCTTAAAAGCTACGCCCTGACAGCGCAAAACATCAAAGCAAGCTTTCAAGGACAAGGCGTTGACAAGGAAAAACAGCTTGTCGGAGAACTCAATCAATATTTGGAAAAAGTCGGCCAAATCCAAAAAAATCACAAATACTTTTCGCCGGTCCTGATCGAAATCGCCAATATCACTCCGGCCGGTGTCCGCATCGAAGGCCTGTCCATTGACGAGAAAGGCCGGGTGGAAATAACAGGATTCGCCCCCATGAGAACGCAAGTTTTGATGCTGCAGGAGGCCCTGGTCAAATCAAAGTTATTCGCCGGAATAGAAAACCCCCTAGCCAATCTGACCAAGCAGACAAACATCAATTTTAATTTTAAATTCGGCCTCAAGCCGGAAGAGCTCGTCAAATGATAAGCACCGTCAATTTGAGCCCCAAACAAAGGATTTATCTTACCGCCGCTTTTTGGCTGGCCGTTTTGGCGTTAGCCGTCTTTACGCTTGTCGCGCCGCTAATATCACAAATAAAAAACGACGGCCTGGAATTGGCGCAAAAAAAACAAGAAATGGAAATATTTTCCGGCGCCTGGCAAGCGCTGGGCGAGGTTAAAAACGAATATAAAAATATGCAAAACGAACTTTACGCGCTGCCCGCGCTGCTGGACGGCAGCGAAGCCCTGAAATTCATTGTGCTGATGGAAAAATTCGCCCAGGCCACCGATAACCGCCAGGAGGTTTCGGTCGTCGCACCGGCAGCCGGTGAAAAAACACCCGCGGCGAAAAAGACGACCGACTTTCAGGTTAATCTGAGCGGCAATTTTCCCAATTTGATAAAATTTCTCATTTATCTCGAAAACGCGCCCTACTATAACAATCTCGTCTCGCTGCAAACCCAGCGCTTGCCGGAAAAAGACGGCGCCGGCAACGGCGAAATCAACACTGTTTTAAAAATATCCGTCTACCAATAAATCCGCTGGCAGGAGCTATAAAAAATAATCCGGGAATATAACCGAATGAACATCCCAAACGCCTTAAAATTCAAAAAAACTCGCGACTTGCTGGTTTCTCTGTTAACCCGCCATCCGGCATGGTGCCTTTGGACGCTGGCTTTTTTACTGACAATTTACGCGCTGGTGATTTTTGGCGCCTATGCCGTAAAAAATCCCAACACCGGCGCGCAAACCGGCCTGCAAATAAAAAAAGATATCTACCAGGAAGTCCTGTCGCGCCTGAAAGCGCGCGATACCAATATCCAGCAGGGGATAGGGCAAACTTATCCGGATATTTTTAAATAATGTTTCGCAAAACAAAAAAACTCCCGCTGAAATGGGAGTTTTTTAATAAACTACAATTACCTTCTGCGGCCTCGGCCGCCGCGGCGGTTCGCCCAGCCAAAGCTCATGGTGCTGCCGCGCCTTGAGTAGGTCGGCCGCATATTGGCTTGTTCAAGCTTGGAAATTTCCGTCAAATCTAATTTTTTATTCACCAGCCGCTCAATGCTGCGGATATCCTTGCCTTGGTCCGGCATAGCGAAAGAAATGGCTTTGCCGGCGTTTCCCGCCCGGGCGGTGCGGCCGATACGGTGGACATAGTCCTCGGAATTGTCCGGCAGGTCGAAATTTACCACCAGTTCAATATTGTTGACATCTATGCCCCGGGCGGCGATATCCGTGGCCACCAGTATCCGGTATTTTTTGCTCTTAAAACCCGCCATAGCTTCGCATCGGCGGCCGAATGAAAGATTGGAATGAATTTCCGCCACTTTGTGACCGGCCCGCTCGAGTTTCCCGGCCAAAGACCCGGCGCCGTGCTTGGTGCGGGTGAAGATCAAAACCGCGCCGTTGTATTGCCTGAGTATCTTTTCCAGCTCAACATATTTTTCTTCTTTTCTCACCACGAATATTTCCTGGTCAACGAACTCGGCGGTCGTGCCGGAAGGGGCTATCTCAATGTGCACGGGCGTCGTCATATATATGGAAGCGAGTTTCAGAATCTCATTAGGCATGGTCGCGGAAAAAAGCACGGTCTGGCGTCCCTGCGGAACGCGTTTCATTATTTCTTTCAGTTGCGGAGCAAAACCCATATCCAGCATCCTGTCGGCTTCATCCAGCACCAAAATTTTAACATCGTCCAATTTTACCGAACCTCTTTTCAAATGGTCTATCAAACGGCCCGGCGTCGCCACAATAATATGCGGGTTCCTTTTCAATCCTTGCAGCTGCCGCCCCATCGCTTCGCCGCCGATCAAGGAGACGGTCCGCAACCCCAATTTTTCACCCAGCTTTACCAGATTTTCATCCACCTGCAAAGCCAGCTCGCGGGTCGGCAAAATGACCAAACCGCAGCCCTTATTGAGCATCAGCCGCTCCAGCATCGGGATACCAAAAGCGAAGGTCTTGCCCGTGCCGGTCTGCGCTACGCCAATCAGGTCTTGCCCCGCCAAGACAATCGGGATGGACTTGGCTTGAATAGGCGTGGGGACTTCCAACTTCAAGCTTTCCAATACCCTTAAAATGGACGCGTTAACGCCCAAACCTTTAAAACCATTTTCGATTTGTTTAGTTTGTTCTAACATAAAATAATAAAAAAATAAGCGACCCGTTTCTGCGGATCACTTTCAATGACACCCGAGAGGCGAATCTATTAACTGTTTAAGTATAGCACTAATAGATTGGGATGTCAAATATTGTTTGCCGAAGGGTGCACCCGGCAGGGATCGAACCTGCGACCTTCTCGTTAAGAGCGAGCAGCTCTACCAACTGAGCTACGGGTGCAAAATATAATTTTTAACTATAAACTACGAACTAAAAACTAACAACTATTTTGTCTCCCCGATAGGAATCGAACCTATATAAGCAGCTTAGAAGGCTACTGCTCTATCCATTGAGCTACGGGGAGAGATTCTGCTCCTCCCCTTAATTTAAGGGGAGGTTGGGAGGGGTTATGTGTTCCAAAATTTTTAAAATCACTCCATCCGTATTTTTCAAAATATCGTTATCCCAGAATCTTAATATATTTATATTAAATTGCTCTAAATAGCAAGTGCGTTTTGTGTCATGTTCTTTTTGCGATATATCGTGCTGACTCCCATCAGCTTCAATGCCCAATCTTATTGCCGGACAATAAAAATCCAGGATATATGGGCCGACGCTGTATTGGCGGAAAAACTTTACTCCGGCTAATTGCCTATTTCGTAATTTTGACCAAAGCTTTCGTTCAGCATCGGTTGATGCTTTCCTTAAATCACGCCGGTGTATTTTAACAGAAGATTTGTTAAAAACAAATTTTTTGTTCATTTTCTAACTCCCCCTAACCCCCTCTTAATCTAAGAGGGGGAATTAGATCAATCGTTATCCTCTTTTCTTCCCGTGAAAATTCTTGTGTATCTCGCGCAATTGCTTGTCGGTGATATGAGTGTATATCTGAGTGGTGGTGATAGAGGAGTGACCCAGCATCGCTTGCACGGACCTGATATCCGCGCCGCTCATTAAAAGATCAGTGGCAAAAGAGTGGCGCATAGTATGCGGGGTGACGCGGCGAGTAATGCCGGCTTTGATGGCATACTGTTTGATTATCCTTTGCACGGAACGCGGTGTCAAGCGCATCTCCGACAATCGGACCTTCTGGGCCTTGCCGGTCTTAACCTGGATCGCGTCCACCTTGCCCAGCGACCCCTTGCCTTTGGGCGTACGCACAAACAGCGCCGGCTCGATATCCTTGCGCTTGGCCAGATAAGTTTTTACGGCTGCTTTGGCGGTATCGGAAATAAAAACAACCCTGATCTTTTCGCCTTTACCGCGCACAGAAAATTCGCCTTTATCCAGGTTAAAGCTGTCTCGGTTCAATCTGCAAATTTCCGAAACGCGCAGGCCGGTGGAAAAAAGCATTTCCAGCAACGCCCGGTCGCGCAGGGAACGAAGCGAGTCCCCGTCGGGGGAGCGCAGAAGCCGCGCTAGTTCGTCGCCCTCCAGAAATTCCACTTCGCGCGGCGCCTGCCTGGCCAGCTCAATCTTGTCGGCCGCCATGGATTTGACATCCCGTTTGGCCAGATATTTCAAAAAATTGCGCAGGGCGATAATATGATAATTCTGGGTTATCTTTTTCAGGCCCTTGCCCTTCGAAGCTTTAGCGGAGGAGGGTTCCAGGCGATTCAGGTGTAGCCGGTAGTCGCGGATGAGGTCCGCGTTGATGTCATCCGCGCTTTTTATCTTGGCAAACGCCAAAAACCGCCGCAAATAATGGCCGTAATTTTCCGTGGTCTTAATTGACCGGCCGCGTTCAACTTCCAAATAAGCCAGATAATCCGCTAATAATTTTTCTATGTCCTGCATTTTTTTGCCGAGATTTTGCGATGTTTGAAAAATGTCGCAACAATCTCGGCGCATATTGCGATACAATTTTAACTGCGTTGTAATATGTTCATTTTACGACATAAAAATCTTCCGCGCAATCCCAAAATACTCCGGGCAGTTACCCCAGCCAGAAATTCAACCATGCTCCACAATAAACCAAGCGGGAAAGCGATTTCGCCTGCTCGCCTCGCTAAAGCGAGAGCAAAGCGGGTGGCTTTGTTCTAAATAATCCGGATTTCAAGGCAAACTTCCAGCGGGGCATTGCATTTTTTCCCAATCCGTGTTATCTTCAAACCAATAAAGATAACCGATCATTTTTGGAACTTCGCCCCAGAAATATCCATATCAATGCCAGGTAGTGAAAATTCGGTAGTTTATCCGAATCATAAATATACTTGGCAAATCAATAAAATAGAAAGAAATAGCGGCTTAAATTTACTTTATCATTTGAATTAAATACAGCCGAATTTCTACTACCTGGAATGTTAAAAAAAGCCAAGAAAAGCAAAATTATAGAAGAATTCAAGGCCCACGATACCGATACGGGCTCGCCCGAAGTGCAGACGGCCATCTTGACCGAGCAGATAAAAAAACTGACGGGCCATTTGAAAAAACACGCCAAAGACAATCATTCCCGTTTCGGCTTGCTGAAAATGGTCGCCAAACGCAAAAAGCTTATCGACTATTTGTCCAAAGAAGACCCTGAGAGGCATAAAAAACTTTTGAAAAAGCTGGACTTGAAAAAATAATTTATTTCCCCCTTTTCGTAAAGGGGGATTAAGGGGGATTTAAATCCTCCCTAACCCTCCTTTACCAAAAGGAGGGTATTTAATAAAATGAGCGTCATCAAACACAGAGATCAACGAGTAGGGGTTTTTATCGATGTTGCCAATTTATACCACTCGGCTAAAAATCTCTACCGCGCCAAAGTCAATTTCAAAGAAGTCCTGAAAACCGCCATCGCCGGCCGCCATCTTATCCGGGCCATGGCTTATTCGGTTCGCACGGAAGGCGGAGAAGAGCAGGCGTTTGTTGAGGCGCTAACAAAATCCGGCATTGAAGTGCGGCTGAAGGACTTGCAGATTTTTCCCGGCGGAATGAAGAAGGGCGACTGGGATGTGGGCTTGGCCATAGACGCAATAAAGCTCGGCGCCAAGTTGGATGCGATAGTGCTGGTGACGGGGGACGGCGACTTTGCGCCGCTCGTTGAATTCTTAAAAGTGAATTTCGGCAGCCAGGTGGAAGTCATCGGTTTTGGCCGCAGCACTTCCGGGCTCCTAAAAGAAGTGGCTGACGATTTTACTGATTTGGGAGACAACATTAAAAAGTACCTGATAAATCAATAACGAGGAGAAGAAAGTTTTTGGCGGGCGACGAGCGGGAAGGGAAGAAGAAAAAAATACGCAATTATTCAATTTTCAATTGCTTAATCAGCCGGTTGTTGATTGCGAATTGTTTTCTTTTACTCTTTCGCCGAATCTTCCGCCAAGGCGAATTTTTCTCTCAAAGAAAAATGAACAAGAAGGTTTTTTCCCGCGAATTTGCGGGACGCACGCTCAGCGTGGAAGTGGGGGAGCTGGCCCAGCAAGCCAATGGCTCTGTTTTACTGCATTATGGCGATTCAACGGTGCTGGCCACGGCCGTTATAAATCCCAAGGCGAAAGAAAAATGCGATTACTTGCCTCTCTCCGTCGAATATGAAGAAAAACTTTACGCGGCCGGAAAAATCAAAGGCAGCCGCTTTATCAAGCGCGAAGGCAAAGCGCAGGACAGCGCTGTTTTAAAAGGCCGCTTCATCGACCGGACGCTGCGGCCCCGCTTTAACAATGCCATCCGGAACGAAATCCAGGTGGTGGTTACCGTGCTTTCCTACGACCGAACCAACGATACGGATGTTTTGGGTATCGTAGCCGCCTCCCTCGCTTTATCAATCTCGGATATTCCCTGGGACGGCCCGGTATCGGGAGTAAGGGTCGGACGGAAAGACGGCCAAATGTTAATCAACCCGACCTTTGATGAGCGCGCCGGCAGCGACCTGGAAGTGGTAGTGGCCGGCACCGCCAAAAAAATAAATATGATGGAGGCCGGAGCCAAAGAGATGCCGGAAGAGATTATGCTGGAAGCGATCAGCGCAGGGCAAAAGGCCTACGAAGAGCTGATTGCGTTTCAAAACGAGATTATCGCGCAGCTCAAGCCGGAAAAAAGGGTTTTGGAGATCAAAAACACTCCGGCTGATTTTGAAACCAAGGTGATAAAATTTTTGGAAAACAAACTTGAAGAAGCGATTTATGTCAAAGAAAAACACACTCGCATGAACCGCTTGGGACAACTGCACAACGATCTGGTTCAATTCGTTAAAGAAAGCGAAACTGAAAACATTGACGAGAAGGTTTTGGCGGCCGGTTCTTTGTTGGAAAAAAAGATAGATGAAACCGTGCACGCCAATATCCTGAAAAACGACAAGCGGCCGGACGGGCGTAAAAACAACGAAGTCCGGGAATTGTCTTGCCGCGCCGGAGTGCTGGCGCGCACCCACGGCTCCGCCATTTTCAACCGCGGCAACACTCAAGCTCTCTCAACCGTGACTCTGGGCTCGCCGGGAGACAAACAAACCATTGACGGGCTGGATGAAGAATATGAAAAAAGATTCATCCATCATTATAATTTCCCGCCGTTTTCCGTAGGCGAGACAGGCGGTTTTCGCGGCCCCGGCCGGAGAGAAATAGGGCACGGCGCGCTGGCTGAACGAGTGCTGACCCAAATTATTCCGGCTGAAGCCGACTTTCCTTATACTATTCGCGTTGTCTCGGAAATTTTATCATCCAACGGCTCCTCCTCCATGGCCTCGGTTTGCGGCTCTTCCATGGCGCTGATGGACGCGGGCGTACCGATAAAAGCGCCGGCGGCCGGCATTGCCATGGGCTTAATGATGGACGATAAAGGAAATTATAAAGTTTTGACGGATATCCAAGGCCCCGAAGACCATCACGGCGATATGGATTGCAAAGTGGCCGGCACAGCCAACGGAGTTTGCGGCCTGCAGATGGATGTAAAGATTGAAGGCGTTGACCTGAATATCTTGCGCGACACGCTGGCTCAAGCCAAAGAAGCGCGCCTGCATATTCTAAAAAGCATGAACGAGGCCATTTCCGCCCACCGCGCCAACTTGTCTCCATTCGCTCCGAGAATTGTCACCATCCAAATAAATCCCGATAAGATTCGCGATGTCATCGGCCCTGGCGGCAAAGTAATCAATGAAATAACCGCCCAAACCGGCGTCAAAATCGACATTGAGGACTCAGGCCTTATTTTTGTCACCTCGGCGGACGAGCCCTCTTCGCAAAAAGCCGTCGAGTGGATAAAAAATCTCACCCATGAAGTAACGGCTGGCGAAGAGTACCAGGGCAGGGTCACGCGCATTATAAATTTCGGCGCATTCGTGGAAATTTTGCCGGGACAGGAAGGACTTGTCCACATTTCCGAACTTGCCCCCTTCCGCGTGGAGCGAGTTGATGATATAGTAAAAGTGGGAGACAAAGTTACGGTAAAAGTGAAGGCCATCGACGACATGGGGCGCATCAACCTCACTATGCGCAACTCCCAAAAGAACAACTTTCCCGAATCCTCAAGCAAATAAATTCGTTTTATCCTGGAGGGACCATGGATATAAAACCGACTCGACCAACTCTCGCTCAAGAAGCCGGCGCCGCCCTTGACCAAAAAGGCAGCCCGTCTTCCGGTGCGCAACCTTTTATGTCGCAATTTGTCATCAGGACAATGGCCGGCGACTTAAAAAATCATCCCCAATCCGTTTCCGGATCGGCATCGGGTTCTTCGATTTCGGAGATCCCGCCCGCGCCAAAACCGCCCGCGCCGGCAATTACCACACAGCCGCAACCGGCATTAAAACCTCTTGCAGCGACTCCGGCCGCGCAACAGCCCGCATTGAAAATGCCGGCCCAAACAATAGCCGAGGAGCCCGGCGCACCCGCCGGCCTTCCTGTAATACCCTTAACGAAAGAACCGGAATTATTTTTTGAGACCAGACCCGAACCCCCAAAAATACCGATCCCGGCTCCGCCCGCGCCGGTTGAAAAACCGCTTGCGTCGGCTCAGTTAATTCCATCGACTCCGGTCGCGCCATCAGCACCGGCTAAAATTTCAACTGCGCCCCCCAAAATACCGGCCGGATTAACATTTGAAGCACCCGAAGAAAAAGAGCTGGATGTCAAAAAAATCTTAACGATCGGACTGTCGTCAGTCGCTGTTTTGGCGCTGATCATCGGCGGAATTTGGTTTTTATTGAAAAGCCCCGCCCAACAACCGGCCCAAATATCGCAAACGCCAACCCCAAGCCCAAGCCAGACAATCGCTCCACCTGCCGCCGAAACGCCATCGGCCATATTTGAAACCGACGCGCAAAAAATATTTTTATTAAAAGACAACCAAGAAAAAGCCGACTTGCAAGATGCCTTGCTTCAGATGACCGAGACGGAAGAGCCGGTCGGCGACTTTATCCACCTTGCGTTCAAAAATAGCCGGGGCGAATTTTTATCTTTGGATAAAGTAGCGCTGCTGATTGGATCCGATTTTTTTGACCTGCCGACTCAAACGAGCGCCGGCAACCTGAAAAAACAGCTAAATTTAGCCCAATCATCCTTTTTCGCATACTCGCAAAGCTCAAACAAAAACAGCGATTCTCCTTTTAATCCTTCACTTGCCAATCTCGGTCGGCTGGGGCTGACTGTAGCCGCAAGCGCCGCTTCCGCGGATGAACTTGGCAGGTCATTGAAAGACCTGGAGCAGATGATGCTCAACGGCCTCGGCATCTTGCTGCCAAGCGCCAAAAATAATTTTCCTGCCAATCCGGTTTTTTCTGACAACATCCACAGCGGCGTAGCCATCCGTTATATCAACCTGCCCAATTCCGACCTGTCTTTGGACTACGCCATTTTAAACAATAAACTTATTTTCGCCACCTCGAAAGAAAGCATGTTCGCCATCATCGACCGGATATTATCGGCAAACGAACAATCAAATCAACCCTAATTTTAACCGATGGACAGCCGAGCCAAAGCCATTCTGGCGCCATTGATCTACTACGACCTGCTTGACCGGCCTCTCACGGCCCTTGAAGCGTTTAAGTATCTCCGGGCCGAAACGCCGGAGATATCTTTTTTTAATTTTCGGCGGGAGCTGAAAAACTCAAAAGAACTGCCGAGTTTCATCGGACAAAAAAACGGTCTTTGTTTTTTGACCGGCCGGCAAGAGATCGTAAATATTCGCGAAAAGCGGCTAAAGCTGGCTCAGCTTAAATGGAAAAAACTGAAAGCTGCCGGCAAATATTTGTCCTTGGTGCCATTTCTGCGCTTGGCCGCGATCACCGGTTCCCTCACCAGCTACAACACAAAAGAACAAAGCGATTTCGATTTGTTGATTATCTTTAAAAACAAGCGGCTGTGGCTCGGCCGAATTCTGCTGACGGGCCTTATCGGACTGCTGGGTAAGCGCCGCCACGGAAATCTGACTCAAGACCGGATCTGCCTGAACTGCTATCTGACGGAAGAAGATCTGGAAATTACCGAACAAGCCAAAAAACATAATTTCCATTCCGCCCAAGAATACGGACGGCTCACCCCGATCCTGGAAATTAAAAAAGGGGCTCACGAAGATTTCACCCGGGCCAATGGTTGGCTGGCTGATTTTTTAAAAAATTATCCCTGGCCGGCTGAACGCAGCGCAAAAAAAATAAAACCGCCGATGCTTTTTTCCTGGCTGCGCCAGGCGCTGGAATGGCTTCTTGGCGGCACAATGGGGGACCGGCTGGAAAAAATTGCCGGCCAATGGCAGAATGAACGCATCAATAAAAAAAGGCGAGGCGAGCGGTCAGACCGAGATCAAGTGTTTGTCAGCAACAGCTGCTTAATGTTCCACCCGCAATCAAAAAGTGATAAGCTAATGAAAGAATTCGATAAAAAAATGCGGCTATTCAATTAAAAAACTGCTTATGCAACCGACTCAAATAAAAATAAACAAAGCGCCGAACGACCGGAACGGAGAAACAAAAAACATTTTAAATTTAAACGATTCTCCCGCCAAGCCGCGGCCCAGCCAAGAGACAAAAAAATATCTGTGGATTTTTATCGCCTTGATCATTCTTGAAGGCGCCGCGATAATCTGGTTGTCTCTGGCTAATCCCGTCTCGCCGTATTTTAAACTCCTGCCGCAAAATTTAGTCGCTTCTTCTTATTTTAACCAATCGTCTCTTCTGGCGCTTTTAAAAAACGGGGGGGGCGGCTGGCCCCTGCTCGACCAAGGAAATGGCGCCTTGCGCTCTTTGTTGAACAAGATAAACATAGAACAACCGGAACGGTTATCGGAGCTGTTTGAGGACCGGATGGCGCTGGCCGTCCTGCCGCAAGATACCGATAAAAATCCGACTTGGCTGATCTTGGCCGCCATCAAGGCCTCGCCCGACATCTTTTCACAAACGCAAAATGCGGCCGAGCAGGCCTTGAAACAGAATTATGACCTGACCGTCGAACCGTACCGGCAAATAAAAATCGTCCGGGTCAAGCCCTTGAACCAGAACCAAAACAGTATATTTTACGCGCAAACAAAAAACTATTTTATTTTAAGCGACAATAACGAAACCTTAAAAGAAGCGCTGGATAAAATCATCGGTCGATAGGGGAGCCGCCGAATGTGGAGAATGTGTGCATAACAGTTCTTGACCGATTTTTACGGAATAGTTAAAATAACAATGTTCCTTGAAGCTGGCTACCGCAGTTATAATAATTGATTTGTTCTTTTAACGCCCAACGGGGCATAGCTGGCCGAGGAATATTCGTTTTCCTTTTTGTAGCTTATATAGTCCGGCGGGCCGCATATAAAAAAGGCCTAATGGCTTTCTGTTTTTAGATAAGGTACAAAGGGGCTGAGGGGCGTTAGCCCCATTAAATCATATTTTTCGGGCCTTAACGCCCCTCAAACAGTTTATCCCTCAGCGCACAGTATGAAGAAAAAACCACCCGGAATGGGGTGTTTTTTGTTTGCGCCCTTGCCTTATCCGCCTTTTTTACCATATACTATATATGCCGGGTAGTGAAAATTTGACAGGTTATATTTTGCAAAAATAACTTGCCAAGCTCTCACAACTTAGGCAGAATATAAGCATATTAATCCACTTATTATATTAATTATTCGGTCAAATTTCTACTACCCGGTATGGATAAGAAAACTATGGATAGATTCAAAAAGATATTGGAAGAGCGCAAAGCCAAGCTGGAAAACGAGTTGGCTTCTTTCGCCAAGAAAGACGAGAAGGTGAAGGGGGACTACGACACCCAATTCCCTGATTTTGGCACGGCTCAAAGCTCGGACGAAGAGGCATTTGAAGTGGCGGCTTATGACAGCGCCCTGCCGGTTGAATACGCGCTGGAACTGCGCCTGGCAGACATCAACAAGGCCCTGGAAAAGATAAAAAATGGCACCTACGGCCAATGCGAAAACTGCGCCGGCGAGATGGACCCGCGACGACTGGAGGCCATGCCGGAAGCCCGCCTCTGCCTTAAATGCCGCAAAGGTAAATAATTATGATTCGCCTTATTTTTATTCTTTGACCATCTCCCCGGGTGGTCTTTTTGTTTTAAAGCGCTTAAACATTAATAAACATTGATACTTTTCCTATGCCGAGTCCCGCAAAAGTTTTCTCAGCCGCCATGCTGGGGCTCCATTGTCTGCCCATAGAGGTTGAGGTAGATATGTCGCCCGGCCTTTATAATTTCCAGATAGTCGGGTTGCCGGATGCCGCAGTTAACGAATCCAAGGAACGGGTCTCTTCGGCCATAAAAAACTCCGGCGCTTCGCCGCCCCACCATACCAACCGCCGCGTCATAGTCAATTTGGCCCCGGCCGACATAAAGAAAGAAGGGCCGGCCTATGATCTGCCTATAGCGGTGGCTTTTCTGCTGGCCTCTGACCAGCTTTTAGCCAGCGGGGTGGCCGATAAGATATTCGTGGGCGAGCTATCACTTGAAGGCAAGCTCAGGCCCGTCAGCGGGGCTTTGCCAATCGCCATAATGGCGCGGGACAAAGGATTTAAAGAGGTATTTGTGCCCAAAGCCAACGCAGCCGAGGCAGCTCTGATAAAAGAGATAACTGTTTTCGGCATAGATTCCCTTGAACAGCTGTTTCTGCACCTGGAACAAAAAGAAACTCTTGAGCCGCAGACGCCGACCGAACTGGATTTTATTTCCGACGCATTTGAGTCAAGCGCGGATTTTGCCTATATCCGCGGCCAGGAACACGCCAAGCGCGCGCTGGAAATAGCTGCGGCCGGACACCACAATATCTTGATGAGCGGACCTCCCGGAACCGGCAAAACTTTGCTGGCCAGAGCATTGCCCGCAATACTACCCAATTTATCTTTTGAAGAAGCGCTGGAAACCACCAAAATATTCAGTATCGCCGGCCGCCTAAGCCCTGAAAAACCCATTCTCACCCGGCGCCCATTCCGCAGCCCCCACCACACCTCTTCGGCAGTCGCTTTGGTCGGCGGCGGCAATCATCCAAAACCCGGAGAAATAACTCTGGCGCACCGAGGAGTGCTGTTTCTGGATGAATTACCGGAATTTCACCGCGATGTTTTGGAAGCGTTGCGCCAACCCTTGGAAGACGGCGTCATAACTGTTTCCCGCGCTTTGGGCGCCCTGGAATTTCCCGCGCAATTTATGCTCGTAGCAGCCATGAATCCCTGCCCTTGCGGGCACGCCACCAATCCCGACAAGCAGTGCGTCTGCTCGCCCGCGCAAGTCAGTAAATACAAGCGCCGGATTTCCGGGCCGCTGATAGACAGGATTGATCTGCATATAGATGTGCCGGCCATAAAATACGACAAGTTGGCCGCGGAAAAAATGGGGGAGGATTCGCAAGCCGTGCGCGAACGAGTGCAAGCGGCCAGAGCGCGCCAGCAAGAGCGGTTTAAAAACGACAAAATAAAGACCAATTCCGAGATGAACTTGCAACTGATGAAAAAACACTGCCAACTGGACTCGGCGGGCCAGGAAATATTAAAAACCGCGGCGCAGAATCTTCATCTTTCCGCCCGCTCATACCATCGCATTTTAAAGCTGTCCCGCACCATCGCAGATCTTGTTGGCGCACCGAATATCCAATCCCGGCACCTGGCTGAAGCATTGCAATACCGGCCGAAAGAAGATGCATTCTAAACAAATACATTTAATCAAAAAGCTCTTGTTCCGCGACATGGAACAAGGGCTTTTTTTCTTGTTTTGTTTTAATCGCTATTTTATCGTTTTTGAACCCGCCAGCGGGTTTTTAGCGCCCCTGACTTCAAAATGCAAGTGGCACCCCGTGGAGCGGCCAGTGGTGCCCATCAACATTATTAATTGCCCCTGGTCAACTTGTTCCCCTTGGCCGGCGATAAGACGAGAAGCGTGTCCGTAAACCGTGACCACCCCGTTTTGATGCTTGATCATAATATATTTTCCGTAACCAAAATTCCAACCGATACCGTCAGACAAAATGACTGTGCCGGCCGCGGCCGCGTAAACCGGCGTGCCGCAAGCGTTGGCCACATCCACCCCGTTCTGCCCGTGAATTCGGCCCCAATCCCGGCCGGAAGTCGGCAGAATAAGCCAATTGCCCAGCGACGGAGAGGTATTGGCATATTTTGGCGCGGTTATTTTCGGCTTAATGATCACCGCCGGCATCTCGCCGTCAGGAATGATTATATAATTTCCGGCCGCCAGCTTGCCGTCTTCGTATATGCCGTTGAAGGCCTTGATCTCGTCTTCTTTGCCTTTGTATTTTTTGGCCAGAGAAGCAATGGTATCTTTGGCGCCGATTTTTACCCGCACGCCGTTAATGGGTAAAATCAACAATTGCTGGCCCGGCTTGATATAGTCGCCGTCGCGCAAATTATTGGCCGCTAAAAGCGTGTCTGTGTTTATTCCGAATTTAAGCGCAATGGAAAAAGGCGAATCGCCCTGCGCGACAACATAAATTGAGGCCTCTTTTTGCATTCCCAGAAACGCGTTGCCCGACATTCCCGGCGCCAGCAAGCCGCTGCCGTCCATGATGGCCAAACTCTGGTTTTCCAGCTCGTCGTCGGCCGAAAAATCCACGCTGGCCTCGGCCGCCGGAATGGCCGAAGCGGTCAAATTCAGCGCCCCGCCCGCAATCCCAACGCTCAAATTGCCGGCTGTTTCCTCTATCAATTCATTGCCCGCCTGCCACCATTTGCTGCTCATCGTTTCTTTGCTCGCCTTGACCGGCAAATTCAGATAATTCAGGGTCGCAAAAACAATCAAAATAACCGCTGCAACGGCCAGGCATCGCTTGTGGCAAGCCAAGTATTGAAGCGGTTTCTTCAAAATTACCAAGATTGACCGAATCAGTCGAAATAGAATTTTTATGGGTTTATCGCTCATTTTTACAGCTAAAAAGTCCTCCCTTTAAGCATTATTATGCTACTAAAAATACGGTTCCTGGTCAAGAAAATTATCACCAAATTTTGGATTTTCATTTTTATCGTCTATACTTAATCCGCATGCGGGCAGTGAAAATTCGACGGGATATTTTTTTTCAAAAATATCCCGGAATTATCACAATCCCGGATAACGAAAAGAATCGATAAATTATAAAAGAATTCGGCGCCATGCCGGATTTCCCTTGCCCGGTATGATTTTAAAAGGCCTCAACCAAAAACAGATTGAAGCGGTTTCGCAGATGGGCGGGCCCGTACTTATTGTCGCCGGGCCGGGCTCGGGAAAAACCAGAGTTCTGACGCACCGCGTGGCTCATTTGATGGAGCAAGGCGTTCCAGCCGAACAGATTTTAGCCGTCACATTCACCAACAAAGCCGCCTCGGAAATGAAAGAACGCATCGCCAAACTTATTTCTCTGCAAGCCAAGCGCGATTTTAAGATGCCGACTATCGGCACATTCCATTCTGTGTGTGCCAGATTCCTGCGCAGCGAAGCGAAAAAAATCGGCTACAATTCCGATTTTGTCATTTTTGACGCCAAAGACAGCCAGTCCTTGATAAAAAAAGTAATGAAAGACCTGGAATTTTCCGAAAAACAATTCAATCCGGCCGCCATAGCCGAAACCATCTCCCAGGCCAAGAACGAGCTCAAGGACGCGCAAATATTCGCCGGCGAGGCCTTTGATTTTTGGCCGCAAACCGTGGCCAAGGTCTACACCGCTTACCAGGAGCGGCTGAAAAAAGCCAATGCCATGGATTTTGACGATTTAATAATGCTGATGGTGAAACTCTGGCTGGAAAACCGCGATGTGCTGGAAAGATATCAGGAAAAGTTCCGCTATATTATGGTGGACGAATATCAGGACACAAACCACGCCCAATATCTTTTAATAAACCTGCTGGCCGAAAAATACAAGAATCTTTTCGTCATCGGCGACGACTCGCAATCGATATATTCATGGAGAGGCGCGGACTTCCGAAACCTGCTCGCTTTTGAAAAGGACTACCCGGAAGCAAAAGTCATTTTGCTTGAGCAAAATTACCGCTCGACGCAGAATATTTTGAGCGCCGCGCACCAGGTCATCATTAAGAACAGGCACCGCAAAGAAAAAAATCTCTGGACGGCCAACCCCGCGGGACA
Source organism: Candidatus Portnoyibacteriota bacterium (assembly GCA_028688325.1). Taxonomy (GTDB): domain Bacteria; phylum Patescibacteriota; class Minisyncoccia; order Portnoybacterales; family GWB1-42-6; genus UBA8475. The sequence continues at coordinate 282,132 of JAQTYI010000001.1, forward strand.
CGCCATCACCATCTTTGGCGCGCAGGACGAGCGGGAAGAGGGCAGATATATAATCGGCGAAATTATGAGAATAAGAAAGAGCGACCCTAAATTAAAAATGGGCGATTTTACGGTCCTTTACCGCACCAACGCCCAATCGCGCGCCCTGGAAGAAGCGTTCCTGAAAACCGGCCTGCCCTACAAGGTCGTGGGCACTTTAAAATTCTACGACCGGCGGGAAATAAAAGACATGCTGGCGTATTTGCGCCTAGCACAGAATCCGCGCGATGTCATAGCGATGGAACGCGTCATCAATGTGCCGGCGCGCGGCTTTGGCAAGGATGTCAATTGCCATGAACTGATAAACATCGGCCAAGGAAAATTGCTGAGCGACGCCACGCCCCAGCGCCGCCGCGCCTGGGAAAGATTTTCCAAACTGATGGATGAGCTGCGCCAGGGCGCGCAAATTCTGCCGCTAAGCAAATTACTCAAACTCATAATCGACAAAACCGGCTATGAAGAATATATCAACGACCGCACCGAAGAAGGCCAGGAGCGCTGGGAAAACTTGAAAGAGCTTTTCACGGTAACAAAAAAATATGATTTACCCTCCGAAGTCCCGCCCGACGGGACGAAGGAGGGCGAGTTGATGGCAGGCAAAGGCCTTCAGGTCTTTTTGGAAGAAGCGGCGCTGATGAGCAACCACGATGAAGTTGAAACGAATAAAGACCTGGTGAATCTGATGACCTTGCATTGCGCCAAGGGCTTGGAATTTCCGGTGGTTTTTATGGCAGGTATGGAGGATGGGATCTTTCCGCACAGCCGCAGCTTAATAGATGCGGCCCAAATGGAAGAGGAGCGACGGCTGTGTTATGTGGGCATCACACGCGCCAAAGAAAAATTGTATCTTATCGCCGCCCGCTTGCGAAATCTTTTCGGCTCAACGATGGTCAACCCGCCCTCGCGCTTTTTATCCGACATTCCGGCGCATCTGGTTGAATACATAAATATGGACGGCGAAGAAGAAACCGACGAGGAAGGGATAGAGACGCCATTCTAATAAAAACTGCAATAACCAAGAGACAATAACCAAACAAATTTCAAATCCCAAAATTCAATAATCAAACCGGTTTGAATTTTTGAAATTTGATTATTGAAGATTGTTTGTATCTTGTATCTTGGTGATCGGTTATTTTAATCAAGATATGTTTTCAAAAAACAAAATTATAAAATATCGTGATAAAAATAAAACCAAACCCAACAAGCTGATGGGTCAGAATTTTTTGCGCGATAAAAATATTCTAAACAAAATTATCGCGGCGGCCAATCTAACGGCGGGGGACAGCGTGCTGGAAGTGGGGCCCGGCGAAGGCGTTCTGACCCGCGAACTGGCCAGATATACCGGCCGAGTGATCGCGGTGGAAAAAGATAAAAACCTGGCCGCGCGGTTGAAAGAAGAATTTAAAAACAACAAAAATGTGGAAATCATTGAAAGTGATATTTTGGAATTTCTAAAAACCGCAAACTATCAACTACCGGCTGCCTACAAAGTTGTTGCCAACATTCCGTATTATCTGACATCGCACCTAATCCGTTTATTGCTGGAATCGGAAAATCCGCCAACGGAAATAGTTTTGCTTATCCAAAAAGAAGTGGCCGAAAGAATCTGCGCGAGCCCGCCGGAAATGTCGCTACTGGCCGTGTCGGTGCAATTTTACGCCGAACCGAAGATCATCGCTTCCGTTTCCAAAAGAGCGTTCTGGCCCCAGCCCAAAGTTAATTCGGCGATAATAAGAATTACACCTCACCAATGGTGTCATTCCCGCCCCGTATCGCAGTACGGGGTAAACTCCAGCGGGGATCCAGGGCCTGGATCCCGGGTCCCTCCTTCGCCTACGGCTACTGATGGGCGCAGCAAGCCCGGGATGACAAAAATAGAGGAAGATGATTTCTTTCGCGTCGCCCGCGCCGGCTTTTCCCATCCGCGCAAACAGCTCCTCGGCAATTTGAGCGGAGGACTGCGAATGGAAAAAGATAAAATAATCGGAGCCCTGCAAACGGCGGGGCTCAAGCCGCAGCAAAGAGCCGAGACATTAAGCGTAAAAGATTGGATAAAATTAGCAGCGTCGCTCTAAACATAAAAAATGCCCGTTGCAAGACGGTGCGTTTTTTAAAATCAATTTTTCCGATAAAAATCAGTTCAATTCCGGCACCCCTTTTATCATTTGATAGGTTATTGTCTCTATCGGCGCCCAATCATCGGTGAATACGGGCGCGTTTTTGTCATTTTGGTATTTTTCAACATATCCCAGAAAATAATCGCCGACCGGCTTCAATTCCAGCGGAATTTTCGCGCCGGAAATCTTACTTTTAATTTCTTGCTCGCCCAAAGGCGAACGGCTGGCTACAACCACAAAATTATGGCCGTACACCGGCACCGAATACACCGACGGGAAAACCGAAGCGATTGTGGACAGCACCGGCTGGAGCAATTCGTGCTTGGCCGGCGCGTAAATGTTCATCATAACTATCCCGTTATCGCTCAAATGAGAATAGGCCGACTGAAAAAATTCCTGAGTTAAAACATAAAAGGGGGTATAGGGGCTCCCTTGAAACAAATCAATCTCAATCATTTCGTATTTCTTTCGAGAGGCGGCCAAAAAAGGCCGGGCGTCGGCTTCATAAATCTTCAGATCGTCTCCCTCCTCGATGCCGAATTTATTTTTGGCGATCTCAATGATCTTCGGATCTATTTCCACCGCGTCAATTTTCATCTCCGGAGAAAATTGCTGGTGCTGCCTTATGGAAGCACCGCCCGACATCCCAAGAATCAATAGATTTTTAACCGGCGCGATAGCCGGACCCAAATTGAACAGGTCTATCAGGGAAAAATCAAATAAGGTGCCCCGCTTAATATAAGCTGAGTTTATTAAATATAATTTATTGGTGTTTAAGGTCAGATAGATCGCGTTTTGGCGGTCTATCAGCCGAATTTGGTTATAGATCGACTCAGCTTCCAAAATAACATCCTTGGGCAATATCGTTTTCGGCAGCGCCGGCAAAGCAATAGCCAGCGCTAGAATTGCTAAAATAATTTCTTTTTTCCGGCCGAACCAAAAAAGCAAAGCGGAAAAAACGACCAAAGAAATAAAAAAGCAGCTAAAAAGCGCCAAGCGGCTGCCAAAATAGGGGATCAGCCAAAAAACCGTTAAAAAAATTCCCAGCAAACTGCCGGCTGTCCCCAACGCGTAAACCGACCCGGAAGAAAGGCCCACCTCTTCTTCGCGCGCCAGCAATTTTACCGCCAGCGGCGCCGCTGCCGCCAAAACAATCATCACCGGCAGAAAAAGCAAACTCACGGCGGCAGCGGCGCCCCAAATGATTCCCCATACCGCCGTGCCCTCCAAAACCGCTTTATAAACAAAAACATCAATCAGCAAAAACAATGATGCCGCTAAAAATATATATAAAAAATTCTTCTCGCTGTTTTTTTTGTCGGCTAAAAAACCGCCAAAATAATACCCGGCGGTCAAGGCCGCTAAAATAAGTCCTATCAAAACCGCCCAGATATAGATAGAGTTGCCAAAATAAGGCGCCAATATTCTTGAACCCAAAAGTTCAAGCGACATTATGAGATATCCGGCGGCAAAAACAACCACAAAAGACAGCTTCTTCATAAATTTATTTAAGCATACCACCTAAAAGAGCCGGGATAAAGAGCTGCATTTTTCTGTGGATAAAGAATCCTATCTTTCCATTGTTGACACGCTTAAAATAAGCTATAATTTAGACACGATATGAATACAAAAAATCACTCGCGAAAATTAAGCTTGCTCGTGGCTGTTTTTGTATTGCTAACCGGCATTTTTATAGGCGGTTATTTGGTTTTAAAAAGCGGCCGGGTTTCCGCCGGCCAGATAGACAATATCTTAAACGCCGGTTCAACCAACCCTGAAATTTGCAACCCCGATCCCGGCGATTCCAACAAGGACTCAGACAACGACGGTTTAAAGGACTGGCAGGAAATCCAGATTTATCAATCAAACCCCTGCAAAGCGGATACGGATGGCGACGGCTATTTGGACGGCGAAGAAATCGCGTCCGGCTACGACCCGATTAAAAAAGCGCCCGGCGACGAATTGCCCGGCACCTTGCCAAAGGGCCCCCGGCCCTTGCCGGCCAACCTGACCAGCGCGTTAAGTTCTATGCTGGCCCAGCAGATCGCCGCCGGAAAAATTGACTCATTTGACCAGCAAGGGCAGCTTCTTTCTTCCTACGAACTGGAAAAATATCCCGCCATACAACAAGCCGTCCAGCAGATCATATCGGCAGAGGACCAGCTGTTTGCGCCCGACCCAATCGATGACGGACAAATAAAAACCACGGCCGACAACAGCGAACGATCAATCCGGTCTTATGCCCAAAAGATGCATGATGGATTAAGCTCAGGGAAAAAACCAATTTCTTCGAAAACCGAAGCGCAAATACTTCTTGATGCGATAAAAAGCAATGATTTTTCCGAAATGGCAGCCCAGTTTCAGTCGTATCAAAGATCTTATCAAGTTTTAAAAGAGCTGACCGTACCAAGCGACCTTCTGCTTTTGCATACTCAAATAATGGGTGTTTTTTCCAGCTTGACGAAAATCTACCAAGCGATTGAAAATATTGAATCCGATCCGCTGAAGACCAATCTGGCACTGCAGAAATACACGGTGTTGATGGAAGAGACCATTCAGTGGGCTAAGGATTTTGAAATCACAACTAAAAATCACTTCTAAAACAAAAAAGTAAAAATCAAAAGAATGTTTGGCTTCTTATCACAACCCGCCACAAAAAAAATAGCCGGACTGATAATGGTTTCGTTGTTTCTTTTCGAATTGGTCGTTGGCGGAGTTATATTGCCTTATATGGAAAACCAGCGGGCGCAAGCTATTTTTGCCGACTACATCGGCGGATTCGCCGGCATCGGAAACTTCTTTGAAGGGTTGGCGGCTGACGCTGCTGAAATGGCGTCTGACGCCTGGGAAGGGGCGGGCGTCTGGGCGGAAACATATCTTAAAATCGATGAAGGCGTGCAAAAAGCAATTAAAGAGGCCCTGATAGTGGCCTTCACCGCTTTCAAAAAAAAGCTGCTGGATATGATGGCCGATCAAATTATCACCTGGATAAATGGCGGCGGCAAGCCGGCATTTGTCACCGACTGGCGGGCATTTCTTTCAAAGGCGGTCAATGATGTCGGGGGGAATTTTGTTTCCGAATATCTTGGCGCGGGATTTTTATGCAAGAATATTTCTCCGCAGGTGCAACTAATGCTGGCCAAGCCCCCGACTTTTGACACGGCCGCCGCTTGCACGCTGTCCGATATAGGCGCCAATATCCAAAATTTCTACAACAATTTCAACTCGGGCGGCTGGAAGGGCTGGCTAACGATTTCCGAAACCCAAAATAATATTTACGGAATGTATTTTTACGCCCAGGATCAGAAGTGGGGCGCGGAACAGCTGGCCGCCATGACCGGCTCGCAAGCCGCCCAGTCGGCAGCCGGATTTTTGGGAGACCAAGTTTGTTTGCGATACTACAAGATGAGCTCAGGCGGCAAACCCATAGATTCGCGATACCCCAATCCCAAAGACGCGCCCAAAAAGGGCGAGGCCCCCGCTCCCTTTACCGATGCCAACTGCACCGAATGGTATACCAGAACCCCGGGAAAAGTCGCGGCCGATTCGCTATCTAAAATTACTAACGGTCAATATGACTGGCTGCTTCTGTCAAAAGAATACGGCGAATATGTTGTTGCTATCGCGGACGCGGTCATAAACCGCACCATCAAAGAAGGGGTATTGCTGTTAATGCCCGCCCAGACGGATACCTCCGGCGGCGGTTTTACCATTGACTATTCAACTGTTATGGCCGGCGTCGCCGACTACAAGAATGCGGCCGAAAATAAACCCTACATAGAACAGATAATTCCGCAAGAAAAATTGCTCAAAGAAAACCTGAGAAAAATCATAACAGAATACCAAACCAATCTAAATATTTTAAATCAAATAAGGACGGTGCAAAGCGACGCATTTAACACGCTTAAAGAAATATCCCAAAATAGTTGCTCTCTTCCCGGCGGGGCCATTCAGCAAAACTTGGGAACGCAAACAACGAGCAACTGCGGCGCCAATATTTGCCCCTGCACAAGCAAAACCGTTGAAACAATAAAGGTGAACGCGCCAAGCTTTGGTGAAGCAACTTTTCAGGCAACAACTCTTGAAGAGTTTTCTTTCAATACAGACGACCGCTCCTGCTCGGATGTGACAACGACTAAAACCGCTTCCACCACATTAGGATCTCTGTCGACCGACGCGGATTTTTCCGCCATCAATGCCGCCATCTCCAAAATTCAAAGCCAAACAAGCCAGATAGACGCGGCCGTAGCTGATATGCAAAATTACCAAAAAACTATTGAGGATTACATTGCGGCTTATGACGCGACTCAAGGCCGTCTCGGCTCTCAAGCGGGAAATGCAAAAGTCGCCACCAGCACGATCAGCGCCATGTATGATGCCAAACAAAAAGCCATTGATTCAACAAAAAATTTGCTTGGCTCATCGTCAACAAAAATTAAAGACCTGGTGACGGAAGTGATGGACGCGTCTAAAAATACGGCGAATCAAAAGATAGATTTGATACAAAAACGCGGCAACGATACGAGCAATGCGGGCATGGGCTGTTCATACAACACCGGATACTATAAGACCTTGTGCGATATTCAAGCCATAAAAACATCGTGGGATTCCGCGCTGGCTTCTTGCCGCGCCGATTAAATGCTTTCTTTGAACAAGATAAGCCCCCGCGCCCAATCAGCGTAGTTATAAAAACAACCTTGCGTAAAAATGTCTTGTCATAATAGAAAATTCCTTCTTTCCGCCGTTCTGATAATTTTTATTGTCGGAGGATTTTTTGTTTGGCAATCCAATGTCGCCAAAGCTACAGATGTCGTACCAGCGCCGGCCGAAAATTTGAGTCCTGCGCAAGAGCTGCAAGAGGCCGACTATAAATCAAAGGCCTCTGCCCAAAATAATAATACAATCACCGTCAACAATGCCAATAAAAACAATAATCCCGCCGATTGGGACCTGTATATACCGGTAGTTTTTCATATTGTCGGCGGATTGCTTTTCATGATCTTAAAATTTTTAAACGGCATGGTCTGGCTTGGCGCCAATTTAGCCGATAAAATATTAGGCATTACTTCTTTTACCAGCGCTACTGTGGTTACTATCGGCTGGGGAATAACGCGGGATCTGGCCAATATGTTTTTCGCCTTGATATTGCTCGTTATGTCTATCTCCACGATTTTGCAAATTGAAGGTTTTACCTACAAACAAATCCTTAAGCGCCTGATAATCGCCGCCCTGCTCATCAATTTCAGTTTGATGTTTGCCGGCATCATTATTGATTTTGCCCAGGTGATGACCAGTTTTTTTCTGACCGCCGGCGCCGGCGAAGCGGGAATTTCGGCCAATTTAACCAACGGTTTAAAAATTGTCCAGGTTTTTAATTTCAGCGATGTTGACCGGTCAATTTTCCAGAAAGTGTCCGGTGCAATTTGGGGCCCAAGTTTGAAAATGATTATTGAACAAATCATGGCTGTAATTCTTTTCACCGCCGCAGCTTTTTCTTTTTTCGCTATGAGTTTTTTTCTGATAGCCAGGATTGTCTGGATTTGGCTGCTTTTAATTGGCGCCCCCTTGGCCTGGATAGCGTTCATAGTGCCGAACGCTCCCGGAGAGCTGGGCGGTCTCTGGAACAGATGGTGGAAGGAATTCTTAAATTGGGTGTTTTTTGCGCCGATTTATTCTTTTTTCCTTTATCTGGCTTTAACCATCGCCAACATCCAAAATGGCCTTGGCCTGAATAATGCCTCAAATGAACTTGGTGCTTGGGGAAAGATGGGGACAGCTAATACTTTGCCGTTGCAATCTAAGTTTTTTGAAGCCCCGGAAACCATCCTAAAATATATAGTCATAATTATGATTCTGCTTGGCGGACTGACAGCAGCCAGAAAAATGGGCATAACCGGCGCGAACACGGCCATGGGTTTGGTGGATAAAGCCGGCAACTGGATGAAAAATAAAGCTTGGGATTATTCCAAGCGGCCGGGGCAATGGGCCTACGATAGCTTAGCCAACAAAGCCGCGCAGGGAACCGGCAAGATGTTTAGCGCCATCGGCTTTAAGAAATTCGGCAACCGCCTGACAGCCCAAGGCGTGCAGATGGAGTTGGAGCCGGCCGAACGGGAACGCCAAAAGGACTACGCCAAACGGCTTGGTTTTATGTCCGATAAAGACCTGCTGTATGAAACGAACAACGCTTACGGCATCAAGAAATTACTGGCTGTGCGCCAAGCCAAAGAAAGAGGACTGCTGGAAAAAGGGCTCCCTACGGCGTTTGACGACACGCCAGAAGGCAAAAACAATTACAGCCAGGAAGCCAAGAACTTCAAAGAAGATTTATATAGCGATGAAGAGAAAAAGGATCCCGACCGCAACTCCAAATACAACACCGCCAAAAACGGCCACGCCAAGTACATTGAAGACAAAAACAAGTATGACGAAAGTGAAGAAAACCAAGAAAAAACTAAAGAGTCAAAAGAAAGAGTTAACCAGGCGCTGTCAGTTCTTAATTCTTACGGCCTCAAAGACGATAAAGGAAAGACCAAGGAAGGCCGAGATCTGGAGGATGTGCGCTTTGACGCCATAGCTGACGACACGGAAAGAGAGAAAGTTATCCGCCGGTCCAAAGAAAACGGCAACATAGAAAAAATAAAGCCGATTGTTTTTAACGACCCGAAAGCGGTGGCGTCATTTGTCAAAGAACTGTCGCCGCCCGAGCAAAACGAGGTCTACAAAAAATTAGGCAAGCAAACCAAAAAAGCCCTCGAGGAAGGATTGCGCAAATCTTTTGCCGAACTGCAGGGATTGACCGGCGGCCAACTGGCCGAAGAGTTGAAAAAACGCAATGCTTTTGCCGATATTACAGGCAAAGTGCACACAGCTTTTGCCAATAAAAACGGAATGCTGGACAATGAAGGAAAGAGGCAATTGGCAAAGTATGTTAGCACGATGACCGCGGCCAAATTGGCGGAGTTGAGGCACCCGGGCAGCGAACACGACATCGGCTTTGTGGCCCGCTACGCTTCCAGTGATTTAATTAACAGCGTGGGCAGAGAAAAAAGCATCAACACGACGCAAAAAGCAGCTTTCTATAACGGCGCGCAGGGCACCGTAAAGAGCGCCGGAGGCGGAAACATAAATATCGGTAAAAATGAAAATCCCGGCGCCTTAAATGCCTTTGAAGCGCCCGGCTGGAAAACATTTTCCGAACCAAAAAACAAGGCCGATGATAAATTCACCCAAAATGACATCGCCACAGCTTAATCTTTTTTATGGCTAACTTAACCGCCCAAAAAATGCCGACCAGCCAACAAAGTTATCTTGCGCGCCTTGATACATTATTTTCGCAGCTGCCCGATCATGTTTACGACTGGCTGTTTTCCAGCCAAACCGGTCAAAGCGTAAAAACTATGGCCAAAAGATTCGGCTTAACCGAACAGCAAACAAGCCAGCTCTCCCGAGTTATCGGTCTAGCTGTTCTTAAAGATTTTCCCTTGCCTCAAATAATTCCAGAGATAAGAGAATCGTTGAATATCAATGATTCTTTGGCCAAAGAAATCGCTTTGGCCGTCGCGCAAACGCAATTTTTATCTTTGCGCGACCACTTGATAGATGTTGAAAATTTTATCAGGCAGACAGGCGGGTCTTTGCCCGTCGCTCTGCCGCCAACACTAAAATCTTCTTTTGTCCCCGGCTCCATGGCTTCCAATGCGCCTGCTTCTCAAACGCCGCAAGTTAATATTATTCAAAAAACGCTCCGCCATCTGGCCAAAGATAACAAAGACGCGCTCAACCAGAATCTGACTACCGCGCCGATAAAGATCGCCGACTTTGACCAGCCCGTGCGGCCCACCATAAAAAATTGGCTGGTGGATTATGTCAAACAAAAAGGAGCGGGACATCATGAAGCCATGGAGCGCGGCGACTATTTGTTCAATAGCATCAACAGCCGGCCGTTGCCGGAAAAAGAAAAATCACTGCTGGCGGAAATTTTACGGGCCTACGATGACGATACGCCTTTACCGATTAATGAGGCCGACCAAATGATTTTGCTGGATAAATTAACTCTTTCCGCCGCAAGCGCACCGGCATTGCCAAAACCAGAACCCGCGGCAAGACCGATGCCGGTTCCGCCAAAGATTCCCGTCCCGCCGCCTCCGCCCGCGCCAAACACAAATTACCGCGAACCGATATCCGAAATGGACATAACGGGACCGCTGACCAAGCCGGCACCTCCGCGGCCGGCGCCGCGCCTGAGCGGAAACATTATCGATTTAAAAGATTTGCAATAAAGCGGCGCCAATACGCCAATGGCACACGAACAACACCAATAAATTTGTGGGGATTCGCGTATTAGCGCCAGATTAAATGAATTTCAATGTTCCGCAATTCATAGACATTGAAGATACCATCTTAGGGCCTCTGACGCTCAAGCAATTCTTATTGCTGATTGCCGCAGGAGCGTTCATAGCCCTTCTTTGGTGGGCCTTCAAGCTTTGGTTCGTGATTCTGATCGGCGGGCCTATTATCGCGGCCATTTTGGCCTCCATTTTCATTAAAATTAACGACCGGCCGTTGCCCAAAATTTTTTCCGCCTGGTTCAACTTTCAAACAAAACCGAGGTTTTACATTTGGAAAAAAGATACAAAAAACTAAAAACTACCAACTAAAAACTTATTCATGCCCGCTTCTATACAACAAAAAATCATCATTGAAGACATTAAAGATGGCGTTATTATTTTGCAAGGCGGCGATTTGCGCGGTATTTTGATTGCGTCTTCCGTCAACTTTTCCTTGAAATCGGCGGATGAACAGGATTCCATCATATTCAAATACCAAGGTTTTTTGAACTCGCTTGATTTTCCCGTCCAGATTTTAACGGTTTCGCGCCACCTGAATATTGATGGGTATTTGGCTTCCATTGAACAAAAAAGGAAAGAGCAAACCAGCGAGTTGTTGCGCATCCAGATCGCCGAATATCTTGATTTCATAAAAAACTTGGTGCAGGTGGGCAATATTATGGACCAGGCCTTTTATGTCGTCGTGCCCCTGTCAAGGGTTGAAAAAAAAGAAGCGGGTGTGCTGGAAAAATTAGGACTGACCCAAAAGCCGGCCGCCAGCGAAGAACTTAAAAGTTTTGACGAATTGAAATCCCAGCTCTGGCAGCGGCTGGAATACCTGTCCGGCGGGCTGGCTGGAATGGGCATAAAATCAACGCCGCTTAATACCGAAGAAATCACCCAGCTTTTTTACCGGCTGTATAATATGGGGGTCAAAGTCGCGCCGACCGCGCCGGCCAAAGAGGAAATTTAAAAAAACCGTATGGATTTCAGCTTTTTAATGAAAAAAAAGACAGCACCAACCGGCCAGCCGGCGCCTTCCGGCCAGCTTTTTGACGGCGCGTCCCAAACCGCCGGCCCGTCAATAAAAGATTTGATTTCGCCGGCTGGCATCAAAATTGATTCCAGCTCAATGCAAATTAACAATAAATTCGCCCGCTCCCTTTTTGTTTTCACTTATCCCAGATATCTGGCCACCAACTGGTTTTCGCCGGTAATGTCGATGGACAAAGAATTCAATGTATCTATGTTCGTCTATCCGGTCGAAACGCCCTGGATAATGAACCAGTTGAAAAAAAAGGTGGCGCAGGTGCAGTCGCAGATAAATGAACGCGAGACAAAAGGCCAAGTGCGCGACCCGATGCTGGAAACGGCGCTCAATGATATAGAAAATCTTCGGGACAGCTTGCTTCAAGGTAATGAAAAGTTTTTCAAATTCGGCCTCTACTTGACGATCTTCGGCGACAGCGCCAAAGAACTGGACGATACGGAAAACGAGATTCGCTCCCTGCTTGAAGGCCGTATGGTCTACATAAAACCGGCTTCATTCCAGCAGGAACAGGGATTTAATTCAACGCTGCCGCTGGTCAAGGATGAATTGCAGATAAACACTTCGATGAACACGGGGCCGGTTTCCAGCGCCTTTCCTTTCGTGTCGGTCAACCTTTCCGACAACAAGGGAGTGCTCTATGGCATCAACCGCCACAACAACTCCCTGATAATCTTCGACCGCTTCTCGCTGGAAAACGCCAATGCCGTGGTTTTTGCTAAATCCGGCTCGGGTAAAAGCTATACCGTAAAACTTGAGGTCTTGCGCTCCTTAATGATGGGGACCGATGTTATCATCATTGACCCGGAAAACGAATATCAATATTTAACGGAAACCGTTGGCGGCTCATTTATAAAAATTTCCCTGAATTCACCGCACCGGTTAAACCCCTTTGACCTGCCGGTGCCGCCGAAGGGGGAGCAGCCAGGAGATATTTTGCGCTCAACCATAATCAATTTGGTGGGGCTGCTGCGCATTATGCTGGGCGGAATTTCGCCGGAAGAAGATGCTATTTTAGACCGCGCCATCGGAGAGACCTATGCTTCGCGCGATATCACCCCCCAGTCGGATTTTTCCAAGATAACCCCGCCGTTGCTTTCAGACCTCCATTCTATTTTAAAAAATATGCAGGGCGGATCCTCCCTGGCTTCGCGCCTGGAGCGCTTCACCACCGGCTCTTATTCTGGCCTATTCAACCAGCAAACCAATGTTGAGTTAAAAAATAAATTAGTGACTTTTTCCATCCGCGACCTGGAAGAAGAATTGCGGCCGATTGCCATGTATATCGTTCTGCACTATATCTGGAATATTATCCGCTCCGAGCTCAAACGGCGCATCTTGGTGGTAGACGAGGCCTGGGTTATGATGCGCCACGATGACGCCGCCTCTTTCCTTTTTGGCATCGCCAAGCGCTGCCGTAAATATTATCTTGGTCTCACCACCATCACCCAGGATGTGGCCGACTTTATGAATTCTCCCTACGGCAAGCCCATTGTTTCCAATTCTTCCATGCAAATCCTGCTGCGCCAGTCGCCGGCTACGATAGATGTCATCCAAAAAACCTTCAACTTGACCGACCAGGAAAAGTATCTCCTGCTTGAAGGCAGCGTGGGGGAAGGAATATTTTTTGCGGGCTTGCAGCATGCGGCGATAAAAGTTATCGCTTCCTACACCGAAGACCAGATAATCACCTCCGACCCGCGGCAATTATTGGAGATACAAAAAGCCAAAGAAGAATTAGCGGAACAATAAAAAAATGCCTGAAGACACTAAATCACCGAATACAAAACAAGGACAAAAAACGAAACCGGCCGTTGCGCCGGACGAAGAGATTTTTTTTCCTTGGGGAATGCTTTTTGTCGCCATTCTTTTTGACTTTATCGGGCTGATCCCTCTGTTAAATTTTCTCTCGGAAATACTGGCCGGTTTGATTTTCGGCCTGTGGCAAAAATTTTATAACCCTAAACTTGATCCGGTATTGACATTCGTCGTCGCCAAAATAATTGATGCCCTATCTCTGGGGTTTCTTCCCAGCAACACCGGCATCGTGGTTTATGCTTATATCAAGAAAAAATCCCTGCAAGCGGCGTCAATTCCCTTAGGCCAAAAAGCAATGGGAAAAGTTTCTTCATCTTAATCTCAACAAATATGAAAAAAACGGGGTCGCTCCATAAAATATTATTTCTGGCCGGCGTAATTGTTCTGATGGGTTTTGCCGCGCTGCCAGCCAAGCCGACGCTGTCGGCCAACAGCGATTTTATTTTGACTTGGTCTACCAGCTCATATGTTCCCCAAACATACGAAGGCAAGGCCCTGCCCGTGCGAGGCAGCGCCATAACTGTCTTCGCTCTGCCTGTCAAAAAATTAGCCCAAAATCCCGACTATCTGTATTACCGCTGGCTGCTGGACGACGATGTGGTCGGCTGGGCGGGCGGCATGGGAAAGTCCTCCTTTAAATTCTCGGCCGAAAAATGGGCCGGCGATTTTCATAAAGTAGAATCCCAAATTCTCGATTCCCAGCAACGAGCAGTATTATCGCAAGATTTCATTTATATAAAAATCGTTAACCCGGAGATTTTGATATCCGGCCCAGACAACAGCAATTATTCTCTTATAGAAAAAATAAGCGCCGGCACGGGAAAAAACATAAAACTGACCGCCCAGCCGTTTTTCTTCAATATCGGCAAGCTTTCCGACCTGAACTTTAGTTGGCAACTCAACGATCAGGAGCTTCCCAGCCAAGGAGACAATGATCAAAATATCCTCTCGTTGACGACGCCCAAAGGAATTCTTAGCGAAGCGATTTATAAAAACATCCGCCTGACGGTCAGCAGTAAAAATAACGATATGGAATGGGGCAGCATTAATTTATCCCTTGAAATACGCTGATAATTTTGAAAAAAACACATGCCATTATTTTTCTTGCGGTATTTCTTTGCTTGTTGATCGGCGGCAAAGTTTTTGCCGCCGACTACAAAATAGAAGTTCCGCTACCCGGGCTCCCGTCCGGCTCTTCCATTTCCGACCCGGGCCAATATGTTAAATATCTTTTCATCTTCGGTTTGGCTTTAGCGGGATTTCTGGCGGTGGCAGCCATCGCCTACGGCGGGATAAAATATATGCTGTCGGGAACCACTATCACCAATGTGCAAGACGCCAAGGACTTGATCTACGGGGCATTGATAGGCATTGGCTTCCTGTTGGGCTCATACCTTTTGCTGTATACAATAGACCCGACTTTGACGAATCTGTCTCTTGTGTCATTGAATAAAATAAATATCCCGAAAATCATTGAGGACTATGACCTGCCGGCGAATATAACTGCCGGCAAAACCGCAGACGAACTGAATGCCATAATAAGTAGCGGAAAAATAAACGGGCAGGCCACGGCCTCTTGCTCCATCGGAACTTGCGGCAGCCAAACGGTGCAAGGACATACGCTTTCCTCCGGAGCGGCGGCAAAATACTCCGATCTACGGCAAAACATTCAACAGGCATGCGCCGAGCAGGGATTATCATGCGATACCTCAATATCTTCTTCCGTTGACGGCCAGCACGCTTCAAGCTGCCACAAGCAAGGCACCGCCACCAGCGGCACCTGCGGCGACTTTGTCATCACCGCGCCGGAATGCGGCGGCAGCATCAAGTCCTGCTCCCCGGCGGTTAAAGAAAAATATATCCAAGTCGCTTCCGGTGTTTTAAGCGGCTCCGGAGCCAAAGATATCCGCACCTGCCTGAATGAATACAAGGTTAAGGGCTCAAGCTATTCGACCGGCGGACACTTCCATTGTAATTTTTAATCTCTTATGGATATTCTGAATAAAAAATTATTTATCTTCTTTGGCCTCATATTATGCGCCTGGCTTTTTGCCTTGCCGGCGCAAGCGGCCTATGAGGTTCAAATCGCCCTACCCGGGCTCCCGTCCGGCTCTTCCATTTCCGACCCGGGCCAATATGTTAAGTATCTTTTCATCTTCGGTTTGGCTTTAGCGGGATTTCTGGCGGTGGCAGCCATCGCCTACGGCGGGATAAAATATATGCTGTCGGGAACCACTATCACCAATGTGCAAGACGCCAAGGACTTGATCTACGGGGCATTGATAGGCATTGGCTTCCTGTTGGGCTCATACCTTTTGCTGTATACAATAGACCCGACTTTGACGAATCTGTCGCCCAGGGTGCCGCCAGTCATCAATATTTCCGCGCCAGCCGCGCCGACGCCAGGAACCCAAAACTGCAATCCGAGTTGCCAAACCGGATATAGATGCGATCCTTACAGAAACTATACTTGTGTTAAAATAGAAGTGACCACCCCTGGAATGACAGGGAATCAAACTCCCGGCCAATGCCAAGAATTCAAAACAATACCAAGCGGATGCGCGCAAGGCCATAAGGTGTGGAATCCTAATACCTGTATGTGCGAGGGATGCGGTGACAGCTATAAATGGGATTACTCGACAAAAAGTTGCGTGCTCAAATAATAAATAATATCCGCGTATGAACACAAAAAAAATTCTCATTATTGCTTCTGTTTTACTGGCTCTATCGCTGGCTACACTGTTGGTTTATAATTTCTTTTTTAAGGCGCCAACCGGAACTGCTCCCCGGGAAACCGGCGTCGGAGCGCTGCCGAGTGGAAGCGCCGGGAAGGGAAGCGGCGGATCTTCTTTGCCCGGAGACACCAATGGAACCCAAGGCCAGGCGGCCTTGAAAATAAGGCCTGTCAGCAAAGAGCCGGTTCTGTCGCCGACCATCGGCGCCGACGGCCAGACGGTAAAATATTACACCCTCTCCAACGGCAATATTTTTGAGTCGGATTTTTTGGGCGGCAACCTTAAAAAAATATCCTCGGTCACCCTAAACGGCCTGCTTAAAGCGCTCTGGTCGCCGGATAAAAACGGGGTTATCGGCGTTTTTTCCGATAACAATAAAATCAAAAAATATTTTTACAATTATATAAACAACCAGTCGTCGCTCCTCAATGAAAAAATCGGCTATGCGGCTTTCTCGCCGGACAGCAAGAAAATCTCTTACCAGTTCATCGACAATCAAAGCGGCCAAAATAACATCAGCACGGCAAATCCGGATGGCTCAAATTATAAGACCATCTTCAAAACCCGACTGGATAATCTCATCGTTGAGTGGCCTGTCAAAGAAAAAATTTCCTTGCGCCAACCGCCAAGCGGCCTGGCCCAGGGCATACTTTATGCCATAAATTCCGAGACAGGGGATTTCACCAAGGTGCTGAGCGATATTTTCGGGCTCAGCGCGAAGTGGTCGCCCAAGGCCGACAAGATCCTTTATTCCTCAACGGACGACAGAGGAAAAAATCCCAAATTAACCCTATCCGACAGCACCGGCGCCAACTTTAAAAACCTAAAGCTGGCCGGCCTGGCTGATAAATGCGTCTGGGGCAAAGACGACCGGACAATTTTTTGCGCCCTGCCCCAGGAGATATCAGAGAACGCCGTCTGGCCCGATGACTATTATAAAGGACTCGTCATTTTAGAGGATGATTTTTACAAGATTAACCTGGAGACGGACACCAAAACAAAAATCCTGGGCTCTTCCGACCAAGGAAGCTATGACGCCCAGGAGCTGTTCCTCTCACCCAAAGAAGATTACCTGTTTTTCGTCAATAAGCGCGATGGCCTGCTTTATAGCATAAAAACACAATAATCCAGAAAACCAGCGCCAGGTCGTTTTTCCAAAAAGTGGTGTCTGCCAAGCCGTGAACCAGAACATATACCATCATAGCCGCCAAAAATATTGCCGGCCATGATGGTATTTTGTTTAATGATTTGAACGCCTGCCGGAAAAAAATCACCAGCAGCCAAATAAAACCGGCCAGGCCCAAAAGTCCCGCCTGCATCCACCAGGCCAGAAATAAGTTCTGGGGCTGAGGCACGGCCCACTCAAGATACGGCACGGAAAAATATTTTTGGTATTCCAAATAATATCGCTGGAACATTCCCGGCCCGATACCCAAAATCCAGCTATCTTCCAAGATCTTTCCGGCCGCTTGCCAGATCATCAGGCGCGACTGCCAAGAAGAACGGGAAGAAGTAAACAGGCCGGCTAATTTATCGCTGTGCGCGCCATACATCTGAGAAAATAGCATAAACGCAAACGCAAGAAACAAGAAACAAGAAATAAGAAATAAATGCTTGCGATTTATTATTTTATATTTCCAAAAATAAAACAAAACGAAGGCCGCGGCCGCAAACAGTCCCAGCCAGGCGCCATAAGAATAAGTGAAACATAAAACAAGAAGCAAGAAGCAAGAAACAAAAAACAAGAAAGCTTTTTGATAAATTCTTTTTGTTTCCAACCACAAACCAACTCCAGCCAAAAGACCCGGCGCTAAAAACATTGCCAAGTGGTTGGGCGACAGATAAAAAGCCGACAAACGGCCATCAAAGGTCAGCCGGCTAAAAAAGAAATACCCCGCACTTATCGTCGCCACCGCGGCGCCGGAAGCCAACAAGGCCGAAAAAAATACTTTTACGCCGTCTTTTTCTCCCAGCACATTATTAAAAATAGCGGCAAAGATTATCGGCGCTAAAAACCATGACTTTAAAATGCCTAACCCTGCCTTCAAGTCGGGCGAGAAGATCGTTGAAATAAGAACCCCCGCCAAGACCAATAATATCGGCCAAAATAATTTACTTTTTATAATTCTCTCGGTTCCTTTTTTTGTCATTCCCGCGAAGGCGGGAATCCAGGCCCGAATTAACCTGGATCCCGGGTCAAGCCCGGGATGACAATATAGCTGAATCTTTTTTATAAGCCAGACAAAAACAAAAACCCAAATCAGCGCCTCCAAAACAGTCAGGGGCCACGAGCCGATCTTCAGCAAATAAAGCGGCGAGCAGAAGATGATCAGCCAGCCGCCCCAAACCGGCTTTTTCCAGGAAATAAATGCAAAAATCGCTAAGCCAAAAAACAATAAAACAAATTGCCAAGTTGTGTGCAAATTATAGGACATCTTCTTCTTTAATATTTACCACTAACAATCCCAGAACAATCATTAAAAAAGCCAGCACCGTTGGATTAAAGATCGCGGTCTCAAAAAACGAATGCGTGAAAAAATATGCCAAGCCGGCCAGCGTGCCAAGCGCGACAACCGGAAATCTGTTTATTTTTTTTATCGCCGCGCCGGCCGCGCCAAAAAGCAGCAAGAGCCAGGCCAGCAACCCGAAAATTCCGGTTTCGGCCCAAATATCTAAATACAAATTATGGCTCGTAACGGAGCTCCGATAGTTGCCGCTGAAATCAACAGCCAAAGGATAATTGCCCAGCCCGACACCGATGATAAAATTGTTTTTAATGACCTGCCAGGAATCTTGCCAAATATTCAAACGCCCCATATTTGAGCCCTCTTGCATATTAAAACTTGATGCCAAGCGCATTGCTACCGGCCAGCCGGCCAGCAATAACATTGCGGCCGCAAATAGGCAAAGCGCGACAAAAAACCTTTTACCCTTACCCTTGATCTTGCGCCAGGCAAAAATAAAAAAGACCATTAAGCCCGCCAATAAGCCAAGATAGCCGCCGCGGGAGAAAGTCAGCAGGAGCACCGCCGCCAGCAAGCAATAAATGGCAAACCAGAGGCCGCGACGATGCTTTTCAAAAAACAACATCACTAGTGCGAATGGAGAAGTTAACCCCAGATAAAAAGCCAACATATGCGGATCGGGAAAAAGCCCTATGGCCCGCATTACGGTTTGGCCGCCGATATTCACCTGCCAGCTGGGATTTGAAGCCACCAGCGCCCCGAAACTCGCGCCCGAAAACAAAGGGACGATATGCGCCGCCCAAAAAGCCACTATAGCTTCCTGGCCGAAAACAAATTGCGCTAAAAATTGCGCCAGCGCGATAACCGCTGAAACTGTTGCGCCGCCGATTATTATATAGACCAGCTTTTTATAATGCTCTTCTTTTTTTACCAGTGCTTGAACTAAAAAAAACAAAGGAAAGATGGAAGCGAAAACCAAGAGCTTGCGCAGGCCCCAAGTTTGGTTTTGAGCCGCAAAAACCGAAAGTGCCGCCAAAAGAAAAAATAAGATCAGCAACAAGGAAAGACGGCCCACAGATAAGGCGGCGGGGGCTTCTTTTTTTTGATGCAGCCACGCGGCCAACCAGGCGAAAAATAACCCCAAGATTAAAGCCCGGCCGGACGCCAGATCAATATCGGGCGCCAAATTAAGCGCTGCCTGGACGGGCAAGTAAGCAATTAAAAAATATAAGGCCGCCAAAAGAAAAAAAGACAGCCGTTTATTCATAAAATTATTTTATACTTTTTCTCCCTCTTTTTTTATTAGATTTAAAACATCTGCCCCGGAAAATCCCCGCAATAAATATAAAACCGTAAAATAAACCGCCAACGCCGCTATCAGTAAAAATCCGAGATTATAACTGGCTAAGAACCAAAGCGCCGCCGCCATCACTAAAGAAGCCAGCGCGCCTTTAAAAAACATTGCGCCAAATGACGGCAGCCAATGCAAAGATTGCCAAATGACCGCGGCCATCAAGACAGCCACCAGCGCCTCAGTCAAAACCGTAGTCGCGGCCGCGGCATAATAAGAATAGCGGGGGATAAGGATCAAATTGGCAGCCACATTAAAAACCGCGCCGACAGCTGATATCCAAAGCAATGATTTCTGTTTTTCTAAAGCAATAAGTACATAGGAAAAAAGCGTGCCAAAAAATATTATACCGACGGCCGCAATCAAAATATTGAAGATTACCACGGATTCGCCGTATTTGCCGCCCCCCAACAACCCAATAACGGCCGGCGAGAGGACTTGGGTCCCAAGAACTAAGGGAAGCGCGAATATCATTAAAATATCGCTGCCGCGCTGGAAAATATCCTTAAATTTTGCTCTGTCCGCCCGAACAGAACGGGAAAGCAGGGGCATTATGAGACCAACGAACATCGCCGGAAAAAATATCAAGCTTTCCAAAATCTTATACGGCAGCCGATACGCGCCGACATCCGCGGCGGGCTTTAAGATGGATAAAAATAATGAGTCGGAAGAAAAATAAATCATCACCAAAACACTGGCGACGGCCAAGGGATAGCTTTGTTTTAAAATGTTTTTCCAAAGCGGCCAGTTAAAAGACAATTTCAACGGACAATACTTGTTAGCCCACCAAAAAATTAAAATAAAATTGACCAGGCCGCTGATGCTTAGGGCCGCCACAATGGCTAAAAAGCCGCACCCCGTATATATGAACCAAGCGACCAGCCCCAATTGAACTAAGCGCCCAAGAACTTCCGCCGCCGCCACTTTATACATTTGCAGATATTTTTGGAATAAACCCATCAACACCTGAGTGTTGGCTAAAAACCAGAAGCCGGCCATACCTATTAAGATGCCCCAGCGCGCCTCATTGGAATATGGAAAAAACAGCGCCGCCAAAGGGGCCAGCGCGAAAATAAAAAGACCACTAAGTAGTCGTATGGTAAAAATATTGCTGGTGATGGTTTTTTCGTCGGCTCCCTGCTTTGATATCTCGCGCACCATCAGTTGATAAAGCCCCATATCCGCCAACACCGCGAATATTCCGCCGAAAGTTAGCACGATTGAGTAGTCGCCCCAGGCGCTTTTGCTAAAATAACGAGTGATAAGGCCGATGGTGAATAGCGCCAGCAAGGTGCCTGCAATTCTGGCCAATGCGGAAATTATTGTATTGGCGGCAATTTTTTTTACTAACATAAAGCCGCTGTTTTTGTTATTTGGGAATTATTTTAATGCGCCGCTCTTCACCAACCCCCTCCGACTCTGTTTTAACTCCCGGAATATCCATCAGGGTTGTATGAATTATCCGCCTCTCATATGCATTCATGGGCGGTAAATAACAGAAAGCTCCATGCTCGGCCACTTGGCGCGCTAAATTTTTTGCTGAATCCTTCAGTGTATCCAAGCGTTCCTGTTGATAATTATTCACATCCACCGTTAGGCGAACGCCCTCAATAATCTTCTTGCCGGCTAAAAGCCGGGCTAATTGCTGCAGAGCCCTAAGATTATCACCATTGCGGCCGATTAAATATCCGGCTTCTTGGCTTTCTATATTAGCCAAAATGCCGCCACCGAGCTCTTCCGACAGCGACACGCGGCCGTCGACACCCACAACGCCGATCAGTCCCTCGATGACTTCTTTAATTGCCGTCAGTTTTTCTTGTTCCATGCCAGGAAGTAGAAATTCAACTATATTTAATTTATCAAGATAAGTTAAATATAGTTAATTCACTTGTTTTTATAATTTTTGCCAGACAGTTCAAATAAAAATAAACTGTTGAATTTTCACTTCCTGGCGTGTTTTTTAATTACAAAATATTGTTGTATCACTCCGGCCAAGGTCGTCACCACCCAATAAAGAGTGAGCCCGGCCGGCAAGCGCCAGGCGATAAAAACGGTGAAAAGCGGCATAAAATAAAGCATTTGCTTGTTAAGGGCGGCGCTGAAATCCGAGCCCTGGCCGGCCGCTGGCGGCTGGAAGCGGACCATCATTTTTGATTGCCAGAAAGTGAAAGCGCCGGCTAAAATAGCCAGCGCCACATTGGCATTAGCCAAACTTATCAACCCCAAAAACATCGGGTCCACCTGGCCTGGACTTGCGACAAAAGAATAAAGGGCATTTAAACTTTCGGGTTTTAATCCATTCAAAAAAACTTGATACAGCGCGATAAGAATGGGCAACTGTATCAAAAGCGGCAAACAACCGGAGGCCGGGTTGATGTTGTTTTTTTTATACAACTCCATCAGGGCTTGGGATTGCTTCACTTTGTCGGTTGAATATTTATTCTGGAGTTCTTTTATTTGGGGGGCGAGCGCCCCCAGGGATTTTTGTGAAGTAATGGCTTTTTGGTTCAATGGATACAGTATCAAGCGGATGATGACGGTAAGTAAAATTATTGCCACACCAAAATCGTGCGGCGGTATCGCGTTATATAAAAAAATAAGTCCGTTGAACAACGGCCGGTAAAGCACCTCATTAAACGCTATAGTGATGATATTCATAGGTGTTAAAGTAGGGGATCGTAGCCGCCGGGATTGAACGGGTGGCAATGCTTGATTCTAAACAACCCCTTAAGAATGCCCTTTATAACGCCATACTTCCCGACCGCCTGTTTAGTATATTCGGAGCATGAGGGATAAAAACGGCAAGTCGGCGTAGATTTTCTGAAAATTCCTTTGTCGGGAGAAAGGGTCCGCTGATATGCTTCTATTAAAGATATGATTGTTTTTTTAAACATAAAGATTGCCGCTTCTTAATAATCCCGTCAAAGATTCTTTCAGCCGGCCGTATTCAACCCCCAAGCTCTTCGTTTTAGCCACTAACACCACATCAAAACCCGGTTTGATGTTTTTTTGGTTGAGCCGGAGTATCTCGCTCATTTGCCGGCGCAAACGGTTCCTATCAACCGCTCTTTTGGCCACCTTAGCGCTCACCACTATGCCGAAACGCGAATACTTAAAAGAGTTGGGAATATATCTTAAAACTAAAAAACCGTCCTGCTTGTTTTTGCCACACCCGAACACACCATCAAAATCCTTCTGCTTATTCAAACGATTAACTCGCGACAACATAAAAATTAGACGGTCAGTTTTTTTCTTTGTTTGCGGCGCCTCTTAGTTAAAACCCGGCGGCCATAAGAAGTCCTTTGGCGAACCAAAAAACCATGCGTCCTTTTTCTTTTTCTTTTTTTGGGCTGATAAGTAACACTCATAGAGAATTCTTTAGTGGTTAATTGTTTTTCAGTATACTATTTAAAAGCAGGGAAGTCAATTTAATTTTTCTTTGTTTTTATTATCCACAACCAATCCACAATTTATCAACAAAAACGCTCTTTTTTGTATTTTTTTAAATTTAGGGGTATGCTATAATCGTTAACAGAGGGAGGGAAAAAGCCGTTTTTAGCTATTTATTATGACTAATGAGCAACTTTGGCAAACCGCCCTCGGCGAAATTGAGCTTAATATTTCACGGGCCAATTTTATAACTTGGTTCCGCGATACTTTTATCTTTAAAAACAAAGAGGGCGTCGCCACGATCGGCGTCCCCAACGGCTTCAGTAAAGAATGGCTGGAAAATAAATATAACAAGCTTATTTTGCGGGCGATAAGAAATGTCTCCAGTGATATAAAAGAACTGAGGTTTATAATTGTCGCCGCATCCTCATCTGTTTCTTCGCCAACTGAACGAATAATAAAAACACCCGGGATAAAAGGAACCCCTGTCGGACAGGCGCAATCCTTCCAAGAATTAGAGATTGACAAGGACACAAATCTCAACCCCAAATATACTTTTAGTAATTTCATCGTCGGCTCATTCAATGAGCTGGCCCAGGCCGCGGCTAAGGCCGTGGTTAACAATCCCGGCGAGGCCTATAACCCTCTTTTCATCTATGGCGGCACGGGGCTGGGCAAGACACACCTATTGCAAGCGATAGGTAACGAAGTCATTGAAAAATACAAAAAGAAAAAAAGGGTCAAATATATCAGCTCGGAAAAATTCACCTCAGAGCTCGTCAGCTCCCTGCATAACGGCAAAATCGAGGAATTCAAAGAAAACTACCGCCAAGTCGATATCCTGATTATCGACGACATCCAGTTCTTGTCCGGTAAAGAAAAAACCCAAGAAGAATTTTTTCATACTTTCAATTTTTTATACCAAAAAAACAAACAAGTCATCTTAAGCTCCGACCGCTCACCCAAGGCCATCGCCACACTGGAGGAACGCCTGCGTTCGCGTTTTGAGGGTGGGATGATAACCGACATCTCCCAACCCGACATGGAAACCCGTTTGGCGATCCTGAAGTGCAAGACCATTGAGAAAAAAATAGTGATTCCCGACGAAATACTCGCTTATATCGCCGCCCATGTCCAAAAGAACATCCGAGAGCTTGAAGGCGCGCTAAATCGCATCATCGCCGCCAACCACACCATCACCAGCAATCCCGACATGGCTGTGGTGGCAAAAATACTAAACGACATCATCAACGCGCCAAAAAAATTAACCAACCATAAAAACATAATCCAAGCTGTAGCGGAATTTTATGATATCAGCGCCGCCGACCTCATCCATCGCTGCCGCCGGAAAGAAGTGGTGGGCCCCCGTCAAGTGGCAATGTATTTGATGAGGGAAGAGCTGAAAAAATCATTTCCTTTTATTGGGGAAAAATTAGGCGGGCGCGATCACACCACGGTGATGTATGCCTGCGATAAATTAACCAAAGAAGTTGAGAAAAATGAAATGCTGCAGCAGGAATTAAACCTGATAAAGGAAAAAATTTACAGTAAATAGTTAATAAGATGTTTATAAGTATGTTGATATATGTGTTGGTATATTAATGAATAATTAATTAACAAAAACCTGATATCTTTTTTTAAAAAAAGAAGTTAATAATTATTAAATAAATAACAAGTGCTTATAAACATTCAAGGTTTATTGATTCCTTATAACCGTATTGATAAAAAAAGTTTTTCCACAAAATAATCAACACCTAATAATAACAATTTTTTTATTAATTAAGTATTTAAGAGTATGAAAGTGATTTGTTTGCAGGAAAATTTAAAATTCATTTTGAATATCACCCAAAACATCATCGGGAGGAATTTGACATTGCCAATATTGAATAATGTTTTACTCCAAACGGAAAACGGGCGGCTAAAGATTTCTTCCACCAACCTGGAAGTCGGCATTAATACCTGGGTTTCAGGAAAAGTTGAAAAAAACGGGGTAATAACTTGTCCGGCGAAAGTTCTAGCCAACTTTGTGAATAATCTGCCCAATAAAAAAGTGGAGTTGGAAGTAAAAAATAACACCTTAACCATAAAATGCGAGAATTATAAGGCCAATCTAAATGGTTTGCCGGCCGATGATTTTCCTATTATTCCCAAAATAGAGGAGGATCCACTAGTTGAATTGAAGAGTGGTGTTTTACGAGATGCCTTGCTTAAGGTGGTGGGTGCAGCTTCTTTATCTGAGTCCCGGCCGGAGATAACCGGCATCTTGTTTAAATTCGATAAAAGGGAATTGAAATTGGCCGCCACAGATAGTTTTCGTTTGGCGGAAAAGATAATTTTTGAAACAAACAAGAAATCAGAGGATGTTAAATCACTAATTATTCCCCAAAAGACCGTTCAAGAAATAATCAGGGCGTTGGGCGAAAAAGAAACAGATGTGAGGATTTGTCTTAGCGCGAGCCAGATCTTATTTGATGGTGGAGATATACAAGTGATTTCTAGGTTGATAGACGGCCAATATCCGGACTATCAACAGATAATCCCTAAAAACTTTTCCACTCAAGCGACGATAGATAGGTCTGAATTATTAAGTATTATAAAAGTGGCGGCGGTTTTTAGTAATAAAACAAACAGTATTAATTTTTCATTAAACAACAACGAACTCGAGGTTTTATCGCAAGACCCAGAATTGGGAGAAAATAAATCAAAAATCGCCGCCAAGATCCAAGGTAAAAAAATTGAAGCCAATTTTAATTACCGGTATTTATTGGACGGATTAGCTAATATTGGAACAAAACAAGTTTTTTTAGGGCTGAATTCCGATTCTAGCCCAGCCATAATTAAGCCAATAGGTGATGAATCGTATGTTTATTTAATAATGCCGATAAAGGCGAATTAAAAAAATGTCTTGGACCTCTATTGCTTGGGTAATGCCCAAAAAAATTAAAACCTTGGGATTGGAGAAATTTTTTCAACTCAATGGCCTAAAAAATGAATGGGATGGTGTTTTGGAAAAAATCGCCGGCGGGGGGTTTAAAAATAAATCCAAACCAATCAATTTAAAAAACAATGTTTTAATGGTTGACTGTTTGAATTCCGTCTGGGCCAATGAATTAAAAATGCGCGAAGGCCGGATACTGGAAGAGATAAAAAAAAGGAATCTGCGGATAGGGGTGGAAAAAATAAGTTTTATTTCTTAAAAAACCGTCTTTTTCGGGAAACGATAAGCGTGCTACGAATAAGGGGCGCTCCGCAAAATGCGGAGCGCCCCTTATAATTAGTTTTGGTTAAAATAAAAATTATCGGTTTATATATACAATTGCTTTTGCCTCTTGTCGGTTAAAGGCCTGGTCATATACCCGCGCGGAGATGGTTGCTTGACCGTTGGGGATATTATCTTGAATCAAGGCGTTTATTTGGTAGGGGGCGGACATTGTTGATCCAATGAAGTTATCATTTAGAAAAAAATCCACCTGCCTGGCGCCCAGGGGCGCGGCTACATCCGCCTGGATGAATATTTTCGATTGGGTGATGGTTTGGTAATTTACAGGAGCTATCATGTTGATCTTTGGCAGATTGACGGGCGAGCGAGAATTATTCTGAGATGGAATGGTTTGACTCGCAATATTAAGCCCGTGCGAAACAAGCCATCTTTGCGCCGCGGCCTCCCAATTCTTGTATTGCTCATCATTGGCGGGGCTGGTCGGCGCATCGCCTTGCGGATTATCTTTTTGCACATAATAAAGGACGGAGTGGGCGCCAGTGATGGTTTTTTCTTCTACTATATCGGGCGGGGTTTGGTCCGTGGCGAGAGCCCCTGAAATTTTATCTATCTTAATGGTTTGAGCTGACAAATAAGAGCCATTAAGCATTGATTTATTAGTTTGGATCGGGTCGGGTTTGATGAATTGTTCGATATTTTTGGGCAGGCAAAAAGCATTAGCCGTTGAATTATCGCAGTTGGTTTTAAGCTTATAGGCCTTTTTTATAAAGTCGTGCCACAGCGGCCCGGCCGCGGCCAGCCCCGCCCCAGCGCGGGACATTGGGTCGTTGTTATTATTGCCAACCCAAACCCCAACCACCAATGACGGGGTGTAGCCGAGCGTCCAAGCATCGCGGTATTTTTGAGTGGTGCCGGTTTTGGCGGCTACCGGCCTGTCGGGAAAATATAAAGCGGAATTGGCGCCAAAGACCGGGGTGCGGGCATTGTTGTCGGATAATACATCCGAGATCAAGCGCGTGGTCTGCGGCTCAAGCACTTTTTCCGGTTGGGGTTTGTATTCCTCTAAAATATTGCCATCTTTGTCTTCTATGTTCAGGATCGCCGTTTTTTCATTCTTGGTTCCATCGGCGGCAAAAACACCGTAAGCCGCCACTTCGTCCAATAGCTTCACTTCGCCGCCGCCCAGCACCAGCGACAAGCCATAATAATTGTCGTTTAAGGAAGTGATTCCCATAGCTTTGGCGGTTTTTATAGTATCTTCAATTCCAGCCAGATACAGTATTTCCACGGAAGGTATATTGAGTGATTGCGCCAAAGCTTCACGCGCGGTCAATGGCCCGCGGAATTTATCGTCGTAGTTTCCGGGGTGGTAGCAATCCAGACCATATTGATCCTTCTCCTGGCTCGCGTCAGCGGGGCAATTGGGGTTGAACTCGGTTGGGACATCAAAAAGCACGGTATCGGCCGTGTAGCCCTTTTTAAAGGCCGTGGCATAGGCGAAAGGTTTAAAAGATGAACCGGGTTGGCGGTCGCGGATGGTCACATTAACATTGCCGTCATGGGCCGTATCAAAATAATCATAAGAGCCGACCATAGTCAAAATTTGGCCGGTTTTGGGATCTATGGCTGTTAGGGCGGCGTTTCGCGCACCATATTTTTTCCAGTTGCTTTTGGCGCCGTCGCTTATTATCTGCTCGGCTGCTTGCTGCAGGTCCCAGTCCAGAGTGGTGTAAACCTTCAGGCCTTGTTTTTCAACGGCGTCCTGGCCATATTTATTTTCTATGTATTCTTTGATATACATTACAAAATGCGGCGCCTTGATGCCGTGGGGGGCGGTGGAAAAATTCAGTGGTTCTTTTTTAGCGGCGGCGGCCTCTTCTTGGGCGATGTATCCGGTTTTAACCATGCGGTCCAGGACATATTCCTGGCGCGCTTTCAATTCTTCTGGATGAGAGCCGTAGGGCGAGAGGCGAGAGGGGGATTGAGGCAGCGCGGCCAGGAGGGCGCTTTCGACCAACGATAGGTCTTTGGCCGATTTATTGAAAAATGTCTGGCTGGCTGCTTCGATGCCGTAGGCGTTTGAGCCGTAAGGAACCTGGTTAAGATAGAGCGCCAATATCTCATCTTTGCCATAGCGCCTTTCAAGTTCCAGCGCCAGCACCGCCTCTTTTATCTTGCGCGTCAGAGAATATTCGTTGGTCAGGATGGAATTTTTTATGAATTGCTGGGTAATGGTTGAGCCACCGCCCGCGCTCCGATTTCTGGTAATGACTCCCAATGCCGCTCTGGCGATGCCTTTGAAGTCCAGTCCGAAGTGATTGTAAAAATTAGCGTCTTCGGTCGCGATCGTGGCTTTTTTCAGGTAATCGGATATTTGGTCGATGTTCACTATGGTTCGCTTTTCTTCGCCATGGATGTCATAAAGCAACACCTTGCCGGTGCGATCGTAAATTTTAGTGGATTGCGTGATTTGCCGTTCGTTTATATTATCGGGATTTGGCAGGTCTTTGGCGAAATAAAGAAAAGCCGCCAAACCAAAAACAACCCCGCAGATAAAAAGCCAAAGAACGAGCTTTAACAGGGGGCGCAAAAAACCCCAAGAACTTTTCTTATGAAAACGATAAAAAATACTTTTGCCCATTGCCGCTATTATGGCAAAAAACAGCCAGTTTTACAAGATTTTGCGGCCAAATCTGTCTTTTCGCCAAAACAAAAATCCCCGATGGCGGGGATTTTTGTTTTTTATTAAAATCATCATTCTATTTCCTCGCCCTCTTCGATGCCGTCATCTATCAGGTCATCGTCATCCACATCCAGATCGCTTTCCGTTTCGGTCTCTTCCGCCGAGTCGTCCATTGGGTCATCGGATGGATCGCTCTTTTTGGGATTCATATCATCTTCTTCGGGGTAAAAAAATTGATTCGTCATTTTTAAAATATTTAAAAATTATTTAAATATACATTCGACCTTTCCTTCATTGTCTTATTAAAAAAGATTAAAATCCTTCGCGGAGTTTACCCCGATGAACATCGGGGCTCAGGATGACAGAAATGCAAATAATATTTTTTCCGTGCCGTTATTTTATTTTATAAAGAAAGGGGTGTCAACCCCGTTAGAAGTTTTTTATCCACAGTTCCGAGTATTTAAGTTGAGCCGTAGGCGAAATCGCCCGCCTGGTTGGTTGATAATAAAATACGGCCGGACTTCTATACGGGGTCAAGCGCCGCGGTTGGGGATATCTATCCTTTCAAGGAATGCGCGCAACAAACGGCTATTGCCAGGGCGTCGGCCGCGTCGTCGGGCCGGGGAATCTCCTTTAAATTCAAGATCATTTTGACCATTTGCTGGATTTGGTTCTTTTCCGCCCGGCCGTAGCCGGTGAGCGCCCGTTTTATCTGCAGCGGCGTGTATTCATAAATTTTCAAACCCTGCTGGGCCGCGGCCAGCAAGATCACACCCCTTGCCTGGCTCACCTTGATGGCGGTGGTTTGGTTCTTAAAAAAGAAAAGCTCTTCCACTGCCATGATATCCGGCTTGTGCTTTTTGATGAATCTGGTCAGTTGCTTGTGCAAGTCATCAAGCCGCGCGGCGGTGCTATCGCCCGTACTGGTCGTAAAGCAGTCATAGCATTTTATAGCTGCTTTCTTGTTTTTGTATTCTATAAGCCCGGCGCCGATTCGCGCGGTGCCCGGGTCAATGCCCAAAATCATCATAGATTTACATTGGAATAAATTTCATTCACATCGTCATTGTCATCCAGCGCTTCAAATAATTTTTCCAGCCGCTCTTTATCTTTGGGGTCGGCGATGGCCGTTTCGTTCTTGGGCGTCCAGACGAGCGAAGCATCGCCGGCCTTGATATTTTTTTCTTCCAGCGCCTTTCTGGTTTTTTCCAGCTCTTCGGGCTTGGTATAAATTTCTAGGGTTTCTCCATCCGGCCAGTTGATATCCTGTGCGCCCGCGTCGATGGCTGCTAATTCCAGCTCGTCTTTTTTGGCGGGAGATGATTTTACGGCCAGCGATCCTTGGTGTTCGAACATCCAAAGCACAGAGCCGGGATTGGCCAACTTGCTGTTGTGCTCAGAAAGCAGATATTTGATCTCTGAGACCGTGCGGTTGTGGTTGTCGGTCGCGCCTTCAATGAGCAGGGCTGAGCCGCCCGGGCCATAGGCCTCAAGCAAAAATTCCTCGATTTTGGAGCCCTCAAGTTCGCCGGCGCCCTTAGCAATGGCTCGTTCGATATTTTCTATCGGCATATTCAAAGAACGCGCCGTGTCTATCAGGGTGCGCAGCGTGGGATTGCTTTCGGGATCCTTGCCTTTGGCGCGCGCAGCAACCGCGATCAGCCGCACCATTTTGCTGAAGATCTTGCCCTTTTTGGCGTCGGTGATGGCCTTTTTATGTTTGATTTGAGACCACTTGGAATGACCGGACATGTAACATTATTGTCATTCCGAGCCCCATTAAAGAAACTTCGTTTCTTTAATGGGGTAAACTCCGCGAGGAATCTCGCGGGAGCGTAGCGACCCGCGCAACAAATCTGGCATTCGCCCGCTTCGCCGTAGCTTCAGCGAGGTGAGCCAGAGATCCTTCACTTCGTTCAGGATGACAATTTTTTTAAATCGCCTTTATCTTAATCGTCCGGGCTTTCGATGTCAAATTGTTTTTGCCGGCGAAAATAGATCAATCCGCCGGCGGCCAAGGAGGATAAGGCGATAACCCCAGCCAAGGCCAAAATAGATTCTAAACTGGAATTACTTTTTAGCGGTTCGCCGGTCGCGGCAGCCAGATTATTATCGGTTAATGTGTCGGTAGGAGCGCCCTCGCCAAGTTGTGAAATATTATTTTCAGTCGAAACTTCCATTGTTGGGGATTTCCGGCTGATTGCTGTTTTATCCGGCGAGGGCGCTCCTACCTGAATAGCGACCGCTTCTTCAATGGCCATAATCTTATTGCTTGGCGCGCTGGCCAATAAAACAACCTCATTTTTCTCAACGAAAGATTTTTTGTTGGTTTGCCCCGGCGTGGGTTGGTTGGTCCACAACCAACCGGAATCAAATTTGGCTACGGCCCGGCCTTGCTGGGATTTATCGTAGGTCACCGAGTGCACCACTTGGTCGTCCGGCCAAAGCAGCCGCACTTTATCGCCATCGTTGTTTAAAGCATTTTTATTGAAAGAAATAACTAAAAAACCATTGGCATCAATGGTTGTATCGGCGGGAATCACTTGTGGCGAGGTGGAATTGTCCGCGTCGTCGATCTGCCAGCCGGATAAGTTTATGGCGCTTGAGTCGGCATTGAATAATTCCACCCATTCTTTGGCGTTGTCTTCCGGCCAAGACAGAAATTCGTTGATAAAAACTTTTTGCGAATATTCATAGCTTGGCGCGGCTGGAGTTGGCGTCGGTGTGGCACTGCTTTCGGTAGGGGATGCGCTCGGCGCGGCGCTGGGAGTTGCTCCGTTAGTTAAAACGCTATTTGTCTGTCCCGGCGTGCCGCCGTCTACCGAGCTTTCTTTAAGCGCCGCGCCGTCCCATTCCAATGATTTGCCATTGCCCGCTGCCCCCATATTTTTTTCATAGAACATAGAAGCCAGATCAGTTGTGCTTTTAGTGTTTATGATCTTTAGGGTGTCGGAAGTATTATTTAGCGACATCACGGTGTCTATAATTGTGCCGGAGTAATTTAGAAGAGAAGTTGCCAATGATAATGCGTCATCAGCCAAGAGGGCATATTCTCCCGGAAGCAAGATCAGTGAACCGCGACCTCCATTTTTGGAAACACTTAATAAGTGATTTGTTCCGTCGTAAAATCTTATATCAGGAGAAGATAGATCGGCGTTTAAAGAGCCGTTATTAAAAAGCTCTATCCATTCAATCCCGCCTTTTGCCGGAGAATACATTACTTCATTGATAATAATTTCCGCTGACGCAATTTTCGGCACAATAAAAAAAGCAGCGAGTAAAATTGTCGTTGCGGTAAATATCTTTTTATTCAGGCGCCCCATCAATGATTTTACTTCAAATTTTTTAAATAATCGGAAGTTATTTCGGACAAAGACATAATTAGATTATTGGTCGGATAAAGTCCGTTTTTATCTTTGACTAAGCCGATGCAAAACATATTGGCGCGTTTGGCTCCCTCCATGCCGTTGATGCCGTCTTCAATGACCACGCAATCTTGCGGCGCAACGCCTATCTTTGAAGCGGCCAGTAAAAAGCTTTCCGGGTCCGGCTTACCATTGGCCACCATATCGCCGCTCACGACCGCGCTAAAATAAGGAGTTATTTTTAATGCTTCAAGAACGGAATGCACATAATCCGAAGTTGATGCCGAAGCCAAAGCCAGGGGATATTTTTCTTCGTATAATCTTTTTATCAAGTCGACTGAGCCGGGGATCTCGTCAACTCCTAAAGAGGCGAGTTTAGCCATTTCTCCCCATTTTTCTTTCATCAATCCGTCCAAATCATAAGCCGCGCCCTGTTGTTTTAGTAAAACATCAAAAAATTCCCCGGTTCTGACCCCGGAATATTTTCGGGTGAGTTCTTCCGGCGTGATATTTACGCCGAATCGGTTCAGTATTTTAGCTTCAACCGCAGCGTGGAGTTTTTGGGTGTCGGAGATAACCCCGTCCATGTCAAAAATGATTCCTTTTACCATAATATTATAGCTGGGCCCTAACGCCCATATTTTTCAGATAATCCTGATGCGCCTGCAAAATTTTATCTTGCACCATTTGCGGCTGGGGAATCTGCTTGAAAGCGACAGCATCGGCTTGGCCCGCTATCTTGATTTCCGCGTCGCCATATTTAAGGAGAGAGGAAAATGGCCCGCTGGTGCGCGTGGTTACGCCCTGGATATTGTCTATACCGTAGGTCATAATCAAACGTTTAAAAAGCCCCATTTGCTGGATGTCGATGATTTTTTGGTTCGTCAAAACCCAAATATCCAGATACCAGTCCAGCCAGATCAGAACGCCCCAGCAAAAGCATAAGAGCCAAAAGAGCCAGGCAAAATACCAGAATAATGTGGCGAATGCCTGCTGATTGGCCAAAGACAGGTCAAAAAACGCCAGCGCGAAAGCGATGAGCCACGGCACCAGAGCCAGCGCCACGGCTTTCAGCAGCGACACAATCATAAAAAACCAATGCCGCCGGGCGGTTAAGATTATTTGTTCGTTTGGGGCAAGAATGAATGCAGGCATATTTAGGAAATGGCAAATGACTAATTTCCAATGACAAATAAAACCCCAAGCTTAAATGTCAAAAATTTATGATTTGACATTCGGTCATTGGTCATTTATTTGTCATTAGTCATTGGGATTTCGTCATTTATAAGGTTTCCCACGGCATACCCGAAAAAATCCAGTAACCGACAAAAATAAAAATCAAAGCCAAAACCGCGATAACGGCAATCGGCGTTTTATAATTTTGTCCCGGCATCTGATATTGGAACAAATGATAAACAACCGCGCCCAGGAATATGGTGGCGGTAAGCAAAATTATTAAGCCGATGAAGAGAGAAATAACAAAGAGCATATTTATTGGTAAATGTCGTGGTCGCCGACAGAGTAAAAGTAGGCGGTTTTTCTATCGTTGGTTAATTCAAAAATAATCCTGTATTTTTGACCGACAGAAAAAGACAAAAAACCAGTTAGTCGGCCCTTGAGCTTGTGGGTTTTTAACTTCGGATCAAAGGGATTTTTTCGAAAAACAATTTCTTGTTTTTCGGCTACAATTTTTATTGTCGCGGGGACTTTTTTATACTCACGGGCAAACTTTGAGCCATAAATTATGAGCATTGATTTTAGCAGCCCACCGTGCCGCACTTCTAATTATCATTTATATTATCTTAATTCTTTTAATGATTTTAAAGTTTTACCCTTGCCGGCGGCAATTTCTATGCGGCTGGCACTCAATTCTTTGAGAATTTTATCTTCTTGCCAGTTCCGCAGAAGATCGCGAAAAAATTCGCTGACAGAAGAATAGTTGCTAGATTTTACGGCACTTTTTACGACCTTGGCCATTTGAGGGGGTAGGGAAATGTTGATTATTTTGCGCATAGATTTGTACAATATTATGTGTAATACAATGTATTACAATATTATCAAGCCGTAATTTGTTTGTCAAGCCCCTGTATTTTTGATTTCAATTTTAATGAATATTCATTTTAAAACAATTTCTCCTGTTGTTCGTCCGGATATTTCAGCCCTAAATGTTCATAGGCAAAACGGGTGGCCATGCGCCCGCGCGGGGTGCGGCCGATAAAGCCCAATTGCATTAGATACGGCTCGTAAACATCTTCGATCGTGTCTTGCTCTTCGTGAGTCGCGGCCGCCAGGGCTTGGAGGCCCACGGGTCCGCCGTCAAATTTTTCAATGATGAGGCGCAAAATTTGCCGGTCAACCGGCTCAAGGCCCAGTTTATCGATTTCCAGCATGGCCAGCGCCTGGGTGGCCAGCTTGGGATTTATTTCGCCGTTGCCTCGGACTTGCGCAAAATCGCGCACTCGTTTTAACAGTCGGTTGGCCACGCGTGGAGTTGAGCGGGCGGACTGGGCGATGATATCTATCGCGTCGGGTTGGGCGGCAATATTTAAAATTTTGGCCGAGCGCTTGATGATCTTGGCGATATCTTCCTGCTGGTAAAAATCCAGGCGGAAGGTAATGCCAAAGCGCGAGCGCAGGGGAGAGGAGATAAGCCCGGGCCGGGTGGTCGCAAAAACCAATGTAAATTTTGGCAGGTCTAATTGAAGTGTACGCGCGCTCGGCCCTTTGCCGATAACGATATCCAGCTTGAAATCTTCCATCGCCGGATAAAGCACTTCCTCAATGAGCTTGTTTAAGCGGTGCGCTTCGTCGATGAACAAAATATCTCCGTCGCTAAGATTCGTTAAGATAGAGCCGAGGTCTCCCACACGCTCAATGGCCGGGCCAGATGTCACTTTGATGCCCACGCCCATTTCTTTGGCGATGATATGGGCCAGGGTTGTTTTGCCAAGGCCGGCCGCGCCGCAAAGCAAAACATGCTCAATGGGCTCGTTTCGGCCCTTGGCGGCCGCGATCAAAATGCGCAAGTTTTCCTTGATCTTTTCTTGGCCCAGATATTCATCAAAACCCTGCGGCCGCAGGGTTAAGTCGGTTTCCGGGTCTTGTTCGTTTTGTAACGGTGATGTAAGCATAAATTGACTATGTAATACGGATTTTTACGGATATACGGATGATTTTTCCCCTCTTTTGTAAAGAGGGGTTAGGGGAGATTTAAAGCAGGGGTTCTAAATCCCTCCTAACCTCCCTTTACGGAAAGGGAGGAGAAAGCCCTTGACAAGCATTCCGTCCCGTGATAACATATCAAATCGTGTCCGAAAGCCCTCCTTCGCCCAGCCGCACAGCGGGGCTACGGGAGGACAAGCCCTTTTTAATTTGCAGGTGATGGGACCTTTTTTTA
Organism: Candidatus Portnoyibacteriota bacterium; assembly: GCA_028688325.1. GTDB lineage: Bacteria > Patescibacteriota > Minisyncoccia > Portnoybacterales > GWB1-42-6 > UBA8475. The sequence goes on from JAQTYI010000001.1 coordinate 318,090, forward strand.
TACTTGGTCTTGGCGGGGTTTTGTTTAAATATGTGGATGCCTTGGCTTTGGCTGGGACACTCCTTGGCGAAACTTTTAACCTTCCCCCCAGTGGGAAGATATTACCTGCAGATTAAAGAGGGGTTGTGGGGTTGGATTTAACTAACGGGGGTGTTCTTTAAGAAAGGAAGAGGATATGTTAAAAATATTGGAGCTTCCGGAAGAGACGCGGCGCTTATTCTTTTTTATGGTAGGAAATCGTCATTCCTTGAATCACGCTGACGCACTGGTGAGCGCGGCCGTTGAAGCCACTGGGCTTTCCGTCTCTGAAACTAAAAAGGTGCTGCTGGAACTTTATCAGATTATTTTTGATCAGTATCTTGAGGAAATCAAGAAGGCCTGAGCTGTCTCTTCTGTTGGCGCTGAGCATAATGGGTTCGGCGCTTTTTTATTTCCCAAAAATTTCAAAAGAAGCGGTTTTGTTCCCCTCTTTTGTAAAGAGGGGTTAGGGGAGATTTAGTGGATACAAGCGGTTAGAGTGTGTCCGCTTAAATTCACCCCAACCCCTCCTTTACAAAAGGAGGGAGTTATTTTCGTACCCTCATTATTTATAGCTATCGCTCTCCTACAATGCTATCCAGCTCCTCAAAAGTCGTCATTTTTTGCAGGATTTTGATGACCCCGTCCTGGTACATTGAAACGAATCCCTTCTTTTTGACAAGCTCAATGATTTCCGCGTGAGAAGGGGACTTGGTGATGAGTTTTTCAATCTCCGTGTCTACCGGAATTATTTCAAACACGCCCACCCGGCCTTTGTAGCCGGTGTTGTTGCACTTGGCACAGCCCTTGCCTCGCGACAATTTGAAGTTGCCGGAAAAATCCGGGATCTCGATGGTTTTTGGAAGCTCGCCCAGGACCTTTTTTATTTTAGCTTTTTCTTCGGCGGTCGGCTCATAATCCTCGTGGCAGAATTTGCAGATGCGCCGCAACAAGCGCTGGGCCAGCATATCTATCAGCGCGGAAGAGAGAGAGGTTGGATTGGCGCCCATATCGATGAAGCGGGGAATGGCGCCGGCCGCGTCATTGGTGTGAAGCGTTGAAAAAACAATGTGGCCGGTGAGCGCCGCCTGAATGGCGATCTCGGCGGTTTCTTTGTCGCGGATTTCACCGACTAAAATAACATCCGGATCTTGGCGCAAAATAGCGCGGAGCCCGGCCGCGAAGGTGTAGCCCTCTTCGGTTTCAACCTGGGTTTGGGTCACACCGTCCAAATGATATTCAATCGGATCTTCCAAAGTAATAATTTTAAGTTCCGGGTTGGTGACTTCTTTTAAAAAAGCATAAAGAGCCGTGGTTTTACCGGAGCCAGTGGGGCCGGTGGTAACGATCATGCCATTGGGCTTTTGAATTTCTTTGATCAAAAAATCGTAAGCGTCCTGGCGCAAGCCCAGATCTTTGATATTGAGATTGATGCTTTTTGGGTTTAATAGACGCATCACCACATTTTCTCCGTTGGGCCCGGGAATCACTGAAACGCGCACTTCCACCTCCATATCGCTCAACTTGATGGTGAAACGGCCGTCCTGCGCTTTGTCGCGCACATTAAGCACCATGCCCGACAACAATTTCAGGCGCGAGATTATCAGCGCGTAGGTTTTGGGAGATAAAAAAACCACATCGTGCAAAATGCCGTCGATGCGGTAGCGGAAAAGTGCGCCTTTGTCTTTTGATTCCAAGTGGATGTCGGAAGCGTCATTTTGCATGGCGCCGGCGATGGCGATTTCCAGAACGCCGGTGGCCGTGTCTTGCGGCGCGGTCTCTATTTTCTTTTTCACATCTTCCAGGGATTTGAGCTCTTCCTGGAGTTTTTGCAGCGACTCGGCGGAAATTTCCACCTGTCCTGTGATGTTTTTGCCTTTTTGTTTGGTGGTTTTGTAGCGGTCAAAGGCCTGTTCCAAGCTGTGTTTTGAAGCAATAAACAATTGGCAGGTAAAATTACGGCCAAGCTCCTCCAATATTTTTTTGGCGGCGGGATTTTGCGGGTCGGCCAGGGCGATTTTAAGTTCTTTGTCCGTCTGGCGCATAACAACGATTTGCCCGGCGCGCGCGTCTTTTTCGGGGATTAAAAAAAGAGCGTCAGAGTCAATGGGAATGGCCGTGAGATTAACATAGGTAAGTTCGAGTTGATCGGCCAAAAGTTCAGCCCGAGTTTCCTCTTCTTGGTGCCGGACCTCGCTCAATTTTTGTTCCAGCTTTTCTTCCAAAGCCGGCTTTTTTGGCGTTTTGGGCATAAATAATTTGCCTCTTCCCCTTAGTCGTGAGGGAGATGGAGAGGGGGTGATGAAATTTTACAACATCACTTTACCCCGGCCCTCTCCTTAATTGAGGAGAGGGGAAAAAATCAATAATTCTGCCTCAATTTTAAATCAAGAAAGTGAATTTAGCAATACGGCTATTTTTTCCTTGGCATCTTTGGCGGCCATACCGGCCATTTTTACCAACAGGCGGTCGTTTTTAACGGAACCGCCGATCTCCAGGCATAGTTTTTGCAGATGCTCGGCTCTCTTGCTTTGTGCCAAGATATAAGTAGAGCCGTTATCGTCGGGCCACAAAATTATGGCCAGGTTGATTGAAGGAAAGAGGTCGTAGATTTCGTCCAGAACGAACGGCAGGTCTTTGGCCGAAGTGCCGGTGGCGATAAAATCTTCGCGCTGGGCGAATATCCAGGCGATCTTTTCCCGATCGTCAAATTCCAGGCGGCCCAAGAGCCGGCCCCAAAGCTTTAAGCAATTGAGCGGTTTGGTTTTGTATAGATTTTTAACGATGGTTTCTTGTTCCGCTCCCTTGATTATCAAAAGCGACGCCAAATTCAGCGCTTGGGGAGTGGTTCGGGAATTTTGCCAGCTGTGCGTTTTAACGATGAGCCCCGCCAGCAGGAGCGTAGCAATATTGGCATCAATCGAATTTGGCGCGAGTCCCTCGATAAGTCCGACAACAATTTCCGCGCAGGCCGCGGCCGTCGGCTCGACCAAGTTCACTTCGCCGAAATATTCATTGCCCGCCTTGCAATCGATGTTCAGGATGGATTTGTTGAAAAAAAGTTCGGTGTTGCTGTTAAAAATATCGCCCAGCGATTCCAGGTCCGGCGCGTCGATGACGATTATCAGGTCGTAGTAGAACGGGCCCGGTTCCAGCTTGATATCGCGCTGTTCTATTTTTTGCGGCGTGGCCAAAAATATTTTCAAGACGCTGCCTTCCGCTTCGTAGCGCAAGCGAGAAATCTTATTTTGGCTGGTATCCACGGAAATAACAAAATCGCGCAAAGAGGTCAGTTTATTTCTCAAGGCATCGATGCCAGGCAGAAAGGCCAGCTTGTCCGGCGCGGCTTCCTGAGAGGCGAGTTCAACTTTTTTGCCGAGTTTTTTGAGAGTCGCTTCCAGCGCCAGAGCCGAGCCCAAAGAGTCGGCATTCAACGACTCAGGCAGAGCAATCAGGATATTTTTACTTTTCTGGATGAGGTCGATGGCTTGTTGAAGGGGGGTGAGCATACCGGGTAGTAGAAATTTGACTTAATAATTAATTCCTGGATGGTTTATTAATTTCTATGCATTTACCGAGGTTGTAATAATTTGGCAGAATCTACATATAAAAAATAACCAGTCAAATTTTCACTACCCGGCATGGTTTTCACTAAAGCGTTATGTCAATTTATCGCATCGGTAAAGTTAGGTCAAGGTCTTGACAAAATGCGTATATTTGGTATAATACAATATATATAATTTTGGCTTATTGTAGCTAAAAAAATCGGTTAGCAGCTTAAAAATATTTTATAACATTTCCCGAAAGGAGGGGTTGGTGATGAAGCTGAAAACAAGGGAGGAACTGGCGGGAGCTTTGGTAGGTATCGGGGCCGCCGTCATAATCGTGATGGCAATCGTGCTATCGGGCTGCGGCGCTCCGCGGCATGTCGCGCAAATGGAAATTTCGCGCAATGCGGCGGTGAATAACCAACAAATGCGGGCCGGAAGTTTGTTCTTGGATGTCAATCCGCATACCTGCACCTGGGTGGTGGATCGCATCTATCGCGGTTATCTTCCTCGCGAGCAAGCGATTGGCAATGTGAACGGGCTGACGGTGTTTTATAACGACTATCTCTACAAGATAGAATTAACAAACGCCGTCACCTATAACCAAGAGAATGGTTCGCTTGCTCCGAATGTCGCTCGGGTTATTTTAGAACCAGACACTACTTACACGGTGGTGCGTTATGTGGGCTCGGGACAATGGATATTTCATCGGGATTATAATTTGCAAATTCTCTATTTCAGTACGGATTCCAATGCTGCTCGCCAGTATTGGACAAATAAGTTCGGGGCGTCGGAATTCGCCAATATTGTAAGTATTGCTGTTGGCAGCGAAACGCCGTCTTTCAGTTCCCTGGATTTGCATTTTCAGGTTAGCGGCACAGAAATTGGCAGAAAAATTGTCGGTTCGGCGGTGGAAATTGTCGGAAGAGGGAGGTAGCTATGAAAAAAATCGTTTTTTGCCTTCTGGCCGGCCTGTTTATCGCGGGTTGCACCACAGTTCACTATGTGCGCGATTTGCGCCAGTTTCCAACCTATAGGTTGGGGCTGGTGCAAATTGACTGGATGGATCCGAATCTCCGCGTAGACATTTGGATAAATTCCCGGCCGCCCGACAACCCGTCTTTCACTCTTTTGCCGGGATGGCAAAAGGAATGGGAGGCAAGATCCGATGAAGAGGTCTCGGTCTACGCGAAAGCGTGGATATGGGACAAGGGTCGGAAGCTGGTTGTGGGGGAAACGAAGAACCCTATATGCGTTGCGGTCTCCAAAGCGCGCAACTGGGATGGCTATGGCTGGCAGATATGGTTGGGCGCTTCGGACTTCGGTCTGGAAAACAACCGTTTTATCGCCAATCAGACCTTCGATTTTCGCTATTTCATTTGGTAGAAGCAGCCGTTCTTTATTTAGGCGCCGGGCCGGAACAATAAGTTCCTGCCCGGTTTTTTTATTTGTTCACGAATAAAAATGCTATACTATATAATAAAAGATATGTCGTTTAAATGTCAGTTAAAGCGTTGCACCCCCCTTGTAAAGGGGGGTGAGGGGGGTTAAAATCATGTTTACGCAAGCTATAAAATTTATTCCTTACAATAAAAATTTAAGCGATAAAGCCGGTAAGTTAAGAAGCCATATGACAGCCGCCGAAAAGAAGTTGTGGTTCAATTTTCTGCGCGGATACAGATATCGGTTCGTCCGTCAAAAAGTCGTCGCGAACTATATTCTCGATTTTTATTGCCAAAAATTAAAATTGGGCGTTGAAATTGACGGAGATTCGCATATTGGAGATAGCAATGAAGTTACGCAAATCATTGATGGGAAGGTAAACGAACAAATATAACCCCCAGCCCCCCTTTGCGCAAGGGGGCCAAAAAATATGGATTTTATCACAAAAAACGCCGGCGAAACCCAATTGCTATCCGGTAAAATTTTAAAAGAATTAATGGCGCAACGGCGCCGCGTGGCGAGCGAAGCGAGTTTTACTCGGGGTGCGCTGGTTTTGGCGTTGCAAGGCGAGCTTGGCGCTGGTAAGACGACTTTTATCCAGGGTTTGGCGCAAGCACTGGGCATAAAAGAAAAGATATTGAGCCCGACATTCGTGATAATGAAACATTTTAAAATAGCGGCTAGCGACTGGCGCCCCTCGACTTCGCTCGGGGTAAAATTTAAGAATTTTTACCACATGGATTGTTATCGTCTGGAGGGCGGTAAGGACTTGGAAGCTTTTAATTTTAAAGAAATTTTAAAGAACAAAAATAACTTAGTGGTCATCGAATGGGCCGAACGCGTAAAAGATATCTTGCCCGAAGATACGATCTGGCTGGAATTTGAACACGGAGGAGAAGATATACGGAAAATCCTAATGACTAATGACAAATGACAAATCAATGTCAAAGCTCAGAATCCAAAAGAATTAATTTTTGACATTTGGATTTGGGATTTGATTGGTCATTGGAAATTGGTCATTTGAAAGTTAAGATAAGATGGGATTATAAAAACAGATTAATTAGTAAATGCTCAAAAAACCTGAACAGAAAACCCTGGTTCTTATAGATGGCCACGCTTTGGTCCATCGCGCCTATCACGCCTTGCCGCCGTTAAATACGGGCAAAGGGGAATTGGTGAACGCGGTTTTCGGGTTTTCTTCGATTTTGTTGAGGGTGCTGAAAGATTTGTCGCCCGACTATATCGCGGCGACTTTCGATTTGCCCGGCCCGACTTTCCGGCACAAGGAATTTGAGGAATATAAGGCCACGCGTGTCAAAGCGCCCGATGAGCTCTACGCGCAGATCAAACGCGTGAAAGATGTTTTGGCGGCTTTCAATGTTCCGGTTTTTGAAAAAGCGGGCTATGAGGCCGACGATCTTTTGGGAACGATCGTACACCAACTAAGAACTAACCTCTCGACTGCGCTCGGGATAAAAAAACATCAACTAAAAACCGTTATCGTGACGGGGGACCTTGATACTCTGCAGTTGGTTGATAAAAACACCAGCATTTACACTCTGAAAAAAGGCGTGAAAGACACGATGGTGTATGGCGAGGCGGAGGTCAAAGAGAGGTTCGGCGGTCTTTTGCCCGAACAAATGAACGACTATAAGGGGCTGAAGGGCGACCCATCCGACAATATTCCGGGCGTGCCGGGAATTGGCGACAAGACCGCGATACAGCTGTTGAAAGAATATGGGAATTTGGAAAATTTATATAAGCAGATAGAAAAACAAATAGGCAACCCTTCGACTTCCCTCGATAAATCTCGGGATAAACCGCTCAGGGTAAATTCCAAAAAGCTTTTGGAAAAGCTTTTGGAATTTAAAGAACAGGCGATGTTCAGCAAATATCTGGCCACCATCAAACAGGACGCGCCGATAAAATTCAAGTTGAAGGACGCGCTGACGCGGGATTTTAACAAAGATGAGGTTGTGAAAATTTTCAAGGACCTGGGTTTTTATTCGCTGGTTAACCGTTTGCCGGAATTCGACAAAAATGGGCAAATTAAAAAAGCCGAGCCGATAAAATCGGCCGAAACAAAGAAGAAAGACAACTCTCAGCTGCCGATGGATCTAGCGCCCAGCGTTGCCGAAAAAATAGAGCAGGCGCGCGAGCAAGGCGTTTTGTCGGAGAAGGTCTATCAGTTGGAAAAGGATCTGGCGCCGATCATCGCGCAAATGGAAAAAAACGGCATTAAACTCGATATCGCGTATCTGAAAAAGCTCAGCCAGCGTGTTGACGGCGAGCTGGCATCGCTGGAAAAGGAGATCGTGGAATTGGCCGGCGAAGAATTTAATGTTAATTCGCCCCAACAATTATCCCAGATATTATTTGTTAAGCTTGGTTTGCAGGTGAAGGGCTTGAAAAAGACGCCCGGCAAAGTGATTTCCACCGCGGCCTCGGAATTGGAAAAAATGCGCGGCCAGCATAAAATTATTGATTTGATAATCAGATACCGGGAGCTGGCTAAGCTGAAAAATACCTATATTGACGCCTTGCCGCTGTTGGTGGCGCCCGATGGCCGCTTGCACACAAGCTATGATTCTTTAGGCACGACCACGGGGCGTCTGTCTTCCAAAAATCCCAATCTGCAGAATATTCCCATTCGCACTGAGCTTGGCAATGAGATACGCAAGGCGTTCGTGGCAGCCGACGGCTGTAAACTCTTGTCAGCCGATTATTCGCAAATTGAACTGCGCGTGGTGGCGCATCTGGCCAACGACAAGGAAATGATAAGGGTTTTCAAAGAGGGCAAGGATATTCATACCGCCACGGCCGCGGAGGTTCTGGGAATCAAAGAATTGGAAGTGGATAAAGACAGCCGGCGCATGGCCAAAGTTTTAAATTTTGGCGTCATCTACGGCATGAGCATTCATGGGTTTGCGCAAGCGGCCGGGGTTGATGTGGCGCGCGCCAAGGAATTTATCAAAAAATATTTTGCCGAGTTTGCCGGCGTGGCCAGATTCATAGAAAAGACCAAAAAAAATGCGGCGCACGATTTGTTTGTGCAAACGCTTTTTGGCCGCAAGCGCCTCATTCCGGAAATAAATTCTTCCGCCTGGAATCTGCGCCAAGCCGCCGAGCGCATGGCGATAAATATGCCGGTTCAGGGTACGGCCGCGGATCTGTTAAAAATGGCGATGGTGAGCATAGCCAAGAGCGAATGGCTTATGGCCAATAGCAAGATGTTGCTTCAGGTGCACGATGAATTGATTTTTGAAGTGGCGGACGACAAAGTCAAAAAAACGGCGGAAGAAATTAAGAAAATAATGGAAAACATTTATCAACTGTCCGTGCCGCTGGCGGTGGATATCGAGGCGGGGGATAATTGGGGAGAACTCGTCCGTTTAATTTTTTAAGAATAATTTTTAGTATGAAACGATTCTTACCTATAATTTTACTGATAATATTGCTGGGCATTGGCGGCTATTATATTTCCCGCAGCCATGGGAATGTGATAGATATTTCTGGCAATCAATCCGGCGCCAAGACCGCTTCCTTGGAAGAAGAAGCAAAGTTGCCCGTAAGCCCCATCAGCGGCTTGCCCTGTGCCAACGCGCAAAGCCGGCCCATTGCCGTAATGCTGGCGGGCGACGCTGTGACGCGGCCGTTGTCGGGCCTGTCGGAGGCAGACCTGGTTTTTAATATGCCGGTCATCACCGACAGTATGACGCGCTTGTTGGCGGTTTTTGTTTGCAATTCGCCAAAAGAGATCGGTTCGGTGCGTTCAACTCGTCACGATTTTATTCCTCTGGCTATGGGATTGAACGCTATTTTGGCCCATTGGGGCGGCTCGCATTTTGCTTTGGATAAACTGGACAAAGGAATTATGGATAATATTGATGCGTTGAAAAATACCGATAATGCATATTTTCGCAAATCGGGGATTGCTTCGCCCCATAACGGATTTACCTCATACGGCCGCTTGCTTGATGCGGCCAGGCAGTTGGGTTACCGCCTGGATGGAAAATTCAGCGGCTATTTGCATTTACCGGAATCCGCGTTATCCGCAACCGGCGAAGCCAAAATATTGGCGATTGGCTATCCGGGCGCCTTTGAGGTTAAATATGCTTATGACCCGGCCAGTAATTCTTATTTGCGCTGGCGGGGCGGTCTTAAAGAAGTGGACAGAAACAATAGTCAGCAGGTAGCGGCTAAAAATGTGGCGGTGATGATTGCCGAATCGCATCAGATCGAAGGGCAATACAACGATGTGGCGGTCGAGGGCTCGGGCAAGGCGCAAATTTACCGCAACGGGGAAGAAATCTTGGGTACCTGGAAAAAAAGCGCGGCAAGCCAAGATAGCAAATTATATTTCTACGACAACGCCGGCAATGAAATAAAATTCGTTCCCGGCCAGATCTGGATCGAGGTGGTACAGACGAATCAGGCGATAACTTACAAATAAATAATCGCTCGGACTTCCTTTCTGAAAACATAAAATTTCCCCAGCCAGGAAATTTTATTCGCTCAGTTTTATTCGCTCTCCGCCCCGGGCGGAACCATGCCCGCTCACAAAACTGAGCGTTTCAGAAAGTAAATCCTCGCTCCCGGTCTAATTAAAATTTTATATGGTTTTCTTCTTTTACGGCGTGGACGGCTATCGCATCCGCCAAAAAACCAACAGCGTGATAGAGGGCTACAAAGCCAAACATAAAAGCGGCCTTAATTTCGGCCGGTTTGATTTTGGCGAGCCGGAAACACTTGATAGATTCAAAAACTTTATTGATTCCTACTCGATGTTTGCGGAAAAAAAACTGGCTATCGCCGAAAATCTGTTCACGGCGGGAAAAGATATTCGGGAGAAGTTTTTAGAGTATCTAAAAAAGAGCGATGTTTCAAAAAACGACGATAAATTCTTGGTTGTGGCGCAGGAACTGGCGCCGGCGGAAGACAAGCGAAGCAAGCAAAAATATGTTCTGAAAAACAGCCAAGAATTGTTTAAAGCACTAGTAAATAAAAATATAAAATCAGAGGAGTTTGACTATCTGGCCGGCGCCAAGTTAGAAGCGTGGATAAAAAAAGAAGCCGAATTGGCCGGCGCCAAGATAAGCGCGGGGGCCGTCAAAAAGCTGGCCATATTTGTCGGCCCCGATCTTTGGCAAATGAAAAATGAGACAGATAAATTAGTTTCTTTTGCCAACGGGGAGACAATTAACGAAGCAATGATCGAGGAGTTGGTTAAGGCCAGAATAGAAAACGATATTTTCAAGACCATCGACGCTTTGGCCCAGCGCAACAAGCAGGCGGCTTTAACTTTTTTGCACCGCCATTTGGCCGAGGGGGAGTCGGAAATTTATCTGCTTTCTATGCTGGTTTATCAATTCCGTAATTTGCTGCTGGTTAAAAGCGAGATTGAACGCGGGATGCAATTTCAGGCCCTGGCTAAGACCATAAAAATGCATCCGTTCGTGCTGCGCAAAAGTTTTGAGCAAGGCAGAGGGTTTACTTTGCAGGCGCTTAAAAAGATCTACGAGCGGCTGTTGGAACTTGATTGTGCCATCAAATCCGGCCGCATCGAACCGCAGGTAGCGTTGGATCTGGTGGTGGGGGAGATTGCAGGATAGTTTTTAACTAAATTTTTACTTTATTTCTATACTATTGACAAGGGTATCAAAAGCGTCAATAATTCAATTATGAGTATGATAAAAATGGTTAAAGATTGGCTTATAAGGGCTCTTTGGGGTAAAAATGTAATTCCTAGGGGCCTATTTGATTTGGGCCAGTATTTTAGGGGATTTGGCCCTATTGTTTTTAGGCACGAAAAAGGAGAAGACGGCTCTATTATTGCTATCAGCACTAATTTTAGATACGGATCCATAGTGACATCTGGTAGGGACGAAAAAGAGTTAGACAAGAATATTAAGGACGCGATATTAACTTCTTTTAAGGTGCCGTCTTCTTATGCAAAAGAAGCTAAAATTATAAGAACGGACGAAAAGAAAAAAGAGTATGCCCTCGCGTAGCGAATTACCGGGTGAGATTAAAAGAAAAAAATTTATTAGAGCGCTTATACGGCTTGGTTTCGAAATTGATAAAGGCGGTGGAGATGGTAGCCATTACTTGGCAATTTGGAGAAAAACTCAAAAATCAGTCACTATTCAATGTAAATTGAGAAAAGATGTCTTGTATTACTTGCTTAAAGAAATTGAATCGTATACTGGTTTAACCTGGGATGATATAAAAAAGGAACTATAAAACCCCCGCTTTTGGCGGGGGTTTTTCGTCCGGATCTACAAAGTAAATTACTTGTTCAGCGCTTTCATCAGTCGGGATTTTTTCCGAGCAGCGGCGTTCTTTTTAATAACGCCTCGTTTGGCCGCTTTATCGATGGCCTGATAAGCAACGGAAATCATTTTTTTAGCTTCGTCTTTCTTGCCGGCCAGCATCAATTTGCTGATTTGTTTGAGTGCGTCTTTCATTGTCTTTTGCCGCTTCACATTCAAAACGCGGCGTCTCTTGGCCTTGCGCAGTTCTTTCTTGGCTGATTCTTTGATTGGCATACCAGGTAGTAGAAATTCGGCTATATTCATAAATCCAGCGGATCTAATCAATCTTACCGATTTCTATGGTTTTATAAAATTTTGTCAGACAATGATAATTTAGCTAAACAGCCGAATTTTCACTACCTGGCATGGTTTGGTTGTTGATTTATAATTATTTGTTTTCGGTTCAGAGGTTGAATAGAATATAGCAGATAAATTACTTTTTGGCAAGCCAGGAAGTGAAAATTCGGCAGTGACTTAATTTGCCGCCATGGCGGCAGCCGAATTTCTACTTCCTGGCAAGTTTTTTTAATTTGTCTATTTCTTCTTTCAGCCGCATGGACTCATCAAATTGCAGATTGCGGTTGGCCAGGTCCATTTTAAATTGCAGTTCGCGGATATATTCTTTGAGATAGTTCGTGTCCTCCGAAGCTTTAGCGAAGGAGGATCTGCCGGTTTTCACTTCCGCCAGAACTTCCACAATGCTTGCTCGAATATCCTTAGTTATGGCTTGTGGCGAGATGCGATGTTTTTTATTGTATTCTTCCTGTGTCTGGCGGCGGCGGTTGGTTTCATTGATGGCGCGGCGCATCGATTGGGTTACCTTATCTGCATACAAGATTGCCTGGCCATCAAGGTGGCGCGAAGCGCGACCGATGGTCTGGATAAGAGTGGTTTCATTGCGCAAAAATCCCTCTTTGTCCGCGTCCAGAATCGCCACGAGCGAAACTTCGGGCAAGTCCAGCCCTTCGCGCAAAAGATTTATGCCGACCAACACATCAAATTCTCCTTGGCGCAATTTTTTCAAGATTTCCGGCCTCTCCAGCGTCTTGACCTCTGAGTGCAGGTAAGCCGTCTTGATCTTTTCTTCTGTCAGATATTCGGCCAGATCCTCGGCCATTCTTTTGGTGAGAGTCGTTACCAGCACCCGCTGTTTTTTTGCCACGCGTTTTTTGATCTCTTTAATGAGATCGGGGATCTGGTTCTGGCTGGGGCGGACATCGATTTTCGGGTCCAAAAGCCCCGTCGGACGGATGAGTTGTTCAATCACATATTTATTTGTCATCCCGGGTCACCCGCCTCGCCCGACGAGCGTGCGAGTCGAGGCGGGTGACCCGGGATCCAGATTTGGAAATTTGGGCCTGGATTCCCGCTTCCAGTTTACCCCGCACTTGATGCGGGGCGGGAATGACAGAAGAGAAAGGTTTACAATTCACGGCTTGTGTTTTGGCGGTCTCGTATTTCCCCGGCGTGGCGGAGGTATAAATAACCTGGCTTATCTTTTTTTCAAATTCCGGGAATTTCAGCGGCCGGTTATCCAGGGCGCTGGGCAAGCGGAAGCCAAAATCAATGAGCGTTTGTTTGCGCGAACGGTCGCCTTCATACATCGCGCCGATCTGGGGCACGCTCATATGCGACTCATCAATTATCATCAAGAAATCATTCGGATAATAATCCAGCAGGGTGGAGGGGGCGGTGCCGCCTTGGCGCAGTTCCAGGTGCCGGGAATAATTTTCAATGCCGTGGCAATAGCCGACTTCTTTTAACATTTCCAAATCATAATTGGTGCGCCGGCTCAGGCGCTCGGCTTCCAAACTTTTGCCATCTTTCCCCAATCTTTTTAATTGTTCGTCCAGTTCGGCACGGATGTTGGCGATGGACGCGTCTATTTTTTTCTGCGGCGAAACCCAAAATTTCGCCGGATATATCCTGGCGGAATTTATTTGCTCATCTTGTCCGGCAAAGATGTCTTTTAAGGATCGCAGGGGCTTTGCGCTGATGCGGGTTATTTTATGGGCTTCAAATTCGGCCTTAATTGTCAACTCGCCCGTGGCCAGCCATATCTCAACGATGTTGCCGCGCACCCGGTATGTGCTGCGTTTAAAATCAATATCGGAGCGAGTATATTGCAATGCGGCCAGCTGGCGCAAAAAAACTTGCCGGGAAATTTCTTGGCCTTGTTTTATCTCCACGCTCAATCCCTGATAGTCACCGGGCGAGCCGATGTTGTAGATGCAGGAAACCGACGCCACCACGATAGCGTCTTCGCGCGTCAGCAAAGATTGCGTGGCGGCATGGCGCAGCCGGTCCAGCTCCTCGTTTATCTTGGCGTCTTTTTGTATGTAGGTGTCAGTGGTGGGAATATATGCTTCCGGCTGGTAGTAGTCATAATAGGAGACGAAATAGTTTACGGAATTATTTGGAAAGAATTCTTTGAATTCCTGGTATAATTGCGCGGCCAAGGTTTTGTTGTGAGAAATTATCAGCGTGGGCTTTTGCACTTTTTCAATGACATTGGCCATAGTGAAAGTTTTGCCGCTGCCGGTCACGCCCAAAAGCACCTGGTGCTTGGCGCCGGCGTTCAGATTTTTGACTAATTTATTTATGGCGTTCGGCTGGTCGCCTGTCGGCTTGTATGGGGCGTGGATTTTGAATTGCGGCATAACGATTGAAAAAAGGGGGACGGTAGAGTAATATTAAATCAATGCTTTGATGTCCGACATCCCGAATATTAATGCATTTTAATTTTTGGATGTCGGACATCACAAAATTGAATTATGATCTCATCCCTTGAGGGCAAAATCACTCTGTGCGCGGAAAAACATATAATTTTGGAGGCCAACGGCATCGGCTATAAGATTTGGTGTTCTGAAAAAACACTCTCCAAATTACCACAAATCGGCGAGACAGTAAAGCTGTTCACATACCTGTCCGTCAAAGAAACCAGCTGGGACCTGTTCGGGTTTCTGGCTTTTGACGAGCTGGAATTTTTTGAACTGCTTATTTCCATTTCCGGCATCGGTCCCAAGACCGCCGCCAATATTTTATCCGTGGCCACGGCGGAGGATTTGCAAGAGGCCATCGTTCTGGGCGACGAAACTATCTTGAGCCGGGTCTCGGGCATCGGCAAGAAGGTGGCGCAAAAAATTGTCATTGAGCTAAAATCCAAGGTCAAAAAATTATCCAAAGGTTCGGGAGATAAATTCCGCGTGGCCGATGATATCGAAATAATCGATGCTTTGGTGGCGATGGGGTATAAGGTCTACGAAGCGCGGGAAGCGTTAAAATCCGTGCCGATGGAAGTTAAAGGCGTGGAAAACAAAATAAGGGAAACGCTGAAAAGATTGGGGAAGCGATAACGCATTTTTATGGATAAACAAACTTGGAATAAATTTGTTTTAGAAAATGGTGGTAGCTTTTTGCAATCCTGGGAATGGGGCGAATTTCAAGAAAACATTGGCAGGCGTGTTTTTAGGTTTTTGCATTGTCATCCCGAATTTATTTCGGGATCTGATTCAGAGGCCCTGAAACAAGTTCAGGGCGACAAAGGGGGCTGGCGAGCTCAATTCATTGCTAACAAACTACCTGGTGTTAATAAATTTTATTGGCATTGTCCGCGCGGGCCGGTTTTGGCCAATGGCGATGAGCAAATGGCAAATAGCCAAATACGGAAAATCATAGACGCGGTTAAAAAATCAGCGGATAAAAAAGTTATATTTTTTCGTTTTGGGCCCGAGTGGCCTCTTGATTGTCATTCCGGGCTTGACCCGGAATCCAGATCTGGATCCCGCATCGAGTGCGGGATGACAGAAAAGGATTTAAAAAATATTGGCTTCAAGCAGCTATCATACGATATCGAGCCCTCACAAACGCAAATTTTAGATATTTCAAAAACCGAAGACGAATTGTTGGCGCAGATGCACGAAAAATGGCGCTACAATATCCGCCTGGCGCAGAAGAAGGGTGTGCAGATAAAATTCACGCAGTCAGAGTGCGTGAATTTTGAGTATTATTTTGAGGAATTTTATCGGCTGGTGAGCCAAGGCACTTCGGAGCGCAACAATATCAAGCATCATCCGAAAGAATATTATAGAAAGCAGTTGAAAATTGGCGCTAAATCTCCCCTGACCCCTCTTTACGAAAGAGGGGAAGACCCTCCTTTTGTAAAGGAGGGCGAGGGAGGATTTAGAGAAACATTATTTGTGGCCGAATATGAAGGCAAGGTTATTGCGGCAAATATTGTCGTGATCTTTGGCAATCGCGCCACTTATCTTCACGGCGCCACAAGCAGCGAGCATCGCGAAGTTATGGCGCCGCATCTTTTGCAATGGGAGCAGATAAAATATGCCAAAGCGCAGGGCTGTTCGGAATACGATTTCTGGGGAGTTGTGAACGAACACACCTTGGACAGACGCGGCAAATCCTGGGAGGGCTTCACTCGCTTCAAAAAGGGCTTTGGCGGTAAAGAAGCGAATTACATCGGTTATTGGGATTATCCATTTGACAAGAAGTGGTATTCGTTATATAGATTAGTGCAAAAGTTTAGGAGATAATTCGCATGGTTTGTCATCCCGGGCTTGACCCGGGATCCAGAGCTTGTCCCCGCGAAAGCGGGGATCCATTGGGCCTGGATTCCCGCTTCCAGCTTACCCCGCACTTGATGCGGGTCGGGAATGATAGAAGTATATAATTTTATTGCAAAGGGTTAGGGGATAAAAAAATGAGTGATTTTGAAGAAAAAATTCAAGAGTTATTAAAATTAAAAGGTTTGGATTTTGTTCAGGGTCTTTTGAAGATAGAAGAAGATCGCTTTAATAAGGAATTTTTAAAGGGTTCTGTATACGAAGAAATAAATGCTGATTTTGGGCTTTTCCCTCCCTTAAAAATTTATCCAGTTTATTTTTTGGGCAACATAGCAAGACCGGAGAATAAAAGAGTTTTTATAGGAATAAATCCTGGTTATGATAGAAGCAATTCTTTGGAACAGAAATTTTTAGAAGAAAGAGGCTGTTTTGATGGCTATTGTAATATTTTTGGAGATTTTTTAAGAAAAAAACACAAAGGGCTTTCCTCTAAATATTTTTCTAATATAGCAGGTTTTTTAAAGCGTTTTTACGAATTAGACGAAATAAATAATTGGACTTGGTTTCAGGATAATATTATAAATTTGGATTTCATTCCTTATCATTCAAAAAATGCCGCCGGTATAAGAATAAATAATATCGAGAAGTTCAGAAAAGTGTATTTTCAGATATTATTAAAATTTTTAGAACATATTAATCCGCGTGACTATATTTTTGTAAATGGATTCCCAACTTTTGAAGGATATTTCCAAAATGATATTTTTATTAAAGCTATACAATTTAAAAAGGTGGATAATTTTTGGATAGGGAATATTGGCAGATTTAAATTTATAGGATTGCCGTTTTTAACTCAAGTATCTGGTGGCAAGGATAATTTAGTAAATAATATTCGTAGATATTTAGCAGATGAAGCAACTTCTTAAAAAACTGATTCCCGACAGGATGCTGAGCATCTATCATTTCAAATTGGCGCTTTTGGGGGCGCTGGTTTTTGGTTTCCCGAGTAGGAAATTGAGGGTTATTGGCGTGACGGGAACAAAAGGGAAGTCGACCGTGGTGATGTTGGCGGGGAAGATATTGCAGGAGAATATAACCTCACCCCAACCCTCTCCTTCAAAAGGAGAGGGGGAAGTTTTTAACCCCCCAACCCCCCTTTGCGTAAGGGGGGATGAAAACGGGGATTTTTGTGAAAGCGGGCAAGCCGAATTTGCCCCCCTTGTAAAGGGGGGCGCAGGGGGGTTAAAAAATGTCGGATGGATCTCTTCGCTCACGATAAACGACGGGAAAAATGAAACGATGAACCCCTATCATATGACGATGCCAGGCAGGTTTTTTATTCAAAAGACGCTGGCGCAGATGATAAAAAACGGCTGCGAATACGCGCTGGTTGAAGTGACCAGCGAAGGAATAAAACAGCACCGGCATCGCTTCATCAACTGGGCGGGCGCGGCGTTCACTAACCTCGCGGCTGAGCATTTGGAAGCGCACGGCGGGTTTGAAAATTACAGAAAAGCCAAAGAGAAACTATTTGCCGCCGCGGCAAAAAATGAAGATAGTTTCGGGGTGTATAACCTGGATGATGAAAATGTCGGTGAGTTTTTGAAGTATGGGATCGCAAGAAAAATTGGATACGGAATTCTTAACCCCCCAACCCCCCTTTGCGTAAGGGGGGATGAAAACGGGGATTTTTGTGAAAGCGGGCAAGCCGAATTTATCGTAAAGGGGGGCGAAGAGGGGTTAAAGAATTTACGAATTTCCAATATTCAATTATCTGGCAGTGGCTCGGAATTTGTCATCAACGGCGTGGAATTTAAAACCAAATTCTTGGGTGAGTTCAATATTTATAACTGCGCCGCCGCCGCGGCTATCGGGCAGGTCTGCGGCGTGCCGCTAAAAGTTGCGGCGCAGGCGCTCGCAAAGATAAAATCTATTCCGGGTCGATTGGAAATAATTGATGAGGGTCAGGATTTTACGGTCGTGGTTGATCTGGCGCACACGCCGGATTCTTTTGAACAAGTTTTCAGATTGTTCGGAGAGTTGAAGCAAAATAAAATCATCTCGGTTTTCGGCGCGGCCGGCGGCGGGCGCGATAAATGGAAGCGGCCGGAACTTGGCAGAATCGCCTCGGCTTATTCGGACCAGGTTTTTATTACCAATGAAGACCCGTATGAGGAGGACCCTCTTAAAATAGCGGATGAAATATTGGCCGGGTGCGATAAGAGTAAAACCGACATAATCTTGGACCGCCGGCAGGCCATTGCCCGCGCCTTGTCTTTGGCGCGCAAGGGTGATATAGTTTTAATCCTCGGTAAAGGAACGGAACAAACGATGGTTGCCAGCGATAAAAAATATGATTGGGATGACAGAAGGGTCGTTCGCGAGGAATTGAAAAAAATAGTTCATTAAAATAAAACCCCGCAGAGGGCGGAGAAACCAGGCGATGGCAGCCAAGATGGGCTCATAACCCATCTTTGACGAGGCGATGTTGGCGTTAATTCATCCGGCGCCAATTACTTTTGTATGTTAATTCGTTTCTCGTTGCGGGTTCGATTCCCGTCCGCCCTCTGCTCCTAAATAACGCCTCGAGCGATTCTGCCGGGGCTTTTTATTTCCGATCTTCGCTTGGGTTTTAATTTAAATGCTTCAGTATAATAGTATACTGAAGCATTTTTGGGATCAATAAAAAAGCCCCGATGAGGTTCCATCGGGGTGTTAATTTTGCAGTTGTTTGTTTATTTGTTTTTTGATTTTTGGCGGGCAATCAATGTCTTGTCTTTTTTTCAAATAGCCGAGCAGAGGGGTTAAGAGCTGGTTAGATATCTTTTTCTCAATGCCCATGGCGTAGGCGATAATGCCAAAGACCTGTTTTTCGGAAACGGAATTATCCATTTTTGCCCGGCCGATCATTC
This sequence comes from Candidatus Portnoyibacteriota bacterium, assembly GCA_028688325.1. Classification (GTDB taxonomy): domain Bacteria; phylum Patescibacteriota; class Minisyncoccia; order Portnoybacterales; family GWB1-42-6; genus UBA8475. Next base: position 336,902 of record JAQTYI010000001.1, read on the forward strand.
CGCGAAACCGCCTTATTTTTTTAGGCGGAATTTTAGGTTTTTTATCAACGATATTTATTCCTGTAATGCGCAAGGCGCCTTTTTTTATTGAACCATAGCGGGTTTTTTCGGGATTGATCTTGAATCCAGCTTCTTCCAGCTTCTTGGCGATAATATTCTCAAAGCTTTTTGGTATTTTGACGCTGGAACTGAAAGTCAAGTCATCCACATAACGCGAATAGCGCAATCGATGTTCAGCCACCTTCTGGTTGCTAAAAGATAAGTCAATATTCAGCAGATTTGTGGCTCCCAGAAGAGCATTAAATATGGCCAATGAGGTTGGCGCTCCTTGCGGAAGTTGGTTGCGGAAGGTGGTTAATTTGGTTAGAATCTTGGCCAGTTGCGGCGAAGCGTTCATTATTCTGAAAAACCAGTAAACCATTTTATCGTCAACGGTCGGATAAGCGTTCTTTATGTCGATAGTAATAAGGTATTTGCTTTGTTTGTGGACAAGGGCGTTAGTCCGAGCGGATTTTTTGGCTATTCCGCCATGCGCTTGAGACGGGATGCAAAAAGGCAATTCTTTTAACAAGATTCGCTGAATTTTTTTCAGCGGTTCTTCGGGTGCCGCAATCTCGCGCTTACTGCCGTCTGATTTTTTCTTGTACCAGACACGATAATGGCTCTTAATGTTTTGTGACAACATTAGTAATTCCGTAGTGTCGAGATCGAACATTTTAGAAAAATTCTCTAAAGAAATTTTATTTTTCTTTTTCATTTGTTCCTCCTTGATAAATGAAAAAACGCGGACGGGCTTCCATGACCCATACTGGGCATGTGAAGAGAAGCATGGTGAGGTGTCTTTTGGCCGCGATAGCGCAGGGGCTCGTCGCCGGAGCGATAGCGGGCAAAAGACATCTGGGCACGCGTATTGTTACATACGCAGAGCTTAATGGTAAGTCAAACTTCTTTCCGCCAGATGCTGGCAGGCCGATGGCTCGCAGAGCCACCTAAGTCAAGCCCGTCCGCGTTTATTGTTAAGGTGCTAAACAAAGATAATTGATAGTAGCTATTTTTATTAAGGAAGTCAAGAAATAAAAAACCCCGCGCTTGATGTTGATGCGCGGGGTCGAGTTTCTAATGCGTGTTGATTATTTCGCCGGCCATTTGCGTGGCTTCGGCGAGAAGCTTTTTGGGAATATCGTCTATCCCGAAGCCATCGCTGTTGGGCGAGGTATAGATGACTTGCGGGCCCTTGCCGTAATCGGCGAAGGTGATAACAATATCTAGCACGGAAAGGGTGGCGGATTTTTCTCGACAGGACTCCATGATAAGCCGAATCTTTTTGTTATGGAGCCGCAGAGAAAGAATATCGCCGCCTTTTTTGTCAAATTCCCTGAACTGGCGAATGGCCTCCGGGCTTATATGGCCGGCTCCTTCGCCATCGCAATTAGGGCACCGGCCGACTCGTTGGCTGGGATACCGATAACCGCACTTGAGGCAGAACCTATCTTTGCTCATAAGACCCTCCTTGTGGGTGGTATGGGTAGCTGATAAGAACTATATCTGATAGTTATATTATATCAAAACGCTATGAATATGTCAATAGTAGCGCTAAAATACCGGAAAGTGTATAATATATCGGTATGCCAGGTAGTAGAAATTCGACAGCGATTATGTTCTATTATGTTTATATTTTAGAGAGTTTAAAGAATAAGGAATTGTATGTCGGTTACACGGGTGATTTAAACAAGAGAATAAAAGAACATAATCGCGGATTGGTTTTTTCTACAAAACCATATCTGCCTTGGCTAATTATATTTTACGAGGCCTATAGGAGCGAAAAAGACGCCAGAAGGAGAGAGGCGTATTTAAAGACCAGCCAAGGCAGCAGATTGTTAAAAAGAATGCTTAAAGAATATTTTTATAATAAAGAATAAGTCGAATTTTCACTACCTGGAATGAAAAACTACGCTTCAGCCAGGGCGGGAAGGGGCAAAACGACCTATCGCACGCCGAGCGTATTTAAATATCAGAAGTGCCGGAAGGTGGAGAAAATTAAAATGGTTAATAAAAATATTAAACAATTGTCATCCCGGGCCTGACCCGGGATCCAGGCCCTGAAGCCCAACCGTCGCTAAAGCTTTGGCGAGGCAAGCAAGTTCAGGGCGACAAAAAACCTGGATTCTCCCCGCACTTGATGCGGGGCGGGAATGACAAAATGACAATCATGAAACTACATTTTCACGGCGGGGCGGAGGCGGTAACAGGCGTCAATTATCTGCTGGAAACCGGGAAATCAAAGATTTTGGTTGATTGCGGTTTGTTCCAGGGGCCGAAGGAGTTGGAAGCCAGGAACTCAAAGCCATTCGAGTACGATGCCAAAACCATCGACGCGGTGATAATCACGCACTCGCATCTTGATCATGTTGGCCGCTTGCCCCAGCTCATCGACGCGGGATTTCGCGGCAAGATATTTGCCACGCCTCCGGCGGTTAATTTCACGCGCCTTATTTTGGAAGACAGTGTGCGGGTTTTGGCGGAAAAAGCCCAGCATGCGGGAGTCGTGCCGATGTTTTCCCAAGAAGAAGTCAACCAGGTGATGAGCCAGTTTGTGCCGGTTGATTATTATAAAAAAACCAAAGCCGCGGAAGATATTGAATTTACATATCATAACGCGGGTCATATTCTGGGCTCGGCCATCGTTGAGCTTGACTCCGAAGGAAAGAAAATAGTTTTTTCCGGTGACTTGGGTCATCCGCCCGCGCCATTGTTGCGCGCGCCGGATTATTTAATCTGCGCCGATTATGTGCTGGTGGAGTCAACTTATGGCGACCGAAACCACGAATCGCCGGAAGAAGGCGAAGAAAGAATAGAGAATGTCATCGAGGACACCATTTCCAAGGGCGGCGTCTTGATGATTCCCAGCTTTGCCATGGAACGCACCCAACAGCTGCTTTATCATATAAATGACCTGATCGAACACAAGCGCATTCCGAGGATACCTGTTTATATTGATAGCCCCTTGGCTACGCATATCACTGAAGTTTATAAAAAATATCCGCAATACTATAACAAAGAGGCGGCTTCCGAGATTGACTCGGGCGATGATGTTTTTAATTTTCCAGGACTGCGTTTCACTCTTTCTTCCAAGGAATCAAAAGAAATAAATGATTCGCCGTCTCCCAAAGTTATCATCGCGGGGTCGGGCATGAGCAACGGCGGCCGCATCGTGCATCATGAAGTGCGGTATCTGAGCGACCCGAAAAACACCTTACTGATGGTGGGCTATCAGGCCGAAGGTACGCTGGGCCGGCGCATCGCCGACGGGCAGAAAAGGGTTGTTGTTCTGGATCAGGAAGTGGAGGTGCGGGCAAAAGTGGAAAAAATTTCCGGCTACTCGGCGCACGCCGACCAGTTTTATCTGATGGACTGGATAAAGAGTTTCAAAAAAATCGCTTGCGGCGATGGCAGCGGCAAGCATAAATTGACGAAAGTTTTTGTGGTGCAAGGCGAAGCCAAACCGGCCGCGGCTCTGGCCAGTTTGATCCGCGATGAGCTTGGCATTACTACGGAGGTGCCAAAGCTCGGTGAAACGGTTGAGCTTTGATGGACTTAACCGTGTTTTTAAATTAAAATAACATTATTATGCCAGGCAGTGAAAATTCGGCAGTTTATACGGATTATCATTGGTTGGTAAAGATAGATAAAACTATAGAGTTTGGCATCATTAATTAAGTTCGTTGAATTTAATTAATATAGCCGAATTTCTACTGCCCGGTATGGAAGAAATAGCCAAAAGCCATTTGAAATACAAGATCTGCGTTTCGGGCGCGGCGCGCACGGATTGTTGCTCCGAAGATGCAATGGATAAGACCAAGGAATTGGGGCGCGAGATAGTGCGCCAGAACGGCATTGTGGTCACCGGCGCCACCACGGGGGCTCCCTACTGGGCGGCCATTGGCGCCAAAGAAGAGGGCGGTATTTCCATCGGATTCTCGCCCGCGTCTTCCGAGGCCGCGCATGTAAAAACATACCACCTGCCCATAGATTATTTTGATATGATTGTTTACACGGGCTTTGAATATTCCGGCCGCAATTTGATATTGACCCGGGCGGCCGATGCGGTGGTCTTTGTCTGCGGGCGGCTGGGCACGCTGAATGAATTCACCATCGCCTTTGAAGATAAAAAGCCCATTGGCGTTCTGACGGGCACCGGCGGCATGGCCGACGAGATAAAAGAAATAGTGGCCAAAGGAAACCGCGGTCCGGGAAAAATCGTTTATAACGACAATCCGAAAGTTTTGGTGGAAAAAGTTATAGAAATGATAAAAAAAGAAAAGGACATCGAGGTTGAGTTTGGAACGGGCAAAGGAGGGGGAGAATAAAAATAAATATCAAATGTCAAATTTCCAATGACTAAAAAATCCCGCAGAGCGGGATAGGATTGAAAATTGGTCATTGGGATTTGGAAATTTTTGAGAGGGGGTGAGCAGTATGGCAGAAGAAAAATTGATAGGAAAAATTACCCATTATTTCGGCAATATAGGAGTTGGCATCATCGGGCTGACGGATTCTTTCCGCGTGGGCGACAGGATTCGCGTTAAGGGTTCGACCACGGATTTTGAGCAGGCGGTTAATTCTATGCAAGTTGACCGCAAGGATATCAGTGAAGCCAAATCGGGCGATGAGGTCGGCGTAAAATTGGAGCAAAAGGTCAAAGAAGGCGATAAGGTGTATAAGATTTTGTAAAAAATGGAAGAGCAGAATCCAAATCAAATACGGGCCAAAGCGGAAGATAAGCTGGTCATTTCTTCCAAAAAAAAGTGGCTGTGGCTGGGAATTTTGGTGGCGGCGGTGAACCCGGTCTTTGCCGGGCTCATTATGGGCGCGGTTTATTTGAGCGAACCGGAATTGCGCAAAGAAGGCCGCATCATCGCGGCAATCGCCATCTTATGGGGCGCGGCGCTGTTTTATTTTATCAGCAAGAACTTAACGATAAATCCTTTTTCTCTGTAGTTTGCTCTCGCGCCTAATTTTGAATATGTCGAAAATTTTAAAAAATTACCGATTTTTTTGCGCGGTCGCCGTTTTGACAGGAACCATTATCGGCGCGGGAACTTTCGGCCTTCCGTTCGTTATGGCGCAAGCCGGGTTCGGCCTGGGCCTTTTTTATTTGATAATTTTAACGGGTGTTGTCATTTTGATACATCTTTCTTACGGCGAAGTTGTTTTGCGCACGCAGCATCCCCACCGGCTCGTGGGCTACGCGGAAAAATATCTGGGGCGCGGGGCCAAGATATTCGCCACTATTGTGGCGCTTTTTGAATATTACGGTTCTCTTTTGGCTTATATCATTTTGGGAGGAGAATTTTTACGGATAATCTTGAGCCGGTTCTTCGGCGGTTCGGAAACCCTTTGGGTGCTGGTATTTTTCGCCTTAGGGATGCTGGCTGTGCTTTTCGGCCTGAAATTCATTTCTGGCAGTGAGCTGATAATGACCTTGATATTTGTCGGCACGATGGGCCTGCTTGTTTTTAAGGGCTGGCCGCTTATTAACGCGAATAATTTTTCCGGCTTTAACGGGTCAAACTGGCTCTTACCCTACGGCGTGATGCTTTTTGCCCTGGCCGGCTCGGTGGCCGTGCCGGAAATGCGCCAGATCCTGCGAGGCCAGGAAAAAAATCTGAAAACGGCGATTTTTTACGGAACCGTAATTTCAGCGGTATTTTATCTTATTTTTGTCTGGGCGGTGGTCGGAATTTCCGGCGCCGCCACCAGCGAGGAAGCAATTTCTGGGTTGGTGCCGCATCTTGGCGCCTGGGTTATTCAGATCGGCGCGATATTCGGCCTGCTGGCCGTTTACACTTCCTTCATAGTGGTTGGCCATAGCTTAAGGAATATTTATCGCGACGATTATCATTTAAGCGAGTGGCCGGCCTTTTTCTTGACTTGCGCCATACCTTTGACGGCATATTTGGCCGGGATTAAAAGCTTTATTTTTGTCATCGGCTTTGTGGGTGCGATAATGGCGGGATTGGACGGCATTTTGACGATGGCTATTTATATCAAAGCCAAAAAAAATGGCGACCGTTGGCCCGAATACAGCTTATCCGGCGCCAAGACACTGGGGCTCTTTCTGATTTTTATTTTTACCCTGGGAATTATCGTTAATCTTATTTCTTTCTTAACAAGCAGATGACCTGGTTGATAAAAATTGAAAAAGCGCTGTTTTATTTTTTCACTTTCGCTTTTTTTTGGCAGTTGCGCCTGGTTTGGCAACCATTCGGCGGCGCGTTCAATGAGTGGGCTTCCGTTTATCTTTACGCCACAGATATCATCATCGTGGCGATTTTATTTTTATGGGCTGTCAGGATTTTAAAAGATGGCATCAAAATAAAATGTGGCCGGCCGGAAATATTCTTGAGCGTATTTTTAATGATTGTCGGCGCTTCGGTTGTTTTTGCCCAGAATAAATTATTGGCCGGTTACGGGTTTTTAAAATTGCTGGAAATGTCCGCGTTGTTTCTTTATGTCAAGCATAATTTTTCCGTGCTTTACGGCTTGAAAAGTTTCTGGCGTTGGTTCATTGCCGGAGCGGCATTGAATAGCGCGGTGGCGATAAACCAGTTTTTTGCCCAAAAAAGCTTGGGCTTGAAAATTTTTGCTGAAAGCCCGTTGGCGTCAAATATCGACGGCGTGGCGAAAATTATCGTCAACGGGGCCAAAATAATGCGCGCCTATGGCTTGGTGCCGCATCCCAATATTTTGGCGGCGATCTTAATGGCGGCAATTTTTGGAATGGCGTGGCTGTGGCTGAAACAATACAATGAGTGTCATCATGGGTCGAGCTCGGGATCCAGGTCTTGGATTCCCGTTTTCACGGGAATGACAAAGAGAGCTGATTGTTTTTTGTCCGCATCGATTTTCATTTTTTTGTTATCCGCCCTTTTTTTCACCTTTTCCCGCGGCGTAACTATTGTCGGATTTGCGGCGCTTGCGGCCTGGTTGATTTTTGTCTGGCTGAAAAATAAAGAATACAGGAAGCCGATTTTGGGTATTTTTTTGCTATTTGCTATTTGCTATTCGCTATTGGCTATTATCTGCCGGCCTTATGTTTCTGCGCGCTACGATGCCGGCGCGCTATCTGGAAGCCAGGCCGTCAATTTAAGATACTTTTACAACCAGGAAGCGCTGACGATGATAGAAAAAAATCCCTTCCTGGGAGTTGGGCAGGGAAATTTTGTCTGGGCGCTGACTCGTTCGGATATTGCCAATTTTGAGCCGTGGATGGCTCAGCCCGTGCACAATATTTATTTGCTTATCGCTTCAGAAACCGGCCCGTTGGGCTTGCTTGCATTTTTGCTGTTTTTATTCTTTACTATAAGGGCCGCGTGGAAATATCGACATAATTTGTCGGAAAGTCATTTGCTGTTTATTGTCGGCGCATTGCTGCTCATTGGACTTTTCGACCATTTTTTGTGGGATTTGCAGCAAGGGCAAATTTTGTTCTGGCTGGTGCTGGGAATTTTAGCGAGCTTTAGTTTAAATGATCAAGTAGAGTCGAGCCCTCGTAGTTGAATGGATCCAATATCTCCCTCCGAAGGAGAAGCTGCAGGTTCGATTCCTGCCGAGGGCACCAGAATAAACCCTGTCTTTACATATTTCTCGCGAGAGATACAATTATTATGCAAGAGTAACTAATTAGTTCTTCTCTAAGGGCTCTTAATAAGGAGGTGGAGAATGAGGCATTTTGAGGGGCATGTCGACAAATCGGCGATTGTTCTTAAGGATGTTTTTCCGGGAAGCGATTTGGTGATTTCTTCACCGTTCGAATTCAGCGGCAAGCGGTCTGGTGTCTATATCGAGGGCGCACCCGAGCATGTGGAAATAGTTTTCGGCAAGCTAACGGAACTGCTGGGCGCCTACATCGACGAGAAAATGTTCGGTCGTTGGATCGCGGCGACGCCGCCCGAAGATGATCTGCCTCGCGCAATCCTGCACTATGAGGCCTCGGCTAATTTTGAAAAAATGCGCCTGCTGAATTTCGTTTTTCGGGAACAGCTGGCGAAGATCTGTAATTTTCATCTGTCGGAGATTTCCGTTCTGCTGGTTCGGGCTGAGGGCAGGGAAATTGACAAGAGGTGGGTTGCCTTGCCGGCCGGTTTTCCGAATGGGAGCGTCAGGCTGCCTGAGATAAAAAAAGAAGAAACAGAGAGGAATTCTTTTCATTAAGAAATCCCCAACGCGATAAGCGTTGGGGATTTATTTTTCAGAGATTTGTGGTAAAATCTAATCAATAAATGAGGCAAGGAGGGCTTAGGCCTTTTTTAATTTATTCTTTTATGTCTTTTATCGCTGATTTCCATATCCATTCCAAATATTCCCGCGCCACATCCAAAGATATGGATCTGGAAACTCTGGATAAGTGGGCGCGCATCAAAGGGGTTGATATCCTGGGAACGGGGGACTTCACCCATCCGGCGTGGCTTAAAGAATTAAAGAGCAAGCTGGAACCGGTTGAGCCGGGCCTTTTTAAATTGCGTAAAGTCAATAAAATAAAACTGAATAACGGTTGGCATCTGCCGAATGATAATGCCGAAAGTTTCGGTGTGCGATTTTTATTGACCAGCGAGATAAGCTGCATCTATAAAAAACGAGGCAAGACGCGCAAGGTGCATGTGTTGGTTTTTGCGCCGAGCTTTGCGGCGGTGGAAAAGATCAACGCGCATTTGGGCTGGATAGGCAACTTGAAAGCCGACGGCCGGCCTATTCTGGGGCTCGACGCTAAAGAGCTGGCCAAAATCGTCTTGAATATTTCGCCGGAAGCGATGATAGTGCCGGCGCATATCTGGACCCCGCATTTTTCGGTTTTTGGTTCCGAGTCGGGCTTTAATTCTTTGAAGGATTGTTTTGATGAATACGCTCGCCATATCTACGCGCTGGAAACCGGGTTGTCCAGCGACCCGGCCATGAACTGGCGCTTGTCTGATTTAGACAATATTTCTTTGATTTCCAATTCCGATTCTCATAGCCCTCATCGCATAGGCCGGGAAGCGAATATTTTTGAGGGTAAGATCGAGGGCTACAAACCCATTATGGAAGCGTTGCGCCTGGGCGTCAAAGCGCCTTCGTCAGTCAAAAACCGCCTGGCCAAAACTATCGAGTTTTTTCCCGAAGAAGGAAAATATCACTATGACGGCCATCGCAACTGCAAAATATCTTTTTCGCCGGAAGAAACAAAAAAACACAAAGGCATCTGCCCTGTCTGCAAAAAGAAACTGACTATCGGCGTGTTAAGCCGCGTCTATTCTCTGGCGGATAGGCCCATCGGCGGCCAGCCCGCGCGGGTCGTGCCGTTCACCTGTTTGATACCGCTTGAAGAGATCATCGCCGACAATTTCGGCGTGGGCACAGGCACAAAAAAAGTGGACACGACTTACCAGGAACTGATAAATAGATTCGGCAATGAATTTAAGATTTTGACCGAGTTGCCGAAAGAAGAATTGTTAAGAGCGGCCAAGCCCGAAGTGGCCGAGGCCATCATGCGCGTGCGGGAGGGGAAGGTTAAAATCCATCCGGGCTACGACGGCGAATACGGCAAGGTGGAAATTTATAACGAAGAAGAGCGGAAGCATCTTAACAAACAAAAAACGCTGTTTTAATGACTATTTGCCCCTCCCTTTTTAAAGGGAGGTTGGGAGGGATTTAAATCCACCCCCACCCCTCCTTTAAAAAGGAGGGAGAAAATAAATAAGTTTTATTTAGTCATTGTTCTTGACTCCCCATTTTAACGGTAATATTATTAAAATAAGATAATCATTAACCATAAACCTATGTCTACAACAGCGTGGGTTTGGACCATAGTGGTCGTGCTGGTGGTTGTCGGCCTCATTTGGTGGTGGGTGGCGTCCAAGTAAAATAGAATAGAGCGTCTGAGTTCAATGCTCCGATCGGCAAAATATTGGTGCGATATTTTTGGTAAGTCAAAATACTCCCGCGAGGAGTTTTTTTGTTTGCAAAAATGGTAAAATGTGCCATATTTAAACCATGCCAGGTGGTGAAAATTTGACGCTTTAATTATAAATATGCGAGTATCTGGTAATATAAAAAGTAGGGAATAATACAAGGATTAATAATTTTTTAATGAGTAATTCTTGGTCAAATTTCTACTACCTGGTATGAAAAAACAGGTAAAAGCGCTGGTTTTGCTCTCGGGCGGCTTGGATTCTATCCTGGCCGTCAAATTGTTATTGGAGCAGGGAATCATTGTTGAGGCGGTGAATTTTCGCACTAATTTTTGCGGGCCGAGCAAGGCGCGCCTCGCCGCAAAAATGCTCGGAGTAAACTTAAGAGAGGTGAATATCAGGAAAGATTTTTTGCCCATTTTGAAACACCCCAGGCACGGCTACGGCACGGGCTTGAATCCTTGCATCGATTGCCACGCTTTGATGCTGAAAAAAGCCGGGGAAATTATGCGTGCGGAGGGATTTGATTTCATTGCCACGGGCGAGGTGCTGGGCGAGCGGCCAATGAGCCAACATAAAAAGGCCTTGGATATTGTGGCTAAAGACGCGGATATTGTCGGCTATCTTTTGCGGCCGCTGTCGGCTAAATTGCTTGAGCCGACCATCGCGGAGAATGAAGGGGTGGTGGATAGGGAAAGATTATTGAATATTTCCGGCCGGAGCCGCAAAATACAGATGGCACTGGCCGAGCAATACGGCATCAAAGAATATCCGACCCCTGCCGGCGGCTGCGCGCTGACGCAAAAGGGTTTTGCGGACCGCTTGCGCGAGCTGATGGCCAACAAGTCGGATTTTAATTCAGACGATGTGGATCTGGTGGCGATAGGGCGGCATTTTTGGGTCGCCGTTTCTTGTCATCCCGGACTTGATCCGGGATCCAGTATCTCGAATGAAGACATGGATTCCCGCTTTCCCTCCTTCGCCTGCGGCTTTGGAAGGGCGCGGCGCGGGAATGACAGAAGAGAGAGCGGTGTCCAAATTATTCTCGGCCGCAACCAGGAAGAAAATAATATTTTAGAAAACATAGCCGGGCAAGGTGATATTTTGGTTGCGCCGGATAATTTTGTCGGACCTCTGGCTTTGGTCCGCGGCGCTACTTTTTGTCATCCTGAACTTGGTTCAGGATCTCAAGACAAGGGATCCCGAAACGAGTTCGGGATGACAGAAAAAGATATAATTGACAAAGCCAAGGAATTAATCTTGCAATTTTCGCCCAAAGCGAAGGACTTGGGAAAAGAGGATTTAAGGTTTAAGATTAAATTAATATGATAAATCAAAGTATCTCAAAAATCTTCTACCAGATCTCCGAATACTATGCCATGGATGATGTGGCGTTCAAACCGCAGGCCTACGAGCGGGCCGCGCGGGTTATTGAAGGCGTGGAAGACGATCTGGCGGATATCTATGAAAAAGGCGGAGTAAAATCGTTGATGGCCATTGAAGGCGTTGGCCAAGGTCTGGCGGAGAAGATCGAAGAATTTATCAAAACGGGGAAGATAAAAGAATATGAAAAACTGAAAAAGGCCTGTCCGGTGGATTTGGAACATTTAACGCTTGTTCAGGGGCTGGGGCCAAAGTCCGTAAAGGTTTTGTATGAAAAATTACGCGTAAAAACTTTGCAAGACCTGGAAAAAGTGGCCAGGGCAGGCAAGATCGCCAAATTGCCGCGTTTTGGCAAAAAGACCCAGGATAATATTTTACGGGGTTTGGAATATGTCAAAGGCGGCCAGGGGCGCGTTTTGCTGGGAGATATTTTGCCGCTGGCGAGAAAATTTGAGGCGCGCTTAGCGGGGATTAAAGGCGTTAGCGCGGCGGTTGCGGCCGGGTCCATCAGGCGGCGCAAAGAGACCGTGGGTGACATCGATGTTTTAGCCATCACAGATGATTCCGCCAAGGCCATGGATTATTTTTGCAATATCCCCGAAGTGGAAAAGATTCTGGCCAAAGGCGAGAACAAATCATCCGTCAGATTGCACAACGGCCTGAATGCCGATTTTTTGGTCGTGCCCGAAGAATCGTTCGGCGCGGCGCTGCAATATTTTACCGGCAATAAAGACCACAATATTGAGCTGCGCAAGATTGCGGAAAGCAAAAAGTATAAGCTGAATGAGTATGGACTATTTCACGGCAAAAAGTCCGTTGCCGGAAAGACTGAGAAAGAGATTTATGAAAAATTGGGCCTGGAATATATCGAGCCGGAGATGCGCGAAAACACGGGCGAAATAGAGGCCGCGCGAGAAGGTAATCTACCAAATTTAGTGAAATACGAAGATGTAAAAGGCGATTTGCAGATGCATTCAACTTGGTCCGACGGCTCTTTCTCTATTCTGGAAATGGCCGAAGCGGCTAAAAAATTGGGCCGCGAATATATTGCCATAACGGACCACGCCGGCTATCTGGCCATCGCCGGCGGAATGAAAGAAAAAAAGCTGTTAAAATATATGGCCGAGATTGAGAAGGCGGACAAAAAAATATCAGGCATAAAAATTCTGAAGGGCGCGGAAGTGGATATAAATAAAGACGGGGGATTGGAAATAAAAGATGAGGTGCTGGCAAAGTTGGATATAGTGCTCGCTTCCATCCACGACAATTTCAAGATGGATAAAGAGGCAATGACAAAAAGGGTCTGCCGCGCGATGGCCAATCCCCATATGGATATCTGGGCGCATCCTTCCGGCCGGGTGCTGGGCCGGCGCGAGGGCTACGAAGTTGATTGGAATATTGTTTTCAAGCAGGCGGTAAAAACCGGCACGGCGATTGAAATCAACGCTTATCCGGAGCGGTTGGATTTGACCTGGCAGAATGTTAAGCGGGCTATTGCTATGGGCGTTAAACTTTCCATCGGCACAGATGCTCACGATGCCGGACACCTGGGATATTTGGAATTGGGCGCATCAGTGGCGCGCCGCGGCTGGTGTGAAAAAAAAGATATTATAAATTGCTTAAGTTGGGAGGACTTGCTTAATTTTTTGAACAAATAATGAAGAGATTTTTTATTTGGCGAAAGACGACCGGAGCGGTGATTTTTTACCGTTCTGCCGGCGGGAAAATAGAATATTTGCTTTTGAGGCACAGGCGCTATTGGGGTTTCCCTAAGGGTGGGACGGAAAAAGAGGAAACGGAATTGGCCGCGGCCAGGCGCGAGATAAAAGAAGAGACAAATCTTAGTGATATAGTTTTTATTTCCGGCTTCAAGATCAAGAAAAAACTTTTATACCGGGGCACGCAGAATTCCCGCAAAGCGGAACAGCGCGGGCGGGTGGTTTTCACGGAAATGGTTTTTTTCCTGGCGCAAAGCAGGAGCAAGAACGCCAAGATCTCCAGCGAGCATCTGGGCTTTGCTTGGCTGGATTTTGAAACGGCTAAAAAACGGCTGACAGAATCGGGCAATAATCATAAGGTTCTGATCGAGGCCGATAAATTTTTACGCGCCTATCCGGTAAAAAATAAAAAACAAGGGTGATAGCGGCGAAAATAAAATTATTGAAAAAAGAGTGAGGGAAGATTGAAAATGGGAGAGCGGCAAATCTTCAAACATAAATTTGTCATCCCGCATTTGATGCGGGATCCAGGCCCCGGATTCCCGTTTTCACGGGAATGACAGGACGCATCTTTATGAAAAAATTCTTTAATTATTGGCTGCCGGTAATTTTCTGGGCCGGCGTTATTTTTTATTTGTCCGGTGTTTCCGGGCTGGCTTCCAATATGACGGTTTTTTGGGATGTGTTCTGGCGCAAGCTTTTCCATGCCGGAGAATTCGGCTTGTTGAATCTGTTGCTTTGGCGCGTGCTTTATTATGGCGAGAATGTCAGTTTCAAAAAAGCGCTGCTCCGGTCTTTGCTTTTGACTGTACTTTACGCCGCTTCCGATGAATTTCACCAGTATTTCGTGCCCTTGCGCGAAGCGCGCTGGAAAGATGTGATGCAGGATTGCCTGGGGGCGCTGGCGGTGAGTTTTGTTTTATTGCTGTCTAAATATAAAAATATTTTGACACCTCATAAATAGTGGTTGTCATCCCGCACTTGCCTTGCCCTTCTATAGCTTTTAGCGAAGGAGGGATCGGGATCCAGGTCCTAAACTAAATCCCTCCCAACCTCCCTTTACGGAAAGGGAGGGGTAAGATTAAATCCACCTCACCCCTCCTTTTATAAAGGAGGGAGTTCCTCCCTTTGAAAAAGGGAGGTTAGGAGGGAGTTTAAATAATAAAAAAAACCGCGTATGAAGCGGTTTTTTTAAGTTCAATTATTTTCTCGCCATCTCCACTATTTCCTTGAAGGCCTGCGGTTGCATTTGGGCCAGCTGCGACAGGACCTTTCGGTCGAGCCCCACCTTCTTTTTGGTCAGTCCTTCGATGAACCGGCTGTAGGTCATGCCCAGTTCGCGCGTGGCCGCGTTTATCTGCAAGTTCCACAAGCGGCGGGCGTTGCGTTTCTTTTTGCGCCGGTCCACATAAGCGTGAACCAAAGCGTGCTTGACCGCGTCTTTGGCTGTGCGGTAACGTTTGGAGCGGCCCCACATATATCCTTTGGCCAGCTTGAATATCTTCCTTCTTTTTTTCTTGGCGCCGACGGCGCGTTTTACTCTTGCCATATTTTTAGTTTATCAATTTCGAATCTCAATTTTCAATCATTGGTCATTGGAAATTGGTAATTGGAAATTTGGGTTAAGTATATTATCTTTCCAGTATCCTTTTGAAAACATCGGTCTGGCCTTTAGCCATGCTGCGCAGGCCTCGTTTTTGGCGCGACTGATCGCCCGTCTGTTTGGCGTTAAAATGGTTTTGGCGGCTCGGCCGGAAAAGCACTTTGCCCTTCTTGGTCAGCTTCAATCTTTTGGTCGCCATTTTTATTGTCTTGGTGCTCATAAATTTATTTTCCTTTGTCCCGTTAGAAATTACTGGATACGCCTTCTGGCTTTTAATAAATTATTTTAGCTATATAGTATATTTTTGCAATAAGTTTACGGGATAATTTTTAACGGGATTTGCTGATTAACATATAAAATCCTCTGGGTTCTTTGGTGATGGGCTGGTCGATGATCGTCGGAATCTGGATATAATTTTTAAAATCTTCCAATTTTTCTTTGGCGAGGTGGCCGAAGGCCTTTTCTCGTCCCCGCAAAACTATGGAGATTCTGGCGCGGTCGCCCTTTTCCAAGAATTTCTGCGTTTGGGCCGCTTTCATTTCCAGGTCGTGTTTGGCGATATTGAAGCTCAGCCGGATATTTTTAATTTCAACCTTATGGGTCTTGGTCATCTCCTTGGCTTTCTTTTCTTTCTGGTACAGGAATTTGCCGTAGTCGATTATCTTGCAGACCGGCGGAACGGCTTTGTCCGTTATCTCCACCAGGTCCAGCCCCCGATCATACGCCAGGGCCAGCGCGTCGGCGGTTTTCATCACGCCAAGCTGCACTCCTTTTTCATCAACCACGCGAACTTCCGCCGCACGGATGAAACCGTTGATGCGATTCTGTGGCTGCCTCGGCTGGTTAAAAAATGGTTTTCTTATCAAGGTTTGGGGTTAGTGATTAAATGATTTGCCAGTTGTTTTTTCAAAAATTTTCTGCCCGATCCGCTTTTGAGGAATTTTTCTCTGCCCAGTGCATCAAATTTATTCAAATATAATTCCGCGTATATCAATTCCCAGTTATCCTTCTTGCTCGTATACGGGGATTTTTTATATTTATGTTCTTGCAGTCGTTGCTTTAGATTCGAAGTAAAACCAATATACCAGCTTTTATCATTTTGGTTTTCAAGAATATATACAACGTAATGCATATTTGACGAAGTTTTACGGGCCGTGGCCCGTGGCGGGCTTTACGGGCTGCGCCGCGTGATCATGAGCGAAATTAATGATGTTGCCCCGTAAAATAATTTGCTGACGCAAATTACCACGGGGCGCGTTAAATCCTTCGCTTCGCTCATGATTTTACGCGGTGGAGACGGGGAGATTGAACTCCCGTCCAAAAAATATTCTTAAAATACATCTACAAACTTAGCCTGATTTATTTGATGGGATCTGAAGCTGTGAATCAGGCAAAAACGTTTCAGACCCTATCCGGTAATTTTTCAATCGCATCCCCCGGAAAGGATACTATCTATTCCGAAAAGATTACACCCGGGCTCTGCCTATCGGAAGTCGTCAGGCCGGATGGGTTTTGGGCTATTTTATTAGGCCAGAACCGGAGCATAAGAAGGCGCGAACGCATTCTTGATGCCTGTCATAAAGTTGACATTTGTTTGTTTGCTGAAAGTTTATCGAGATTTTAGCACACTCGGTTTGCGTATTTTTAAGGACATTTGATGTCGAAACTTGCGCCCCCCTTCGTTCCGCTTCTTGCCTCGACTCGCCGTCAAGGTGAGGCGGGCGCTCGCTCGGGGTAAACCCCAAGAAGCAAGAAATGAAGCAAAGGCGAACGCAACTTAATTCAAATTGTAAAAAATAGCATTGTCATCCTGAACCGCCAGTGGGCGGTGAAGGATCTATAGATTCTTCAGTCGCTATGCTCCCTCAGAATGACAGAAGGAGCAGATATTATTCAATTTTTCCTCTCACCGCCCGCCGGATGCGCCGGTCCGATTCGCGCTTGCCGATGATATCCCGTTTGTCGATGGTCCTTTTGCCGCGGCCCAGGGCGAACTCCAACTTGATTTTACCCGATTTATTATAAACCCGAATAGGCACCAAAGTCAACCCGGTCTGCTTCGTTGAGCCGATAAGCGAGCGGATCTCGTTCTTATGGAGCAGAAGCTTGCGCGAGCGGGTGGGGCTGTAGTCGGCCGGGACATTGCCCGCTTGGTAGGGGGCGATAGTGGCGTTTAACAGCCACGCTTCTTCGCCCTTGATGACCACAAAAACCCCTTGGAGCGAAATATGGCCCCCGCGCACGGATTTGACTTCTTGGCCGCTCAAAACCAGCCCTGCTTCGTAGGTTTCCAAAAAAGCGTAGTCATAGCTGGCTTGCCGGTTGAAAGCGTAGTCGGACATACCGGGTAGTGAAAATTTGATATATTAATTATTGTTCTATGCACTTGCCAAGTAGTATAAATTTCGGAGGGTATTGAACTATAGTATGCGCTGATATAAGGGATACCCAATCGAATTTCTACTACCCGGCATATTAAGTTTACCCCGTAGTAGAACTTCGATTCGTGTGATTTAATAAGATTTATTAACTTATTTACCTGCCATAATTTGTTTGGCTACTCTTATTCTAACCGAAAAACATAAAATATCGAAGTTTCACTACGGGGTTTTACTTTATCACGATTATTGGCTAAACTAAAGGCAGAGAAAGCGTTTTTAAATCTATATTTTTTTTGTCATTCCCGCCTGCTTCGCCAAAGCTCCAGCGAGGCGAGCAAAAGCGGGATCCAGGCCCTATTTGAATTGTCATCCCGCACTTGATGCGGGATCCAGGTCTTTAAAGTTGTCATCCTGAGCGAAGCGAAGGATCTCTGGCGAATGCCAGATTAGTTGCCCGCATACGCGGGAGATTCCTCGTTGCACTCGGAATGACAAAGAATGATTTATGATCCGTTCCCAAATCCAAAAACTCCTCAACCTTCCCGACGCCGCGATCGACCGGCCGGAAAATCCCGGCTTTGGCGACTATTCCACCAACGCGGTTTTGAAATTGGCAAAAAAAGAAGGCAAAAATCCGATGATTTTAGCGCAAGCGTTGGTTCAAAAAATATTGGTGTCTGACACCCATATATTTTCCAAAATTGAAGTTGCTTCGCCCGGGTTCATCAATTTCACGCTGTCCAACGAATTTTTCCGCCAACAGGTGGCGGAAATTTTAAAAGCCAAAGAAAATTACGGCGCAATAAATATCGGCGAAAATAAAAAAGTGCAGGTGGAATTCATTTCCGCCAACCCCACGGGCCCGTTAACGCTGGGCAACGGCCGGGGCGGATTTTTCGGCGATGTGCTGGCCAATGTGCTGGCGCGCGCCGGTTTTGATGTTAAACGGGAATATTTTGTCAACGACGCGGGTTATCAGGTGGAAGTGCTGGGTCATTCCGTGCTCAAAGATGAGCAGGCGCAATACAAAGGCGAGTATATCGATAAATTGAACAAAAAATTCATTTGCTGGCTCTGTTCCAAAGATCCAAAAAAAGTCGGCCAAAAAGCCGCCAAATATATTTTGGCAAAAATGCTCCAGCCCACCATCAAAGACAGGATGAAAATAAAATTCGATGAATGGGTTTCGGAAAACTCGTTGCGGCTGTCGGGTGAAACGGATGAAGTTTTGCAAATGCTCAAAGCCAAGAACTTAACCTACGAACAAGACGGCGCCGTGTGGTTTAAGTCCACCCAATTTGGCGACGATAAAGATCGCGTGCTGATAACTTCCGCCAAAGACGGCAAAAGCGCCGCCGCCACCTACCTTTTGCCGGACGCCGCTTATCATTACAAAAAATTCGTCAAAGATAAATTCGATAAAGTCATCAATGTTTGGGGCGCGGATCACCACGGCTATATTTTGCGTTTGCAGGCCGTCAAAAAAGCCCTGGATATGCCGGGGGAGCTGGAAGTCGTTATCATGCAGCTGGTGCGGCTGATGGTCAAAGGCCAGGAAGTTAAAATGTCCAAGCGCTTGGGGACATATATAACCCTGGATGAATTGCTGGAAGAAATTCCGCTGGATGTGGCGCGATTTTTCTTTTTGATGCGCGCGCCCAACACCCATATGGACTTTGACCTGGACCTGGCCAAGGAACAGTCGCAAAAAAATCCGGTCTATTATGTCCAATACGCCTACGCGCGGATCTGCAGTATTCTACGAAAAGCATCGGAAAGTGGTTTCCCTCCTTCAGGAGGGGTTAGGGGAGATGTTGTATCCGACTATAAGCTACAAGCTAACAGCTATCAGCTACTCTCCCATCCATCAGAATTGGCATTAATCAAACAACTCATCCGCCTGCCAGAAATCATCGCCGACACCGCCACCGACTATGGTGTCCATCGCCTGCCCCAATACTCCATGGATCTTGTTCGCAGTTTTCATAAATTCTACGAGGACTGTAAGGTTATAGATGAGACAAATAAAGATTTAACTGTTGCCCGCTTAGCATTATGCGAGGCGACCAGAATAACCCTCAAGAATACTTTAGACTTGATGGGAATAAGCGCGCCAGAAAAGATGTAATGGGTGATTATACAATACAATTTTTATTGAATATTATGTCAAAAATCAAAGAATTGTTAGCGGGTAAAAATGATCAAATCGACTACGAAAAAATAGTTAATGAATACCCCTGGATAATAAAGAAAGGGCAGAATTGTATTTTAAGCCCGGATAGCGATGGTTTGTTATGCGGATTATTTATGTCGTCATATTTGGGATGGAAGATAAAAGGGTTTTACGACGGTAAGGTTATGCTGTTAGATAAAAAAACCTCTGTTAAAGATTGTATTTTTTTAGATATGGAAATTTTTAGAGAAGAGATAAAGAGTGTTGGGCATCATATGGTGCAATTTAATAAAAAGAAAAAGCCCAGCAATTGGGATAATTTTAAAAATTGTATTCAGGCGAATAATTTAAGAAACTACGATGGCTATAATGATTTTCGTCTAAAATATCCCTTGGCCACAATTCATTTATTAATGGGAATAGTTGGTTCAAAAATAAAATTGACGATTCCAAAAACTGCAATTTGTCCACTGCTTTATGTCGATGGCGTGTTTAAAAATTTATTTAGCTATCCTGAGAACTGCATTGATTGGTTAAGATATCTGAAAGCAGATTTGAGCGCCAACAAATTGAACGATATATTTTTTAACGAACATTATTCTGTTTATGATTTAATGCTTGCCTTGAAGGATTTTTTCACAAGGATTGACGAAATAAGCGACGGTCGAGGGAGAAATGATAAAATAAAAATTTCTGATTCAAAAGGAAACCCAATCAATATTATTAAAAAAGATGATGTTTATGAAATTGATAAAGAAGAAAGTAAAAAGGCGATCATCTTTTTAGAAATTTTGTCGAAGTTAACTAAGTGGGGATATGATAAAAATGATTGGCAATGGAATAATTTAAAACTTTATCGTTTCAATAAAAGCAGTATTCAGCCAAGTAATAGAAATTTTGAAGAAATGATAAAAAACAATCCGCTGTCTTGGGCTATGACCAGCGGATTGGCGATAGAATATACCTTAGAAGATAAGAAAAATGCTCTATTAAAATAATGTTTTATTGAATACACCTTCTTCTTTTAGGCGTTTTTTTGCCAATTCACAGTATTCAGTTGATGTATCTATTCCAATGTAATTTCTATTTAATTGAATAGCAGCCAAGGCGGTTGTGCCGCTTCCAATAAATGGGTCTAAAACAACGCCATTTTCCGGGCAGAAGCATTGGATAAAGTCGAGGGGAAGTTTATCGGGAAATGTTGCCGGATGCTGGTGTTTAAGGCGAGTGCCATCTCCCGCCGTCAGATATTCCCAAATGGTGCCGCGACATTTAGTTGGGTTAATAGTGATCGGCCGAGTGGCAATCCTCACGCCATTAGTAAGGCGAGTGCCTCCGCCGGTCAATGTTTTACCGCCGTGTTTTGAGGGAATTTTCAGGGGTTCCTTATTAAAGTATCGCGGCCTCTCTCCTTTTAGAAAAATCGGCATATATTCATGGTCAACGCGAAATCGTTTATTCCACCAGGCGCCCTCTGCGCCGTATTTTCTGTAAATAACCGTTTCGAATAATTTAAAGCCGGCATTATCAACCCAGTCCACTATTGTTTTAAACGAGGTTAGCGATTTGCCGAAGTTTTTTGTTTGATCCTGAATAACCATGGCGGCAATGCCGCCTTCTTTTAATACGCGATATATTTCTTTACCGGTAGCATGTAAATCAAAAGTAAATCCATTATATTTTCTGATTCCGTCATAGGGCGGGGAGGTGACAACTAAATCAATTGAGTTATCAGGGATTTTTTTTAGTTCCGCAACTGAATCGCCACAAATAATTTTATTTAGAGGCAGCGCCCCATATTTTTTTGTTTCCTTTTGCGGCAATAACTCTTCTGCTTGTAGCTCCTTTTCGTTTTTTATTATATCTATAACAATACCTTGTATAGAAATTTCTCTGCCTTTCTTAATTATTATTGGTTCAATGGTTTTGTTTGCCGGCTGTAAACGGATATACCCTTTTTCTTTATAGTATTTTTTTAGTGTTGCTTCACAACTATCTATAAGGGCTACTACTTTTTGTCCATTTTCGGCTGTTTTTTGTTGTCGCACTAAAACAATATCCCCGTCGTTTATATTCTCATCAATCATGCTGTTGCCAATTACACGAAGAGCATAGACCTCCGATGACGGGGGAACCTTACTTTTTGGGATAGCGATCGTTTCTCTTTCTTGAATTGCCTCAATCGGCTGACCAGCCGCGATTTGTCCTAGTAGAGGTACTCTGACTAAGTGGGACGGTTCTGATATTGAAATCCCTCTTGCGCGTCCAGGAATTTTTTCTATGTATCCTTTATTTAGGAGCATATCAAAATGTTCGTGCGCAGTCGACGGAGAGATTCTAACTCGGCGAGCTATTTCTCGTTCTGTTGGGGCTACGCCATTTTTTAGTATGGCTTTATTTATAAGGTCTTTAATTTGTTTTTGCCTTGGGGTAAGCATATATATATTATACTATGTATACCCGAGCAAAACCCGAGCAGTTATCCACAGGAGAAGTATTGACAGTTTTTTATACAGGTCTATACTTGAGTTGATAGAGTAGCTTAACAGACTAACAACTTTTCCTTTAAATCAGAGATTTTAATCAATAATTTATTAAATTAACTACCATGATTGAAGAAAATAATATTATAAACAAAGACATTTCCGAGCTTAACAAGCGATTGGGAGTAGTTATATCACTTCTTCTGCGTATGACACCAAGTGATAGGCCGAGTAGAAGCTTGAAGGAGCAGGTAGGGATTTTAGATGATCTTGGTATTCGTCCTCGCGATATAGCCGAAATCTTAGGTCGAACCCAGCCGCATATTAACAAAGAGCTAGTCGGGCTTCGTAGAGAAAAGCACAAAAAACATGAGCAAAAGTAAAAAGAATAAGCTATTTATTGATAAAGACTTGTCGCTTGCGCGCCTGGATGCATTACTGGTCCTCTTAAGTGAACTATTATGTCAGCTTTCGAAAGATAAAGCATCTGCGAAAGGCGCTAGAGAAAAATCGGCTGTAATTCTTGTGTCTGGCGGAATGACGCAGGAGCGAGCCGCCAAAGTATTAGGTATGCAGAAAAAAACAGTCGTTGAAGCAATTAAAAATATAAAAATATGAAAGACAAAAATCAAGATTTATTTGAACAAGTCTCAAAAAAGTTGAGTGCCCTAATAGCACTTTCGTTTATTGAAGATGTTTCAAAGATGACAAATGAAAAGGGCGTAGAAGTGCTTAACCGCTTTGGGTTAAGCAATCAAGATATCGCGAATATTATAGGCACCACTAAAAAAACAGTCGAGGTATTAAAAAGTCGTATTAAAAATAAAAAAATAAAATAATATGGATAATAAAATTATTAACGAGCTTAAAAATTTAAATGAGGTCGTAAAAGACTTATTTATATTTCTTATGTGTAGAGAGGGATTTGGTCAAAAGGAAATCAGAACTGTCTTTGGAAAAATAGATTGTGCAAGGATAACGAAAATTGCCTCGGGTATTAAAAAGGTTGCTGCGCAGAAAATTAAAAATGATAAGAAAAAATAATATGGCAAAAACAATTGGTAGACATCCCTTGGATAGAAAATTAAATAGAATTATTTATTTGCTTGAATCTCTTCTTGCTTTAGAGTTTAACCGAACCAATCTTGATCGTAATAAAATTCGTGCTCGTTTAAGTATTGATAAAGCAAAAGTAAATAAAATACTGGATGGTATCAAAAGATCGAATAATTAAAATAATGAAAATATGGACAAAAAAATAATAAAACTGCTTGAAGACATTAAAAAACTCATGATTCTTAATCTTGTTGAGCGCGGTATACAGGCGAGCGCCGTTGCTGGCATACTAAAAGTTACCAAGGGAACACTTAGTAAGATGGTGCCAGCTAGAAAGATTAAGAAGGGTTAATTTATGTTTCATTCTCCAGTTAGGGTCACAGATACGCTTTCTAATTATAATGATCAGCTTGCAACAGCTGCGAAAATTTTAGGTCGCTCTAAAGTGAGAAGGCGAATTTTCGAGGCAATTTATAGAGGTAAGAAAGAAATAAAGACTATTAAAGAGCTTATGAGATTTACTGGATATTCTCAAACTCATATTCTAAAAGAAGGTGGCAAGATGGATGGATTCTTGATCGAAAAAATTTCCAATGGATATAGAAAAAGAAAAGAATTTTCGCCGAGATATAGAGACATTATTGAGCTAGTAAAAAATAAGAAAAAATTAGAAAAATTATCAACTAAAACGCATCCAAAAACCGCTGTTAATATAGGGCGAGTCTCTGTCTCTTTTCCTATCTCGGCTCAAAATGCTCATTATATTACCATCGACGATATAGGATCTTTTTCAAAGGTGAGGGGGGCGTTGGCAGGTTCTCCTGTTAAGGGTCTCAGGGAGAACGAAATCAAAGATCTTTTTAAAAGGATTCTGAAAGAAAAGGGGACATTTAAAGATTGGGGTGGAGAAAAAAGCGATTTATTTTCAACTCGATTAATTTTAAAATCGAAGCGTTTAAGATGTGCCATTGCTTTTAAAGGAAGAGGAACTAAAGGAAAACTAGTTCCTGCTAAAATGGGAAAGAATGGTGATCAAATTACTAGACTTTTTGATGAGCCAGCGGATTTATATCTAATTGTTTATAATGGACAGATTGATTCTTCAATAGTATCTCAAATGCAGGCCTTCGCTGTCGTTAAGGCGATTAGTGGCCAGACGGTTTATTATGGTGTAATTGATGGGGCAGACTTGAGCCTAATTTTTGCTGCATATAAACAATAATGAAAATTAACTAGTATGGAAATCTATCGAAGTCTGACATCGGTAAATCGCTTGATTTTATTAAACCATGGACCAAACTCAAAAGGATAAATTGCTTTTGGCGATAAAGGAGGAAGTTATCGCTTGCCAAAAATGCGGGTTGTATAAGAGTCGGGTTTTGCCAGTGGTGGGGCAGGGGAATCATGATGCGCAGGTTATGTTCATCGGCGAGGCGCCGGGGGCCAATGAGGCCAAAACAGGCGTGCCGTTTTGCGGCAGCGCCGGCAAGATTTTGGATCAGCTGCTGGCCTCGGTCGGCATCAAGCGGGAAGAGGTGTATATCGCCAATATCCTGAAAGACCGGCCGCCGGGCAACCGCGAGCCGGCGCCGGATGAGATTGCTGCCTGCACGCCGTATCTTTTGCGCCAGATCGCGATAATCAATCCCAAGATCATCGCCACGCTGGGAAACTACTCAACGCATTTCATCCTGGATAAATTCGGGGTGCCGGAAAGCCAGAAGGGCATCAGCCAGCTGCGGGGCCGGAAATTTGCGGTTCAAGATCCTCAAAACCAGAATTCTTACACCATCATTCCATTATTTCATCCCGCCGTCGCCGTCTACGACAACAGCAAGCTGGACACCCTGAAGCAAGATTTCAAAATCATCAAAGAGCATTTAAAATAACATCCTTACAAACTTGAGAATGTAAGGATGTGGTATATAATGAAAGTATGAGAAAATTGAAGACCGCAAAACAAATGGAGCGGCACTTGAAGGGAATGGCGAACCATTACCGGATAGAGATATTGTTTTCGATCGCCGCTCAAGACGGGATCACTTTGGAGGAGATAGTGAGAACTCTTGGCGCGAACGAGAAAACGATAGGCGAGCACACCCGGCGGCTTTTCCAGGCGGGGCTGATAGATAAAAAATACAAGGGAAAATTCGTGGAGCATAAATTGTCGCCCTATGGAAAAACATTCGTCCGATTCTTGGATTCATTCCGCGCCACACAATAACATCCTTACAAACTTGAGAATGTTGGGATGTTTTTTTATCGCAAAATATTTTGACCCGAAATTGCTTTTCGGCTAAGATATGGGGGTTAAAAGCAGATAATATATATGGAACCATTGGCGTCAAAAATCAGGCCCAAGAGCTTGGAGGAATTCGTGGGGCAGGAGCATCTGGTGGGGGAAGGCAAACCCCTCAATGTTGCGATAAAGAGAAAGCATCTTTTTTCGTTCATCTTATGGGGCCCGCCGGGCACCGGCAAAACGACCCTGGCGAAAATTTACGCCAGGAGTTTGAACGCCAAAATATATGAGCTCTCCGCGGTTTCGGCCGGCAAAGCGGATATCAAAAAAATCCTGGATGAAAGAAGCTTTATGGGTATTCCCCGGGTGCTGTTTCTGGACGAGATACACCGCTTCAACAAGTCCCAGCAGGATTTTTTGCTGCCGTATGTTGAGCGGGGTGATATAACCCTGATTGGAGCAACAACCGAAAATCCGAGTTTTGAGGTCATCGCGCCCCTGCTTTCCCGATGCAGGGTTTTTGTTTTAAATGAGCTGACGAATGAGAATATGGCGACGATCATCAAGCGGACCGGTTTTAAAATGGATAAAAAAGCGCAGGACTGGTTAATTGCCATGGCCAATGGAGATGCACGCCAGGCCATCACGATGCTGGAAAACACCGGCCAGCTTTATAAAAAGATCACCGTTGAAAATTTAAAAAACACGCTGCAGTCAAAGTTTTTAAGATACGATAAGGTTGGCGAAGAACATTACAATACGATTTCCGCGTTCATCAAAAGCATGCGGGCGAGCCAGCTCGACGCGGCACTGTATTATCTGGCGCGTATGCAAGAATCCGGCGAAGACCCAAAATTCATCGCGCGGAGAATGGTGGTTTTTGCTTCCGAAGACATTGGCCTGGCCCAGCCCACGGCGCTGGTGGTGGCCAATGATGTTTTTCGAGCCGTTGAAACCATCGGAGCGCCGGAATGTTTTATTAATTTGGCGCATGGCACGGCTTTTTTGTGCCTGTGTAAAAAAGACCGCAGCGCCTATGACGCTTACCAGGAAGCGAAGGCGGATGTTAAAAAATTCGGCAATTTGCCTATTCCCCTGAATGTGCGCAACGCCGTGACTAAATTGATGAAGGAGCTGAATTACGGCAAGGGCTACGAAAAATATTCCAAAGAATCTTTTTTGCCGGAAAAGTTGAAAGGGAAAAAATACCTGGAAAATCAGCCCTAACCTTATTCTATTGTTCTTGAGAGCATTAGAATAAGGATTTTACCTTTGGTTTTTCACTAATTAAAAGAGCCCGATGCGTTGTTTTGCATCGGGCTCTTGTTTTTTATGGAATCGCAGTGATTATTTAATAGAACCGGATTCGGGGCGGAAGGCCTTTGGGTTGGCAGCCGGGGACTGTGTCAATGAACTCGATTTCGTCGGGGATTGCATGGTGGTTCAGGGTTAATTTTTCCAAGTAGGCGCGTACTTTTTTTCTGGTCAAAAGTCGATCTATTGCTCGCAAAACTTGTTTATCGCGGATATCCTTATAATATTTGGATTGGCGGAACGGATTTCGGTCGCGGCGGTCGTAGACCGACACATACCAGAAGACCAAATGATGGCCGATTTGGATATCGGCATACGCCGGCCCGTCTTCATGACACTTAAAATTAAAAAGCCGTATAAAGTCGACCGGAATACGCAAACTGCCTGGCCAGCTTGACGGCGTGAACCAGGGTAAGTTCGGCCTTTCAACCGATTTGATAAAGGTCGACAATTCATCTTTTCGGGCAACCAGATATTCATCGGCGACAGCCAGACATAAGACATCTTCCAGTAGGGCCTTGGGTGTCGGGCGATGCTTTAGCTTGTGAATGATGGGAACATCCAGCAAGCGGATATTCGCCCCGGTTGTGTTCTGGGAAAAATCGCCATTTGGTTTTTTGGTAAAAACAAAAGAGTGCATCGTAAAGCCATCGCGCCCGACCTCCACGGATCCCCAGGCGCTCTCTTTTTCTTTTCCCAGAAACAAGTGAGATAGCCGCAAAGCGTCCACTTTTATCCAGATTCTTTTTTTCATATGCCGACCTCCTTTTTGGGCTTGTTTGTTAGGAACATTCCATTGTTTCCCATAATGAAGTATTAAAGCAGATTGCCAGTTTTTAGTCAATAGCGGGGATTTACTTTTAAGCCATTTTCGGCTAATATATGAGGGTATGAATTTACCGCAAATTGAGGAAAATTTACTCAAAGTTTGGCGCAAGAAAAAGATATTTGCCAAGAGCTTAAAGAAAAACAAAGGGCGTGAGCGTTTTATCTTTTTTGAGGGTCCGCCGACCGCCAACGGCCGGCCCGGCATCCACCATGTGGAGGCCCGCGCTTTTAAGGATGTTTTGCCCCGCTACAAAACCATGCGGGGATTTTTGGTGGACAGAAAAGCCGGCTTTGACACGCATGGTTTGCCCGTGGAAATTCAGGTGGAAAAAGAGCTGGGGCTCAAAAGCAAAAAAGACATTGAAAAATACGGCTTGGTCAAATTCAACAAGATGTGCCGCGAGAGCGTTTGGAAATATAAGGCCGAGTGGGAAAAGATCACCGAGCGCATCGCTTTCTGGGTGGACATGAAAGAAGCGTATGTCACTTATGAAAATGATTACATCGAAAGCGTTTGGTGGATAGTGAAGCAAATCTGGGAGAAAGGACTGCTTTATAAAGATTATAAAGTGGTTCCGTATTGCCCGCGCTGCGGGACCCCGCTGTCTTCCCACGAAGTGGCGCAGGGCTATAAAGCCGTCAAAGAAAAATCCATTTATTTCAAGTTGCCGCTCAAGGCCGAGCCGGGTTCTTTCTTTTTGGTTTGGACCACGACTCCCTGGACTTTGCCGGCCAATGTCGCCATCGCGATCGGGGAAAATATCACCTATGTTAAAGTGAAAGTCGGCGAAGAAAAATATATTCTGGCCAAAGACAGACTATTTGTTCTAAATGAGGAATACGAGATCGAGGGCGAATTTCTGGGTGGCACACTGATCGGTCGGGAATACGACGCGCTTTATGAAATGAAACTGGAAAAGCCGGGGTATCGGGTTATCAGCGCGGAATTTGTTTCGGTGCAGGACGGCACAGGCATCGTGCATATCGCGCCGGCTTTTGGCGTGGAAGATATGGAAGCGGGCCGGGCCAATGATCTGCCGGTTTTAATGACCGTGGATGAAGCGGGAAATTTCAAGGAAGAGGTGGCGCAATGGGAGGGCCAATTCGTTAAAGACGCGGATCCGGAAATTGTCGCGGACTTGAAAAAGCGCAAACTTTTATACAAAGAAGAAATGTATGAGCACGAGTATCCTTTTTGCTGGCGGTGCTCAACACCTTTGCTTTATTACGCCAAGACATCCTGGTTCATCAAGATGACGGCATTGAAAGATCAGCTTTTGGCCAACAATGAACTCATCAATTGGACGCCCGATTATCTAAAGCACGGGCGCTTTGGCGAATGGCTAAAAGAAGTTAAGGACTGGACGCTGTCTCGCGACCGGTTCTGGGGAACGCCTTTGCCGATCTGGGAATGCGACAAATGTCAGGAAATCAAGGTTGTGGGCAGCGTCAAAGAATTCAGCAAAAAACTGAAAGATCTGCACAAGCCCTATATTGATGAGGTGGTTTTTGAGTGTTCAAAATGCGCCGGCACGATGCACCGCACTCCGGAAGTGATGGATGTGTGGTTTGATTCGGGCACCATGCCGTTTGCGCAGTGGCACTACCCGTTTGAAAATAAAAATAAGATCGACGAAGGCGAAGCTTTTCCGGCCGAATTTATCTGCGAAGCCATCGACCAGACCCGCGGCTGGTTTTACACGCTGCTGGCCATTTCCACGCTGCTGGGCAAAGGGCCGGCGTATAAAAATGTGATTTCCCTGGGTCATGTTTTGGACGCCAAGGGGCTCAAGATGAGCAAGTCGAAAGGCAATATTGTTGAGCCGATGACCATCATCAACGAATTTGGTGCGGACACCGCAAGGTGGTATTTGTATACCGTTAATCAGGCCGGCGACCCCAAGCGTTTTGATATCAAGGATATTAAGGATAAATACAACCGGTTTTTCGGCACGCTCTATAACACCTTCATTTTCTTTAAGACCTACACCGACAAGACATTCAAGCCGCAAAAATCGTTTACCGCCAAAAATATTTTGGATAAGTGGATTTTATCTTTATTGAATTCTCTGATAATCGAGGTTTCAGACAGCTTGGATAAATATGATGTGGTGGCTGCCGCTCGCGCCATCGAGGGTTTTGTGGGCGAGCTTTCCAATTGGTTTGTGCGCCGCTCGCGCCGCAGGTTCCAGAAACCGGAAACCAAGAGCGAAAAGAACGAAGCGGCGCAAACCTTGTATATCGTTTTGCTGACTCTGGCGAAACTTTGCGCGCCGTTCATTCCGTTTTTGAGCGAGGAAATATATTTGGGCCTGAAAAAATCCAAGATGGCCGAATCCGTGCATCTTTGCGACTGGCCGGAAGCGGATAAAAAACTCGTGAACAAATCTCTGGAAGAAAAAATGGCACAGGCCCGTGCCATAGTGGTTTTGGCCTTGGCCCAGCGGGCCTCGGCGGGATTGAAAGTTCGCCAGCCGCTGGCATCGCTGAAAGTAAAAAGCAAGAATGATAAACTGAAAGCCGACAAGGAATTGCTGGAAATAATTAAGGACGAGGTCAATATCAAAGAAGTACTTTTTGATGAAACGATAAAAGACGAGGTTCTGCTGGATAAAAAGATCACCAAAGAATTAAAAGAAGAAGGTATGGCCCGGGAGCTGGCGCGCCAGATCCAGGATATGCGCAAAGAAGCGGGCTTAACGCGAAAAGATGTTATTTCCATTGCTTGGCATAGCACAGATAAATCCCTGGCCGCTTTAATGGCCAATTTCGCCAAGTATTTTATGCAGGAAAATCTGGCCAAGGAAGTTGTGGTGTATGATAGAACGGAAAAATATTTGTTGGAAAAAGAAGCGAAGTTTGATGATGCCAAGATTAAATTAGCTATCAAGTAGTTTTCAAAATATTGTTGCCACTTTTTGTCAGCAAAAAGTGGCGCAAAAACTGCGCCCGAGCGTAAAAAATAAAGAAAATCGGGCTCGTCTCGTTAAATTTGCTATCCACAACGCCCCGACCTGACGGTCGGGGCCCCACCACAGCACGCAAATTTAGACGCTCAACTCGCCTCGATTTTCTGATTATTTTTTCGCTATGGGCGGAAAATAAAATATAAATTCTTTGTGAATAAACTGCCCGTCTATAAAACCGAAGGCATTATTTTGAAAACGGCCGACTGGGGAGACCTGGATCGGCTTTTGACTATCTATACCCGGGGTTACGGCAAGATCCGGGCGCGGGCGATTTCGGCCAGAAAAAAGGGCTCAAAACTCAACGGCTTGCTGCAGAATTTCACTTATGGAAAATTCTTGCTGGCCAAAAGCAAGACCATCGATATTATAACGGACTTGGAAGTGGCTGATAGCTATCAATATTTGCATTCCAATTTGGCCAATTTGGGGTATGCGTTTTATTTTGCGGAGCTCGTGGATAAATTAGTCACAGGCCAGGAGCGCGATGATGACCTGTGGCGGCTGATATTGCGCGCGTTTGAGGTGCTGAATAACCCCCCAACCCCCCTTTGCGCAAGGGGGGCGGAAGAAAAAGAATTTTGTGTACATGTGAAATCATCACTTACCCCCCTTAAAAAGGGGGGCGCAGGGGGGTTAAATTTATCTAAACTCCGAGTTCTTTTTGAGGATAAACTGGTGGAATTTCTTGGCCAGCCGTCGCTAAAGCTATGGCTGGCAAGCCACCCCTCTTTAAAGATTCGGACGGCAAGCCACTTTAATCCCGCACAAAGATTAGATTACTTGCAGTCATTGGCGGGCGAGCGGATAAATTCGCAAAAGTTTTTGATGCAATTGTAGTCATCCTGAGCGGAGCGAAGGATCTCTCGCATATATGAGATTATAGCGTGGGTCGCTACGCTCCCGCGAGATTCCTCACTGCGCTCGGAATGACATAATAATAATAAAATAAAAAAGCCCCGCCAAAGCGGGGCTTTTTTATTTTATTATTTCATCATCTCAACAATCTTGTCAATTTTAATCAGTTCAGTTTCTTCTTTATAGCGTTTTTTCAGTTCCACTGAGTCCTTGGCCAGGGTCTTTTCCGAGATAACTAAACGATAAGGAATTCCGATTAAGTCCGCTTCGGCAAACTTTGCACCGGCGGGCAGGGAGCGGTCATCATATAAAACTTCAATATTCGCCTCGGCCAGTTTTTCATAAAGCTCGTCCGCTGTTTTTTTGACTTTTTTATCATCGCCCAGCGCGAGCAGGTGGACTTTATACGGCGCTACGCTTTCCGGCCAGATAATTCCTTTGTCATCATTGTTTATCTCTACTATCGCGCCCATAACGCGGCTGGGACCGATACCATAGCAGCCCATTATTACCAGATCTTCCTGGCCGTCCTCTTTTTTGAATTTTAACTCAAAGGGCTCGGAAAATCTGGTGCCGAGTTTGAAAATATTGCCGACTTCAATGGCTTTGGCTTCTTCAAATCCCATGCCGCCGCATTGCGGGCATTTGGGGTTTTCAACTTTTATTTCTTTGTTGATGGCGAAATTCTCGCAGTTACTGCAAATGAAGATTGTATCTTCGCCGGCGGGGGAAACCACCTGGAATTCGTGGGAATATTTGGAGAATGAGCCGCCCGAAGCCGCGGTTAAATATGTTTTTAATCCGCAGCGGGTAAAAACCTTAAAATACGCTTCCGTGGCTTGCTCGTAATATTGATCCAGGTCTTTTTGGTCGGCGTGGAAAGAATAAAGGTCTTTCATGGAAAACTCGCGGCCCCGCAGCAAGCCAGATTTGGCGCGCGCTTCGTTGCGGAATTTGGTTTGGATCTGAAACAGCGCCATGGGCAGGTCTTTATATGAAAGGATGACTTTCTTAGCAACCGGGGTGACAATTTCTTCGTGCGTTGAACCAAGGCCATAATCTTTATCGCCCATGCCTTTTAACTTGAACATCACATCCAGCGATTCCCAGCGGCCGGTTTTTTCCCAGTATTCTTTGGGGTGCATGGCCGGCATCAAAATTTCCT
Source organism: Candidatus Portnoyibacteriota bacterium (assembly GCA_028688325.1). Taxonomy (GTDB): domain Bacteria; phylum Patescibacteriota; class Minisyncoccia; order Portnoybacterales; family GWB1-42-6; genus UBA8475. Next base: position 369,019 of record JAQTYI010000001.1, read on the forward strand.
GGCCGCCGATGGCCGCCATTTCCTGGCGGATAATATTTTCGATCTTGCGCAACACGCGCAAACCCAGCGGCAGGAACGAATAAATTCCGGCGCCGAGCTTATCGATGAATCCGGCGCGCGTGAGTAAAATGGCGTTGACGCTTTCTTCGTCTTTTGGCGCCTCGCGCAGGGTTTTGTTGGCCAGTTGAGATTGTTTCACCCCGTTAGAGTTTTTCATAATAATTATTAACCCTGTATAGAGCGGTTTCATAAAAACTCTAACGGGGTTCATGGTAATTTTGTGAGTAATCTGATAATTTAAATATAGCTTATGTGATGTATTTTGGCAATTTATCCGATCCTGACATCCGACAACCCAAGTATTAAAGAATTTTTTCGGTTGTCGGATGTTGCCAGATTAAATTTAACACTTTGACATCCGATGTCCTGAATGCAGGGTGCTTAATATTCGGGACATCGGATGTCAAAAATCATGCAATCAAAAAAATTCCAGCGCAAAATAGAGGATTTTGTTTGCGAGCATTGCGGCACGAGCGTCGAAGGCACGGGCTACACGGACCATTGCCCGATTTGTTTATGGTCAAAACATGTTGACATGAACCCGGGCGACCGGGCGGCGGATTGCCGCGCAATGATGGAGCCGGTCGGCATTGAAATTAAGGGTAATGAAAAAATAATTTATTACCAATGCCAAAAATGCGGTTTGAAACATCGCGTCAAATCGGCACCCGATGACAATTTCGAGGAGATATTAAAATTGACCAGAAGGGGAATTTAATTTAGAATTAAGGCATATGGAACGAATATTTTCAGGCGTTCAACCAAGCGGCGTGCTCCACATCGGCAATTATTTGGGAGCCATAAAAAACTGGGTTAATCTGCAAAACGACCACCAGTGCATTTTTTGTGTGGTGGACCTGCATGCCATAACCGTTTCGCAGGATCCGAAAGAGCTTTTAAAAAAGACCGTTGAAGTGGCCAAGATCTATCTGGCCGCGGGTATTGATCCTAAAAAGTCCACGATTTTTGTGCAATCGCATGTCAAAGAGCACGCAGAACTGGCTTGGATCTTGAATACCATCACAAAAATTCCCGAGCTTGAGCGAATGACGCAGTTCAAAGATAAGGCCAAAGATGGGAAAAAAGAGGCAAGTATGGGGCTTTTTGATTACCCGGTTTTAATGGCCGCCGATATTTTACTCTATAAAACGGTTGGTGTGCCGGTGGGAGAAGATCAGGTTCAGCATATTGAGCTGACGCGGGACTTAGCGCAAAGATTTAACAATAAATTTGGTGAAATATTTACGGTGCCAAAAGCGCTGGTGCGCAAAGAGGGAGCGCGCATTATGGGGTTGGACGATCCGATAAAGAAAATGTCAAAGAGCGCCGCCAGTCAATACAACTACATCTCTCTAACCGATTCGCCGGATGATGTGCGAGAGAAAATAAAAAAGGCCGTGACGGATTCGGGCAAGGAAATAGTTTTTAGCCAGGATAAGCCGGCTTTGGCCAACTTGTTGACGATATATTCTTTGCTTGGCGGCCAAACCATAAAGGATATAGAAGCAAAATACAAAGACAAGGGCTACGCGGACTTTAAAAAAGACTTGGCCGAAGTGGTAGTGGAATTTTTGGAACCGTTCCAGGAAAAATATAACGCGCTGGACGATAACGAAGTTTTGGAAATCTTGCGCGAGGGCGCTAAAAAAGCGCAGGTGATTGCATCTCAAACAATGTCCGAAGTAAAAAAAGCGGTAGGGCTGATCGAATAAATTTATGGACTTAAAAGAGCTTTTAAGCCAATTTAAAAACGATTTGAAAAATATCTCATCGCTTGAGAACCTGGAAGCGGTGCGTTTAAGCTACGCCGGCAAAAAAGGCGCTCTCGCCAAAATGCTAAAAGATATCGCCAATTTGTCCGCGGAAGAAAAAAAGACGCTGGGCAAAAAGATAAACGAGGCCAAGCAGGAAATTCAAGAGAAGATAGCAGAAGCGCAGGGCGGTCTGGCCGGAAAAAAATCCGCCTTGCCCATGGATAAATTCTTAAAGACCCTGCCGGGGAAAAAACCGGTCACGGGCCATTTGCATATCATTTCGCAGGCAATTTCCGAAATCGTGGAAATTTTCAAGCCGCTGGGTTTTACGCGCGCGCGCTACCCGGAAATCGACTGGGAATATTTCGCTTTCGAGGCGCTAAATATTCCTTCGACCCATCCGGCGCGCGACGAATGGGAAACATTTTTCATTGACGCGCCGGTTGATAAAAAATTCGGCCGGCAGGTGATTACTCCCCACACTTCCAACGGCCAGGTGCGCGAAATGTTAAAGGGAAATTTACCGATCCGCATGCTCAATATTTCCCGCTGCGGCCGGCGTCAGGAAGACGCGAGCCACTTGCAGACATTTTTCCAGTTCGAGGGCTTGGCCATAGACAAGGGTGTGAGCATAACGCATTTGAAGGGCACGCTGGAATATTTTGTCAAAAACTTTTTCGGGCCCAAAAGGAAGATTCGTTTGCGGCCTTATGATTTTCGCTTCACCGAGCCGAGCTTTGAGGTGGATATAAATTGTGATTTGTGCGGCGGCGCGGGCTGCAAATTCTGCAAAGGCGGCTGGGTGGAGCTGGGCGGCGCGGGCATGGTGCATCCCAATGTTTTGAAAGCCGGCGGAATTGATCCGAATGTCTATACCGGATTTGCTTTCGGCTGGGGGATCGAGCGGGTATATATGATGAAAGGCGGCATTAAGATAGACGACATCCGGCATTTGGTAAATAATGATTTGAGATTTTTGGAACAATTTTGAGTTTTTTGTCATCCTGAGTGAAGCGAAGGATCTCTCGCGAATGCGAGACCCGACATAAAGCCGGAGATTCCTCGCTACGCTCGGAATGACGCAGCGCTTTTATGAACATACTTATTCCGCACAACTGGCTCAAGGACTACATCAAAACGAGCGCTTCGGCGCAGGATATCTCGCGGTTTTTGTCGTTGCACGCTTTTTCGGTTGAAAAAACAACGGAAGTCCCTCGACTCGCTTCGCTCTCTCGGGACGAAAATGATTACATTTTCGAAATCGAGATAACGCCAAATCGGGGCGACGCTTTGTCGGTTCTGGGAATTGCGCGCGAGCTGCGGGCGATTTTGCCGATGCAGGGGATCGCCGCTGATTGGGTAGCTAAAGCAAATGATAAACAATCAAGCGTCCAAGAAAAATATGATCTGAAAGTGGAAATAAAAGATAAATCGCTTGTGCCCAGATTTTCCGCTGTTATCTTGGAGGATATTCAAATAAAAGATTCGCCCGATTTTATGAAGCAGCGCCTGGAAGCGGTGGGCACGCGCGCATTGAATAATGTCATCGATATTACCAACTACCTGATGTTTGATAAGGGCCAACCCATGCACGCTTTTGACTATGACAAGATTTTGGGCGCCAAGATGCTGGTGCGCGAATCAAAAAAAGGTGAAAAGCTCATAACTCTGGACGGCATGGAACGCACCTTGCCTGAAGGCGTCATTGTCATTGAGGATGGCGAAAGCCGCCTGATAGACCTTTGCGGCATTATGGGAGCCAAAAACAGCGAGGTGGATGAAAATACCAAGCGGGTTTTGCTGTTTGTGCAGGTTTACGACCCGGTAAAAATTCGCAGATCTTCCATGGCTTTGGGCCATCGCACGGAAGCCGCGTTGCGGTTTGAAAAGGGCATTGATTTTGACGGCGTGGTGCCGGCGCTTTGGGAAGCGGTGGCGCTGATGGAAAAATATGCCGATGCAAAAGTAGTGTCAAAACTAATAGATATTTTGAATGTGAAATACGAGCCCAAAAAAGTGGCGGTGGATTATGGAAAAATAAACCGGGTGGCGGGCGTTGAAATAAATAAAGAAACCGTAGATAAGATTTTGCAGGATCTGGGTTTTGTTTTTGACGGCGGAAGCGTTATTGTCCCATCCTGGCGTTATGATGATATCGATTTGGCGGAGGACTTGGCCGAAGAAGTGGTGCGGCTTTATGGTTATGATAAATTGCCCGATAAGCTTTTGGCCGGCGAAATTCCGCAGCAAGTCGCCGATCCTGTTTTCAAACTGGAAGACAGCGCGCGCAGCTATTTAAAGCACCAAGGATTTTTTGAGTGCTACACAAATTCCGCCACGAACCAAAATTTGGCGGGCGAGAACGCGATAGAAATCGCCAACCCCCTGACTGAAGATTTTGCGTTTCTGAAAACTTCGCTTTTACCCCAGCTTCTGGCGGTGCTGGAAAAAAATCAGGGTTATAGCGATAAAGTGAAAATTTTTGAACTGGCGAGTGTGTATTTGGCCAAAAAAGGCGACTTACCCGAGCAGCCCATGCGCCTTGGTCTGGCGGTGCGCGGAGCGGGATACCCGGAATTTAAAGGAGAAATAGAGGGATTATTGGAAGAGCTCGGGGTGAGCATCGATTTTGACATTAAGGAATTTGGCGATACTATTTTGGCCGCAGAATTGGATTTTAAAAAAATTTCTCATAGTCCGCGCCGGACAAAAACTTATGCGCCGATAAGCTCATTCAATTCCATTAAGGAGGATTTGACTTTCATTATGCCGGAAAATCGTGATATCAGATATCACGAAATTAGCGAAGCCATAATGTCGGCGGACAAAAGGATAAAAAAACTGCAATTTAAGGATATTTACCAAAACTTCTTGACTCTATCCATTGAATATTTGGATGCGGCCAAGCAGATATCTTCGGAGCAAACGCAGGAGATAAGGAAGAAAATTTTTGAGCAGTTGGAGAAAAAGTTGGGAGTGAAGTTGAAAGTGTAGTTTTTTGACATCCGACAACCCGAATATTAAAGAATTTTGAATTTTTAGGTTGTCGGATGTCGCCAGATTAAATTCAATGCTTTGATATCCGATGTCCAGGGTGCAAAATACCCAATATTTGGGACATCGGATATTGGAAAACAATACATGCTCGATATAAAATTCATCCGCGCCAATAAAGAGGCCGTGCAGGAAGCGGCCAAAAATAAAAATATCAACTTGGATGTTGACCGGCTTTTGTCGCTGGATGAAACCAGGCGCGAGCTTATAACCAAAATAGAGAATGCTCGGGCGCAGCAAAAAAAGCTTGGCCGGGAGAATATCGAGGAGGCCAGAAAATTGAAAGAAGACCAGAAAGCGTGGGACGCGGAACTGGAAGAGATAAACGCTCAATATGAAGAGTTGATGCTGAAGGTGCCGACAATTCCTTCGCCGGACACTCCGATCGGCAAAAACTCCGATGACAATGTTGAGATCTCAAAATGGGGCAAGATCCCGGAATTTAAATTTCAGACCAAAGACCATATCCAGATCGGCAAAGAATTAGATATTCTGGACCTGGAGCGGGGTGCCAAAGTGGCTGGATACCGGGGCTACTATGTCAAAAACGAAGGCGCACAATTGATGATGGCGCTGATGATGTTTGCGTTCAATAAAATGGTGCAAAAGGGCTACGCGCCGATGATTGTTCCGACGCTACTTAAGGAATTTGCGCTTTTTGGCACGGGATATTTTTCCGGCAAAGAATATAACTCTGAAGCAGATGAAATTTACGAGGTGGCCACAAAGGATAAAGACGCGCAGGGTCAGGCCAGCCGCGAACGGAAATTTTTGGCCGGCACGGCCGAGCCGTCGCTTTTGGCATATTATGCCGGAGAGACATTGAATGAGTCGGAATTGCCTTTGCGCCTTTGCGGTTTCAGCCAGTGTTATCGCAGCGAGATCGGCTCATACGGCAAGGATACCAAGGGGCTCTACCGCGTGCACGAATTCATGAAAGTGGAGCAAGTCATTCTGGCCGGCGCCGATGTCGGCGAAACGGAAAAGCTCCAGCAGGAAATGGTGGCTATCAGCCGCGAGATTCATGAAGACCTGAAATTGCCGTATCGGTTGCTGCAAATTTGCGCGGGCGATATGAGCGCGGGAAAATATAAGGCCTTTGATATAGAGGCCTGGATGCCGGGGCTCAACCGCTGGGGCGAGACCGGTTCGGCCAGTAATTTCCTGGACTGGCAGGCGCGGCGCTTGAATGTGAAATACAAAGATAAAGACGGCCAGATGAAATTCGTTTATATGTTAAACAACACCGCGATGCCTTCGCCCCGGCCTTTCATCGCCATTTTGGAAAACTATCAGCAAAAGGACGGCAGCGTTGAAATTCCCAAAGTTCTGCGGCCGTATATGGGGAAATTAAAATATATTAAGCGCAAGAAATAAAAATATAGTTTATCGAAGAAAAAAGACATTCCGCGAATCGCGGAATGTCTTTTGAATTTGTTGCTATCATTTTTTCCATTCTTCCCGCAGGAGGCCGAAGAGCACTTCATCGGCATATTTGCCGTTCTTGAAGATCTTTTGGCGCTGACGCCCTTCTTTTTTGAATCCGAGTTTGAGATGCATGTTGATGCTGCGCTTATTGAAAGCCAGGGCGCTGGAATTGATGCGATGAAGATTCAGCTGGTTGAAGCCGTAGCCGATCATTAATCTGGCCGCTTCTGTTCCATAGCCGTATTCGTGATAATCTTTGTCGCCGATGACGATGCCGAGCGTGGCATGGCCGTCTTTTTTGTTGATCGTAACAAGGGCGACATTGCCGATCGGCTTTCCGTCTATCGGGGTCTTGGTTACAATGGTTAAGACAATGCTGTCTTTCGATTTGTTGGTATTTTCAATCCATTGTCTTTCGGCTGCAAGGGTTATGGGAAGATAGATAAGCAAATATTGAATGATCTCCGGATCGTTCATCCATTCCTGAAAAATGGAAGCGTCTTCTTCTCTGACGGGCCGCAAACCCACTTTTTGTCCGTCTAGAAACATGGCATATTCCTCCTATCGGGTTATTTTATTGGGAAGAACTAAGATATTAATTTAACATATATTTTATGACTTTGTCAAATAAAACGGATATTTTGCCAGGGGTCGCATATTTTTGAATGATTTGATATAATGAAAACAATATAAATTGAACTCATGGAAAGAATTCTGATAAAAGACGCCAAGCAGAATATTGATAAGCCGATCTTGATAATGGGCCGGATTTTGAATGTGCGCAAATTGAGCGCGGTTTCGTTTTTGCAAGTGCAGGATTATTCCGGCGCCATCCAAACGGTTTGGGAGAAGGAAAATGAAGCCAAAATGGGGGATACGGTGGAAATTAAAGGCGAGGTAAAAAAGGACGAGCGAGCCAAAGGGGGCTGTGAAATTTTGGGGCAGGAGATAAAGGTTTTGAGCGCCAGTATTGAGGACTTGCCGATAGACCTTGCTAAAAAAGACCTGAATCTGCAATTGCCGACACTGCTTGATCAGCGTGCGTTGTCGCTGCGCCATCCTAAAGTGCAGGCGATATTTAAATTATACGATTTGCTGCTTAAGCACTATGGATCGGCTATGCGCGCCAATGGTTTCACGGAAATAAAAACTCCGAAAATCCTATGCGCGGCAAGCGAGGGCGGAGCGAATTTTTTCAAGATAAAATATTTTGACCAAACCGCATACCTGGCGCAAAGTCCGCAATTTTACAAGCAGATGATGGTCGGCGTTTTTGAACGGGTATTTGAGATAGGCACGACATTCCGAGCTGAGCCGTCTTTTACGACTAGGCATGTGAGCGAATATATCAGCTTGGACGGCGAGATGGGATTTATTAACGGTTTTGAAGATGTGGCAAAAATGCTAAATAAGGTTTTGGTTGAGGTTTTTGGAAGAATCCAGGAAGAGGGCGCGGAATTTTTGTCCGTGTATGGTATTGCCGATATTTCCGTGCCCAAGGAAATTCCGATGGTGAAATTATCAGAAATACGGGAAATCATAAAGAAAAAATATAATTATGATATTCCCGAAACCACGGATATTGATCCGGAAGGCGAGCGCTTGGCCGGGCGCTATGCCAAAGAGGAATTCAATTCCGATTTTATTTTTATCACCAATTATTTTTGGAAAGATAAGCCGTTTTACACGATGCCGTCAACGGCCAATCCAGAAGAAACTGAAGGATTTGATCTGCTATATAAAGGAGTGGAAATTGTGACCGGCAGCCAGCGCATCCATAAATATGATGAGTTGATTGAGAATATGAAAAAGAAGGGAATCAAGCCCGACGGGATGGAATATTATCTGGAAGTTTTCAAGTTCGCCATGCCGCCCCATGGCGGATGGGGAATGGGCTCGGAGCGTCTCATCCAGCAGATGTTGGGTCTTGGCAGTATTAAAGAGGCAATTCTTTTCCCGCGCGATGTTAAGCGTTTGAGTCCTTAGGGTATTTCTACCATTTTGTCAAAACCCGCCGAATCGGCGGGTTTTGTGTCGGGCGGGGAGTAGCGCAGGTGGCGCTCTGAATACTTGACAAATAACTTAAAAGAGAGTATTATATAAAAATATAAGTCAATTCTATATAATTTGCTTATGTTTATGCTAAAATAGATTAGCCATCTTTGGCTGACGAATTGAATAAAGATGATTTTTACGAATCGTTTTTGTTGAGTTTTTCAGCGGCTGAGCCAAATGGCTGTCGGTTGCTGAATGTGGGCAGTAACTTAAAAATCAAAAGAATCGGAGGTGATGAAAATGATGGCAGGGATTTGGAGATTTTTTGTCTCATTGTTTGACTGGCGAACTGCTTGCCGTAAGTTAACCGGTCGGTCGTTAGTCGATGTCGTTTTTATCACCAATATGCGTGATGAAACGGACAGGAAAAGGTATCTTGGTCACTGGCATCCTACCAGCGGGCATTTTAACGGACCGCGTTATTGGCTTGGTGACATAAGCGGGCGGACTCGCGCGCTTGATATTACTACTGCCGAGATGTGGACGATTAAAGGCCGCCGGCGAGCACGTGAATTATTTATCTCCGCGACACGCTGGGCGGAGCAGAATGGCGCCAAAGTTATCTTGTTGGCGGCCGGCACCAAGCGTTTGTTCGAGGGAGATGAGTTGGTGGATCTTAAGGCAAGGTTTCCTAAAATTATTTTTACTATCGGTGATAATGGAACTGTCTTATTGCTGATTAGAGAAACTTTGCGAGCGTTACAGGAAGCTGGACTTAAGCCCTGTTATTCTCGGATCGCTGTTTTGGGTCCGTACGGATTTTTAGGCGAGATTATGACAAAGACCCTGAAGGGCCTGGGTTATGAAATCGTCGGCGCCGGCCCCAATCCAGGAGGTCTCGAGTATATAGCCAGGGAGTACGGTATTACTACTTGCCGAACTTTTTCCGAGGTAGGTAAAGTAGACGCGGTGGTAGCATGTACTCATAGTCCGGATGTCAGCTTGTCTGCTGAAGGTATCAATTCAGTCAGGCGTAGCGACAAAAAACTTCTGGTAATCGATGTGGCGGAGCCATCTAATCTTCGTTACGAAGAATACTTGAAGTGCAAAGAGTTTGTTGTTCGGCAGGACGCGGGTAATGCATATTCTTCAAGATTGGAATATGTTCTCGGGGCAATTTCTTATCGAATGTTTCGTCTCACAAGAGGCGTAACCTTCGGATGTTTTGCTGAAGCTCTTTCCCTCGCTTCGGCTTTAAGAAAAGGCGATTATGTCAGCAAGAGGGACTGGATGATCGTCAATGATAAAAATATGGAGCTTGTAACAAGGATGTTTGAGCGGGAGAGCTTTGCAATCCCCTCGGCTCGTTGTTTCGGGCGGCCAGTAAAGTCCTTTAATCTGGTTCCCGGTGAACCCAAGAGCCAGACGAGACGCGCTTCTGCATGGAAGCTGGCCATGCAGAGATTGCATATTATATGAACCAGGCGGGGGCGGGATTATTAATATATCCCGCCCCTTTTTATTTTCAATTTGTTATTAAGATGTTATATTGGATATAAGTGATAATCTCTCATGAATTTTACGACTTTTTTACCCTTAGCTAGCGCGATTTTAGTATTTTTTTTAGGTTTTTTTGTTTGGTCAAAGAATAAAAAAGAAAGAGTGAATTTTACATTCGCTCTTTTTTCTTTTGCAATCACTATTTGGATGTTCGGAACCTTTATGATGTTTCTGAATAAAGGAGACAAAGCAGCGATTGTTTTTTGGGACAAGTTCGTTTATGCCGGCGTGGTTTATATTCCTGTCATTATGTTACATTTTGGCTTGGCCTTAACGAAGAAGAAAAGTAAAATCGGAAATTTTTTCCTGTTTGTCGGATATTCACTCTCTACTTTTTTCATTGCTTTAATCCCGACAAAATTATTTGTTGATGGCGCTTTTGTGTATCAGTGGGGGGCTCACACCAAAGCGCAGTTTTTCCACCATATCTTTTTGGTTTATTTCGCCGCATATTTGATTTCGTGGTTTGTTATTGTCTATGGATATTATAGAACAGCATCTTCTATTGAGCGCGAAAGAATAAAATATTGTTTTTTGGCTTTTCTGATTTTGGCTATTTTTGGTTCGTTGGGATATCTACCGGCTTATGGTATCGGCATTTATCCTTTTGCTTATGTTTCAGGATTATTATTCGCGGCTATTTTGGCTTATGCTATCGTTCGGCATCGTTTGATGGACATTAAGATGGTTCTGCGCCAGTCGTTTGTTTACTTATTTTCTGTTATGGCTGTGGCGATACCTGCTTCGATAGCATTATATTTAGCCAATTTATTCTCTCCTCATTATATAACTTATGTCAGCATCGCGGCATTAGTGGCTTCCGTTTCGGTATTCTCTCCTATCCGCGACTATTTTTATCGTATTGCCAATAAATATTTTTTCTCTTCACTTTATGACGCCCGGGAAGTTATCTCCAAGATGAGCGACGGCTTACGCTCCACTCTGGACATCTCCGAAATATACAATTTCATTTCCGGGGTGCTGACGGGCTCTTTCCATACCAAGGCGGTGGGCATATTGAATTACGATGCGGCGCGAGGCCGGTATGAATTGCAATTTAACAGGAATTTTCTTGTCAGCGGCCGCAGCGAGTTTCCCGGAGATAGCATTTTGCAGGAGGAGTTTGCCGAAAAATCGAAAGTTTTGGTGGTGGACGAAATAAAGAATGCTACTTACGAAGAGCATAAAAAAACGATTGACTTGCTGACTTCCTTGGGCGTGGCGGTGATAGTGCCTCTGAGGGTTAAGGACGAAGTTTTAGGGATAATAGCTTTAGGGCAGAAAGAATCGGGCGACATGTATAACGATGAGGACTTGCGGACATTGGAAACCATTTCTTCTCAGGCCGCGATGGCCATTAAGAATGCCCAGCTTTACGACGAAACAAAGAAATTTTCCGTTACTTTGCAGAAAGAGGTTGAGCGCCAGACCGCGCAATTGAAACTAGCCAATGAGGAGCTGCACCAGCTGGATAAAGCCAAGTCGGATTTTATTTCCATCGCTTCTCACCAATTAAGGACGCCGTTAACCGCTATCAAGGGATTTTCTTCTATGGTGCTTGAGGGGAGTTATGGAAAGATCAGTCAGAAGGTGGGCGGCACGATCGAGAAAATTTTTAACAGCTCCGAACGCTTGATTCGTCTGGTGAACGATTTGCTGGATTTGTCGCATATGGAAAGCGGGAAGATGGAATTTAAATTCGCCAAAGTGGATTTTGACGACATGGTCAAAAGCGTGGTTGAGGAGCTTGAGCCCAACGCCGTAAAGAAAAAATTGCAATTTACTTGGAGTGCGCCGGACAAAAATTTTTGGGTTTTGGCGGATGAGCAAAAATTGCGGCAGGTCGTGATGAATTTGATTGATAACGCGATTAAATATACTCAAGCCGGTTCGGTGGAGGTTTTGCTGGAACATCGGGATAGGCAAGCGGTAATGTTCGTTAAAGACACGGGCATGGGCATGCACCCAGGCGAGAGTGAGCATCTTTTTGAAAAATTTGTGCGGGGTTCAGAGGCATCGCATTATCACACCGAGGGCGCAGGTGTTGGCCTTTATGTGGCCAAAAAATTGATTGAGGAGCACAAGGGAAGAATTTGGGCCGAGTCGCCGGGCGACGGCCTGGGCAGCACATTTTTTATCGAGTTGCCCGAATACACGGGCAGTTGATAGTTTTTAGTCATTAGTTTTTAGATAAATAAATTAATCCGGGGAACTGGATTTTTTTGGTTGTTTGGGGTAATATTTTTAATATGGAAGCACAATACGATCCGAAAAAAGTGGAAGATAAAATATATCGACTCTGGGAAGAGAGCGGTTTTTTTAATCCCGACAATCTTCCCGATTTAAAAGACGGCCAAAAGCGGACCAAGCCATATTGCATCATTATGCCGCCGCCCAACGCCAACGAAGCGTTGCATCTGGGCCACGCGCTGATGGCGACGCTGGAAGATATTCTGATACGATACCGCCGTCTGCGCGGCGATATTGCGTTGTGGCTGCCGGGCGCGGACCACGCCGGTTTTGAGACCCAGGTGGTTTTTGAAAGAAAGCTGGAAAAACAAGGCAAAAGCCGTTTTCAATTTGACCGGGAAACGCTTTATAAGATGATCTGGGATTATGTTGAAGAAAATAAGAATGTCGCCCAAGATCAGTTAAAGCGCCTGGGCGCTTCGTGCGATTGGTCGCGCAGTAAATTCACGCTGGATCCAGATATCGTCAAAATAGTTTATCAGACATTCAAAAAATTATACGATGACGGGCTGGTTTATCGCGGCCCGCGCATTATTAATTGGTGCCCCAAGCACCAGACCGGGCTTTCGGACCTGGAAGTGAAATACAAAGACCGGGAAGATAAATTATGGTATATAAAATATCCGCTGGTTGGCGAGCTTGATAAATTCATTGAAGTGGCGACGACCCGGCCGGAAACCATGCTGGGCGACAGCGCGGTGGCCGTCAACCCGGAAGATGAGCGCTATAAAAATTTGGTCGGTAAAAAGGTTTTGCTGCCTTTAATGAATCGGGAAATTACCATCGTGGCCGACGAAGCCGTCGAGCTGAAATTTGGCACGGGCGCGGTGAAAGTGACGCCGGCGCATGATGCCACCGACTTTGATATCGGCCAGCGCCACAGCTTGGAAACTATTTCGGTTATCGGGCAGGATGATAAAATGACCGCGGCGGCCGGTGCCGATTATGCCGGGCTGAAAGTGGCCGAGGCACGCAAAAAAATCGTGGAGGACTTGCAGTCGCAGGGATTTTTGATAAAAGAAGAGCCGTATCGGCATTCGGTCGGGGTTTGTTACAAATGCGGCCGGGTGATCGAACCGATGGTTTCCGAGCAGTGGTTCGTGAAAATAAAACCTCTGGCCGAACGCGCGATAGAGGCGGTAAATAAAGGAGAGGTGAAATTTATAAGCGCCAAATATGAAAAGATATTTCAGCACTGGATGGGAAATATCCGCGACTGGAATATTTCGCGCCAGATTGTCTGGGGAATAAGGATTCCGGTTTGGTATTGTATTGATAAAAATTGCCCTTCTGAAAATTATAAAAAAATAAAAGACAATCCAGCGTTATTTAAAGATAAAGAGGATGATTGTTTCGGAACAGTGCACCACGGAGAAGAAGGGGAGCCGTCAGTTGAGCACATTATAAGGCGGCTGAATGAAGGACTAACAATAAATGAGAGCTTGAAACCTTTTATATCGGTTTCTGGTTCATTATCCAACAAGCCAACTTGTCCGGATTGTAATTCAAATAATGTTTTTCAAGAAAAAGATACTTTCGATACCTGGTTTTCTTCGGGCCAGTGGCCCTTCGCCACGCTGCAAACTACCAAAGCGGGGGATTTTGCCAAGTTTTACCCGACGGCCGTCATGGAAACCGGCTGGGATATCCTGTTCTTCTGGGTGGCGAGAATGATAATGATGGGTTTTTACGCGGCGGGCAAGGAGCCCTTCAAGCAAGTTTATTTGCACGGGCTCATACGCGATAAAGACAAGCAGAAGATGTCCAAGTCCAAAGGCAACACCGTGAATCCTCTGGCGGTGGTGGATGAAAACGGGGCTGATGCCTTGCGCATGGCGCTGGTTTTTAATGCGGCTTCAGACAGCGATCTGCCTTTCAGTGAGGATAAGGTTATTGCGCAAAAAAGATTCGCCAACAAGATCTGGAACGCGGCAAGATTCAGTATATCCAATTTGGAAGATTTTGACCCGCAAGGATTTGAGCCGAAATTTACCGCGGCGGACGAGGAAATTTTAAAGGAACTGGACGCGACCGCCAAAAAAATCACCAAAGATTTGGATAATTTTGATTTCCACGAAGCGGCGCAAAGCGCGTACCATTTTTTCTGGCACAGTTTTTGCGACAAGTGCATCGAAGATGTGAAAAAGAGGATAAAAGAGCCGGCGAGCGAAGAAGATAAAAAAACCGCGCAGTTTGTTTTAAATAAAATCCTGCTTGAATCGTTGAAGTTGCTCCATCCCTTTATGCCATTCATTACGGAAGAAATATATCAGCAAATTCCGAGGCATACCAAAAAAGCATTGATGGTGGAGGAGTGGCCAATGGGATAGTGAATAAGTAAATTAGTGATTGAATAAAACAGAGCTGTTTAGGTCAGACCTAAACAGCTTTTGAAAATTATATAGGTATACATGCTATCGCTTATGCACTTACACCTTTGATTTTTTGGCTTTTGAGCTTGACAAAATAATATAATAGGTGTATACTATAAAATTAGTTCATTTCATTAAAACTTGCGATTGGCCATAGCCAAAAGATGCTTTGTTTGAGGCATTTTCCGGCTATGGCCAATAAAGGCCGGCCCCAAACCGCGGAGAGCGGGACATATTTGGCAATTAGCCAAAAGGAGGATATCATGGGACAAGTAAATGAGTTGAAGGATTTTACACGTGGACAGTTAGACTCGGCTTTGATGAAAATCGGACAGGACGCCGGCATGGGCACCGCGGAAGGTATTCGCGCTTTTCTGTCGGGCGAGTTGATTATTTCCAGACCGTCATGTCTCTGGCGTGAACAAGACGGTGTCATCTATTTCTCGGTCACATCGGACAACACCACTGGCCTGCAGTGGATAGAGCGTTTGGAAAAGAAGAAGTTTCGAGTCAGCGATTATGCCAAAATTCTGCTCCGTTCTCCGGATTTCGAACCGACCAGCGGCGTGACCTATCACATCGCGGTCATCAAAGGAATGTTCTTTGAGGATAAAGACCGCATCACCAAAAACATCCGCGCCGGGGCCGAAAAGAGAAACTGGCAAAAGCCCAATGCCGAAGTCGCCTGTCTTATCCGTGAGAAGTTCTCAGATAAGGAATTAGAGGCCATGGGTCTTTGGTGGATTGTGACAATGCACGAACCCATTAAAGATTCTTACGGCGATTTGCGTCTCCTGGGTGTGAGCCGGGGCGGTGATGGTCGGTGGTTGCGCACGGACTACGGCGGCCCTGCTGACAGGTGGTATCGTGACCGTGGGTTCGCGTTCGTCGTCTCGCAAGTTGGTGCTTAGGTCTGAGATTCTTTGTGCTTTGGTCTTTGGAATCTCGGTCCTTTGTACTTGAACGAAAAATACAAGCCCGCATGATATGGAGGAATCATGCGGGCTTTTTCTTTTGGGACAATGTGATAGAATAAAATTGGTAGTAGGAAATGTACGGATGACTAAGGTTTTCCGTCTCCGAATCCAGTATCCATACATTGAGATTATCTCAGATCAAGATTTGAGATAGCGCGATGTATGCAGATCCGCCCGCCTTGGGCGGGAACTTCAAAAAACGAAGATACTTGGTATGAGATGTTATGGCATCTAAAATGCCGAATTAGATACAGCTCAAAGAGTATTCAATGAGCAGTGACATGGATGGCACTTCATACAATTCTGACGGCGATTTGAATCTCCTGGATGTGAACCGGAACGATGATGGTCGGTGGTTGAACACTTACTACGACAACCCTGATAACAGGTGGAATCGTGACAATGGGTTCGCGTTCGTCGTCTCGCAACTCACTTCATTTCTCTCCCGGCTTTTTGCCCGGAGAGTTTTGTTTTAGAAGCTGGCCGTGCCAGCCGCCAAGCATTTTGCCAATCTCGGTTAATTTTTCCGAAAGTGCGATATATTTTTTATTGTCCAGTGATTTGGTTTCCCAAAGAATCATCAGGAATATTTTAAGGGTGTCGGTTTTGCGAATTGCTAATCCGACATATGGTAATTTTTCTTCCGGCTTTAAAAAGACGGCGATGGCAACGGCTTCAATAATTTCTGTCAATAAGTTGTCTATCTTTTTACCCAGGGTATAGCGATGCGTCCTTGGCAGGATTTGATAATATCCATACCAAATGATATACAAAGATTTAATTTTTTGAAGCAGGGAAGGAAGTGTCGGGGGGGGGGCGTTAAAAATTCATTTTTATGAAAAGCCAATTGATCCATAGTTTTGATAAGATTATTAGCATTGAAAATTTACTGGAAGCCTGGAAAGAGTTTTTGCGTGGCAAGCGAGGCAAAAAGGATGTGCAGGGATTTTCTTTGAATCTGATGGACAATATTTTTTCGCTTCACGATGATCTATTTAATCATACCTATAAGCACGGCGGTTATCAAGCGTTCAATATTTGCGACCCGAAGCACCGGGCAATACACAAAGCGAGTGTGCGCGACCGGCTGCTGCACCACGCAATTTATAGAGTTCTTTACCCATTTTTTGCCAAGACATTCATTGCCGATTCTTTTTCTTGCCAGCTTGGCAAGGGAACACATCGGGCATTAAATCGTTTTCGCGAGTTTTCTCAAATAGTCAGCAAAAACAATACTTGTTCTTGCCGGGTTTTGAAATGCGACATCAAAAAGTTTTTTGCCAGTATAGACCAGGCGGTTTTGTTGGATATTTTAAGGCGATATATCCCGGAACGTGAAACTGTTTGGTTGCTTGAAGGGATAATTTATAGTTTTCATGCAGAACCGAGCAAGGGCTTACCTTTGGGCAATTTGACTTCGCAATTGCTGGTTAATATTTATATGAACGAATTTGACCAGTTTGTGAAGCATAAACTGAAAGTGAAATATTATATTCGCTACGCCGATGACTTCGTGATATTTTCAGAAAATCGCGAATGGCTGCAAAAACTTATTGCCGCCATCGATGATTTTTTATCGTATAAATTAAAACTAAAATTACATCCCAACAAAGTTTTTATAAAATCACTGCATTCAGGCGTGGATTTCCTCGGTTGGGTTAATTTTCCCGATCATCGGGTATTGCGGACAACGACCAAGCGGCGCATGATGCGAAGATTGCGAGAAAATAAATTCAATGCCGCTTTCAGTTCTTATTTAGGGTTGCTTAAACATGGTAATGCTCGTAAAATAGAGGAGGGGATAAAGGATTTAATGATTGAGAAATAGCCTATAAACAGTGATTAATGCCAAGCTGTTTAGGTCAGACCTAAACAGCCATAAACCTGGATTCCCGCCTGCGCGGGAATGACATATTTATATTTTGTATATGTAATTGGCATAAAATTCGTAATTGGTGAGGAAATATGCAAATTCTTAAGGTTAATCCGGAAAATTTAAGGGAATCGGAGGAGGCGATTGTGGAGGCGGCTAAAATAATGCTCTCGGGCGGCACGGTGGTTTTCCCGACCGACACGGTTTATGGGCTGGGGTGCGACGCGACGGATGAGCGCGCCATCAGAAAAATTTTTAAGATTAAAGGACGCAAAGAAACGAACCCCATGGCTATAATCGTGCGCGATTTGGCCATGGCCAAGAAAGTGGCGGCTGTGGACAGGCGCCTGGAAAAGGCGTTAAATTCCATTTGGCCGGGAGCGGTAACGGTGGTTTTATGGAAAAAATATAAATTGCCGGAAGTTTTAACGGCTAAAGAGCAAACCATCGGCTTGCGCATCCCCGATTATAAATTAACGCATCTTTTGGCCGAAAACATGGGGCGGCCGTATGTGGCCACTTCCGCCAATATTTCCGGCCAGCAGGCGACTATTAAAATTGATGAAGTTTTGAAATATTTTGAAGAAAGTTTTTTAAAGCCCGATCTCATTTTGGATGCGGGGGATTTGAAGTTTTGCGAGCCCTCGACCGTGCTTGATTTGAGCAAAGAGAAACCGAAAATAGTAAGGATCGGGCCGGTGAATAAAGATAAGTTGTTGGAGATATTGAGCATATAAGCCCCCCCTTATGCAAAGGGGGGTAGGGGGGTTAAAATTATGTTCACCCAAACCAGAAAATTTATTTCTTACGATGCCGGTTTAAAGGATAGAGCCAGAAACTTAAGAAATCATATGACTGCAGCTGAAAGAAAATTATGGTTTGGCTGCCTGCGGGGACATAAATACAGATTTATCAGACAAAAAATTGTCAGTAGATATATTCTTGATTTTTATTGCCAAAAATTGAAATTAGCGATAGAAACAGACGGCGATTCGCATATTGGCGATAGAAATGAGGAGTACGATAAAAATAGAACAGCCGCGCTTAATAAATTAGGGATAGAAGTTATCAGATTCTGGAATACAGATATTTTGAATAACTTGAACGAGGTAGCGGAGATTATTGAGCGTAAAATAAAGCAAAGGATTTAACCCCCTTAATTCCCCTTTGGAAGGGGGAAAAATATGGATTATTATCTATTTCAGCAAATAAACGGGCTGGCCGGGCGGTGGGCCTGGCTGGATTATTTTGGGATTTTTACGGCCAGTTATTTACAGTATTTTGTCGCGGCGGCGCTGTTGGCATTTCTGGCGCTGGGAAATACCAAGCAGGAGAAAATAAAAAACCGCGTTATGGTGGTTTTGGCCTTTGCCTCCGCTCTGGTGGCGCGGTTTGGTTTTGCTTCCCCCATATATGAGTTTTTCATGCGTTTGCGCCCTTTTGCCGCGCATGCCGCCACACAGTTGATAGCATATGACGCGGCCAGGTCATCTTTTCCTTCCGGCCACGCTTCGTTTTTTTTCGCCCTGGCCGCGGCGATCTATCTTTTTGAAAAAGGGGTTTATCTTGAGCCCTCCGCTCAGGGTAAACTTCATCGAAGAAACAGCTATTGGTTTTTCGCCGCCGCTCTCATAATTTCCTTTGCCCGGGTGTTCGTGGGCGTCCATTATCCCGGCGATATATTGGCGGGTACCTTGATCGGCATTTTCAGCGGCTGGCTGGTCTGGAATTTATTCAATCTTTATCAAAATAAAAAAGCCCGATGAGGGTTTTTTAAAATATTATATTGAAGTTTCAACTTTTGTTTATACCTATTAATTCTATAAATTCTCTTGCTTTTTTTGCTACCCGGATTGTATATTTTCTTCGGCCATCTATTGTTTGATGGACTTGCAAATTTGGGTTAAATCCAATTTCCGTTATCATTTCTACTACATCCCGCGATAGAGTCGGTATTGCCGTGGTAAAATTAGCCATTTTATATCCTCTATCAAAGTAAACAGAGCCGTCCGTTTCAAATAATCCCCTCAAACATCCGATTGTGTATTTTCTACTCTTTTTTATCCAAATCGGGACAGAAATTTTTTGTTTCATTTTTGATCCGCCAAAAGCTTTCCAACCCAACCAATTCTCCCACTTATTAGAGTAGCAGCTGATATTCACACAAGCACCTTTATGTTTTTCTATGCTTACCTTATTATCAGGAAGCAATTCTTTTATATTTTTAACAAAGTTGTTAATTATATTCGGATATTTAATATCGCAGGTTATCCTTAATCTTGTTGCCCGGCCGTTGGGATTAGACAAATTTCCGTCGCCAATGGCCGCACCTATAATATGGGCCAGCGTCTCCTTGCTGATTTTATTATTAATTTTTATCATTAAGTGCCGCGGGTGGGACTTGAACCCACACGGTCGTGAGACCATGCGATTTTGAGTCGCACGCGTAAGCCGATTCCGCCACCGCGGCATAGTTTCCGTTTAATTTTAACCGCCGGACCCCCTTTTGTCAATTTGATTTTTGTTGTAAGATATGAGCAATGGCAAAAATAATCAGCGTGGTAAATCAAAAAGGCGGAACGGGCAAGACGACCACGGCCACGAACCTCGCGGCTTTTTTGGCTGGGCTGGGAAAATATGTATTGCTGGTGGACTTGGACCCGCAAGCCAACGCAACGAGCGGCCTGGGTTTTGAGCCCGAGGCCCTGGAAAAGAACCTTTATCATACTTTAGTGGACAATTTGTATCCGGAAGATGTCATCCGCAAGACCAATCTTTTCGGTTATGATCTGATCCCGGCGGGCGGGGACTTGGCCGGCGCGGCCATTGAGCTGGTTAATATGGCCGAGCGGGAATTCAAATTATATAATTTATTGCATCGCGTGCGCACAAATTACGATTACATTATTATTGACTGCCCGCCGAGCTTAGGGCTTTTAACTATCAACGGTTTGACCGCGGCCGATGAAATAATCGTGCCGGTGCAATGTGAATACTACGCCCTGGAAGGGCTGGGGCAGCTTTTAAAAACCGTAAATCTCATCCAGGATAATCTGGGCCGCGATTTGCGCATCAAGGGAGCGTTGCTCACAATGCATGATAAGCGCAACAAACTTTCGCGCCAGGTGGCTAAAGAGATTCGTTTGCATTTTCCGGGTTATGTTTTTGAAGCGGTGATACCTCGTTTCGTGCGCTTGGCCGAAGCGCCGAGCTTTGGCAAGACCATTTTTCAATACGAACCCAATTCTCCCGGCGGCAGCGCGTACCGGCAGCTGGCGGAAGAAGTTATCAGGATAGATGAGGAAATATAAAAATACGCGCAGTTTGTCATTCTGAGTCCCGAGTTTACCGAGGGACGAAGAATCTTTCTTAGAAAAGATCCTTCACCGTCCGCTGACGGTTCAGGATGACAAAACACAATTAATTTTGTAAAATAAACTAATATATAAAATTATTATGACCAACCTTGGAAGAGGCCTTGCTTCATTGATTCCGCCAAAACAAAAAGCCACGGAAGTGGAGTATCCGAAACTTTCAGAGCCCTTGCGCGACCGCAAGGAAAGCGTTTTTGATATTGAGGTCGGCCGAGTCAAAGATAATCCTTATCAGCCGCGCCACGAAATGGATGCCGAATCACTCAAGGATCTGGCCGCTTCGGTGAAACAACACGGGATTTTACAGCCGGTGATTGTGACTAAGGTTATTCGCGATACGGATCGGGGGCAGCAGGTGGAATATCAATTGGTGGCGGGGCACAGGCGCTTGGCCGCGGCCAAGCTGGCGGGTCTTCCCACAATTCCGGCCATCGTGCGCGATTCCACAGACCAGCAGAAATTGGAATTGGCGCTGGTGGAAAATATCCAGCGCTCGGATCTTAACGCGCTTGAGCGCGCCAAGGGTTTTAAACAATTGCAGGAAGAATTTGATCTAACGCACGAAGAGATCGGTAAGAAAGTCGGCAAGAGTCGGGAATATGTTTCCAACTCCATGCGTTTGCTCAATCTCCCCGAAGAGGTCCAGCGGAGTTTGGGCCAGGGGAAAATCACCGAGGGCCACGCCCGCACCATCGCCGGCATCAAAAATCCGGCTGCGCAAAAAGCGCTGTTTGACGAGATTTTCACCAATAACTTATCTGTGCGCCAGATTGAACAGCGGGCGCGCGAAGTTTTCGTGCAAGGGCACAAGCGCAAGGTGGCGTTCGACCCGGAGATAAAAAAAATCGCTCAGCGCCTGGAATTGTTTTTGGGCAAGAAAGTTCAGGTTAAAAAAAGCGGCCTGGGCGGCAGGATTTTCGTTGAATTTGAGGATAAGAAGGATCTGGAAAGCTTGGCAAGCAAGATTTTGGAATGACCCGACACAAATACACCAATTGGCACGAATGTCGCGAATTTTAAAATCAGTCCCGCGTTTGCGGGGCTGATTTATTAGTGTAATTCGTGTGTCATTTGTGTATTGGTGTCGCCTTCATGCTTTCCAACTCACGCTCACCAGGCGCTTGGGGTCTTTCGCTTTAGCGGCATTGCGGCAATCTTTGCGGTGCACGGTGATGCGTTGATTGAGCGTGATATAACCGACAATTTCATCGGGTGGCTGGGGGCGGCAACACTTGGCGAGCAAGGCGGCAATTTTCTGGTCGCCCGCCACTTCCACGATCGGTTTTAATTTTACCGCTTGCCCGGCTGGTTTGGCGGCCGGCTCCTGTTTTGCCGGTTCTTTTTTTATTATTTCATCCACTTCGCCGATTATCCGTTTTTGGTCCTTGCTCAGCCATTGCCTGATTTTGCCTAAGGCCTGATTGGTTTTGGCGATTTTTAACCAGTCGCGCGAAGGCCGGGCGTTCTTTTGCGTGATTATTTCCACTACCTGGCCGTTGTGCAGAGGGGTGTTTAACGCCACCATTTTGCCGTCCACTTTGGCTCCCTGGCAATGCTGGCCGACATCAGAATGGATGTGGAAGGCAAAATCCAGGGGAGTTGCGCCTTCCGGCAGATCAACGACATCGCCCATCGGCGTAAAAACGAAGATCCGGTCTTTGAAAAAATCTATTTTCAGCGATTGAAAAAACTCTTCCGGCACGCTTTCCGTTTCTTTCTGCCAGTCCCGGAGTTGTTTTATCCAGCGCAGTTCTTTTTCGGGAGCGGGCGTGAATATTTTTTTGATGTATGTTTTAATGCCTTTTTGCTCCGAATAATACCAATGGGCCGCGATGCCGCGTTCCGCTTCCTCATCCATCTTGGCGGTGCGGATCTGGATTTCGGTGATTTTTCCGCCGTAGCAGAAAACGGTCGTGTGGAGGGACTGATAGCCATTGGGCTTGGGCAAGGCGATATAGTCCTTGATGCGGCCGGGCAAGGGTCGCCAAAGCTTATGAATCAATCCGAGCGTAGCGTAGCAATCGTCAATGTCTTTTACGACAACGCGCAGCGCCACCAGGTCGTAGATCTTGTTCAGGTTCATTTCATAGCGCTGGAGTTTTTTGTATAAACTCCAATAGTGCTTGGCTCGCCAGTTGATGCCGATCAGCCCGACGCCCTCTTTCAGCATCTCTTTTTTAAAATCGGGAATTATTTTGTTTAAATATTTTTCCCGCTCTTCCATCCGATCGCGAACTTGATTGGCGAGCCATTGATATTCTCCCGGCATTAAATACCGGAAACTTAAATCCTCGAGATCTCCTTTTAAGTGTCCGATTCCCAAGCGGTCGGCTATCGGCGCATAGATATTCATGGTTTCGGAGGCGATGCGTTGCTGCTTGACCGGCGGCAAGAACGAGAGCGTGTTCATATTGTGCAGGCGGTCGGCCAACTTGATAATGACAACCCGGATGTCCTGCGCCATAACCAAAAACATCTTGCGTAGATTTTCTATCTGGCGCTGGGCGCCGCGGTATTTTATTTTTCCGAGCTTCGTGATGCCATTCACCAGGCGCGTTATTTCTTTGCCAAAGGCCTTCTCAACCTGTTTTTCCAGTTCTTCTTTGTCGCCAGGCCCGTCGTCAATAACATCATGCAAGAGCGTGGCGGCGATGGTCTTGGAATCGACTTTAAGTTCCGCCACGATTTCGGCGGCGCCCAGGCAATGGAAAATATAATCCTCGCCGGACGCCCTTTTTTGACCGGCATGGATTTTTTTGGCGAATTCATAAGCTCGCCCTATCAATTCCGCGTCGCAGCCGGGATTGTTCTTCTTGCACTTGTCTATGATTTTTTGCAGATAGACATCGGGCATGTCCGGAAAATTTCTAATTTCTAATTCCTAATGTCTAATCCCGTCCCCGCTAAGGCGGGGACTTTTGGACATTGGGATTTTATTAAAAATTAGATATTAGGAATTGGTCATTTCACGGAAATATATTTTAGCACAATGACGGAAATAATGGTTATTCCTTTATTGTCGGTTTGGCTTCTTTTTCCTTATAATCGCATTCTTTGTTGCTGCATTTTACGCCGTGCTTGTTTTCAATCAGGGGGGACTCGCACTTGGGGCACTTATCTCCCGTGGGCTTATCCCAGAGCGCAAAATCGCATTCGGGATAGCGGGAACAGCCATAGAACATTTTACCTCTTTTGGTGCGCCTGGCAATGACCTTGCCTTCAACGCATTTTGGGCAGGCCATGGCGTTGGGATCGCTGACGCTGGCGGTGTAGCGGCATTTGGGAAAATTCGAGCAGGCGTAAAATTTACCAAAGCGGCTGGTTCGGATGACGACCGGCGCGCCGCATTTGGGGCAAATTTTATCCGTGGCTTCGGGCGCGGTTTTTTGTTCCTTGACCTCGTCGTATTTTTTAGTGAGATTGACCTTGAATGGTTCGTAAAATTCTTTGATGACCTCGGTCCAGGGAATCTCGCCTTCGGCAATCCTATCAAAGTCCTCCTCGATGTGAGCGGTGAATTTTATATCCACAACTTGCGGAAAATGCTCAACGAGCAGGTCGTTGACCTTAAAGCCGATTTCCGTGGGCATGAATTTCCTGTTCTCATCTTTATTGACATAGTTCCTTTCCTGGATGGTGGAAATGATGGGCGCATAAGTTGAGGGGCGTCCGATGCCTTCCGCTTCCAGCGCCTTAATGATGGAGGCCTCCGAGTAGCGCGCGGGGGGCTGCGTAAAGTGCTGGCCGGGATTTAATTTCACCAAGTTCAGATTTTCTTTGACCTCAAGCGGCGGCAGGATATTTTCCTGCATCTTGCCATTATAGATCTTCAAAAAGCCGTCAAATTTTATTTGCGAACCGTTGGCACGGAAGATATAAATATTATTTTTGTCATTCTGAGGGAGCTCCGCGACCGAAGAATCTTTTTTTAGATCCTTCCCCCGCTGCTGCGGGGTCAGGATGACACCGTGGGATCCCTTCGCATCGACATCAACGGTCAGGGTATTTATCACGGCGCTAGCCATTTGGCAGGCGAGCGTCCGGCGCCAGATAAGGTCATAAAGCTTATATTGCTGCGGCGTTAAAAATTGCTCGATTTTTTCCGGAGCGAGAGAAATGAGAGTCGGCCTTATCGCCTCATGCGCTTCCTGCGCACCTTTGGATTTGGTTTTATAGACGCGCGCGTTTTCGGGCAGATATTCTTTGCCGAAGCTGTCTATTATATATTGGCCGATGGAGCTTAGTGCCTCTTGCGCCAGATTGGTTGAATCGGTGCGCATATAGGTTATCAAGCCCACTGAGCCCTCTTTACCCAGCGCAATGCCTTCATATAATTGTTGGGCTATCTGCATCGTCTGTTTGGCGGAAAAATGCAGTTTGTTGACCGCGTCCTGCTGCAGGGTGCTCGTGACAAACGGCGGGGCCGGATGTTTTTGCGTGTCTTTCTGTTCGATGTTGGCAACCTGCCAGGCGGCGCCGGCCAGATCATCAACTATCTTTTGCGCTTCCGCCTGCGTTTTTATGCCGAGCTTGGGAATCTGTTTATCATTTATCCTTATCAGATTGGCGTCAAATTGCCCTTCGGTATTTTCTTCGGTTTTGACTTTTGAGTTTTGACTTTTGAGCTTGAGGAGCGTAGCGACGATTGACCAGTATTCTTCCGGCTTGAATTTTTGGATTTCCCTTTCCCGTTCCACTATCAAGCGCACGGCCACCGATTGCACGCGGCCGGCCGAAAGCCCCTTGGCGATTTTTTTCCATAAAAAAGGCGAGAGCTCATAGCCCACAAGCCGATCCAGAATCCTGCGCGCCTGCTGGGCGTTAACCAGATCCATATCTATTTCTCGCGGATTTTGCAGAGCTTTCTCTATCGCGCCTTTGGTTATTTCATGAAAAACGATTCGTTCAACTACCGCTTCTGACGGATGAGATTTTTTTAACCCCCCTTTGCCCCCCTTTAAAAGGGGGGTTGGGGGGGGGTTAGATTTCGCGGAATCCGCAGTTTCCAGATCCAAGGCCTGGGTCAAATGCCAGGCAATGGCTTCTCCTTCGCGGTCTTCGTCGGAAGCCAGGATGACTTTTTTCGCTTTTGGCAAAACTTTTTTTATTTCCGCCAGTTTTTTGCGCGCGGCAATGGAGACCACATATTTGGGTTCGAAATTATGTTCGGTGTCTACGCCGAGTTTTCCTTTGGGCAGATCACGCACATGTCCGTAGGACGAGCGCACAACAAAATCAGCGGGCAGGAACCGCTGGATTGTTTTGGCCTTGGTAGGCGATTCAACGATAATTAGATTCATAATGCTAATATTATAGCGGACTTTTGATATTCTTCAAAATTTGGCCGGAATCTTGTATTCTACATCAGTTTGTTATAATATATATGTAGCCATATACAGCGTATGCGTTATAGCAGATATTTATAAAATACACAAATTAATTTTTTAATTTAATACTAAAAGTATGAAAAATTCATTTGAGGGAGAGAATTTAATACTAGAACAACAAAAGTTGCAACACCAAAGAGAGCAATATGAAAAACAGGCAGGAAAAGATGCAAAAAAGGCCAATACTTTTTTAGAAAATATTAGCGGTATGGGGCTCGACAAAGAAGACATAATATATATGGATGCCAGAGAAGAAGATAAATTGCGGGAAGCATTATCGGTTTCTGATGATAAAAAAAAGAATACCTGGCTGAAAAATTATCAAAAGAACAAAAATCAACACTGACCCAAAATGATAGACATCGATCTGAATTTCATGTTTTAGAGCCTACAGAGTATTATGCTGATAAAAAAATAGAAGGTCTTGTTGGGGGTAAAAAATTAGTCATATCTGAAGATGCAAAAGGTGAGTATCACGGAACTTTTGATGGCAAGAAATTATCGCCTGCATTTGCTGAAGAAGTACTTAAAAAATATTATCATATTGCTGACACTAGAACCGATAGAGTCGGAGAATTAAAAAATAGTAAAATAAAAGAAGATCAAATAAAAAAAGATAAGGAACGATTTAAAGAATTAGCATAAATTTATTTAAAAAGAGCCCCGCAACTGAGGGGCTCTTTTTTGTTGCGATAATATTCGTGATATCTGATATCACGAATATTATCGCGCCAGGACATATTGCATGCCGCCCAGGTTTTTGATTTTTCCTTTCATTTCCATAATGCTCAATGTTGCGTTAACAACGGCTGCGCTCATTTTTGTTTCTTGGACT
This sequence comes from Candidatus Portnoyibacteriota bacterium, assembly GCA_028688325.1. Lineage (GTDB taxonomy): Bacteria > Patescibacteriota > Minisyncoccia > Portnoybacterales > GWB1-42-6 > UBA8475. The sequence continues at coordinate 395,938 of JAQTYI010000001.1, forward strand.
ATCAGATCCACCGGCAAGGGGTCATGAGATAAAATTTTTAAAATGGATTCTTCTTCCGGATTGTCGGGTGCGATCTTGGCGACGGCGATGTTTGAGGCCAGATTTTGCAGATTCAGCTCTTCCAAGATGTCTTGCGCGCAAACAGCCAGCTTGGCGCCGTTCTTTATTAGGGAATTGGGCCCGGTTGATTTGTCGGAAAATATGGAGCCGGGCACTGCAAAGACCTCGCGGTTTTGCGATAGAGCAGAATTGGCGGTGATCATGGCGCCGGATTTTTGCGGTGCCTCAACCACCAGCGTGCCCAGCGACAAGCCGCTCACGATGCGGTTGCGGGCGGGGAAGTGGTGCGGCAGGGCGGCTGAGCCCATGGGATATTCGGAGAGCACTGCGCCGTTTTGCGCGATTTTTTCCGCCAAAGATTTGTTCTGGGCCGGAAAAATACTGAAGCGGTCGATGGATGAACCAAGCACTGCGATGGTGCGTGTTTTTTGTTCCAGCGCCGCCAGATGCGCCAAAGTATCAATTCCCAAGGCCAGCCCGGAAACGATGGTGAGTCCCGCTTGCGCTAGTTCTCGCGAGAGGCATGTCGTAACTTGCTGGCCGTAGGTTGATAATTTTCTTGTACCGACCACCGCAATCGCAAATTCATCTTCCTGTTTCAATTCGCCCTTGATGTACATTATATGTGGCGGGTCGTATATTTCTTTTAAGAGCTTGGGATAATCTTCGTCCAAAATAGTTATGATGCCGATATTTTCTTTATCGAGTTTGGCCAATTCTTTTTCCAAATCTATTTGCGGCCGGCGCACCGCAATCTCTTGCGCCAGATCTTCTTCCAGCCCCGCCAAAACAAAATCCTGCTGCGAGCCGTTTTTCCAGGCCTGCTCCAGAGAACCAAAATACCCCAGCAGTTTTTTAAAACGCATGGGGCCGATGCGTTCGTTGAAAAGGTTGAAGGCGTGGAAATATTTGGCCTGGGGGTGCATAATGCTTTTCGTTCTCTTTTGCGCCGGCAAAAGAGAACCAGAAAAACTCCCGCGCGACGATAAAATTTTGATAAAATCCGCCTCGCCTCGCTAAAATCGCCGCGGACAACTCACTTCGCTTCGTCCCGCTGGCGATTTTAGACGCTCGGCTCGTCGGGATTTTATAACAAAATTTTTCGTATGCGCGAAAAAGAAAACAGAAATCTTTTATTATTGTATCATTTTTTCTTTTGCTTGGCTAAATTAGGTTTTTGATTTCTTCCACCGATTCGCTTAGCATCTGCATATACAAATTCAATCCGATAGAGTTGACTGGACCGCTTTGCTCGCGGCCCAAAACATTGCCCGCGCCGCGGATCTCAAGGTCGCGCAGGGCGACTTGGTAGCCCGAGCCCAGCGCTTCGGCTTCCTGCAGCGCCTCCAGGCGCGAGCGCGCGTCGTCGGTTAAATTCTTGCTGTTATATAGAAAGTAGGCGAAGGCCTGCTGATGCGAACGGCCCACGCGCCCGCGCAATTGGTAGGCCTGAGCCAGACCCAGGCGCGTGGCATTGGCGACAATGAGTGTATTAACATTGGGAAAGTCCAGGCCATTCTCAATAATTGTTGTGGCCACTAAAATATGGATTTTTTTGGCGTCAAAATCATCCATTATTTTTATTAATTGTTTTTCATGCATTCGGCCGTGGATGACGGCGATTTTTACATCGCATTCTTTTTTGTCATTCTGAGGCCCCGCATCAGAGTGCGGGGTAAACTCCGCCGAAGAATCTATAGACTTCGTTGCGCGGGTCGCCGCTCGCTTCGTCTTCGACGAGTCGAAGCGGGCGCTCCCGCGAGATCCTTCGCTTTGCTCAGGATGACAGAAGTTTTGTGAAAGCATCTTTTGGAGTTGCCGAGCGGCCAGTCCCATGGTTTCCACGCGATTGTGCAGATAATAAACCTGGCCGCCGCGAGCTAATTCTTTGGCGATGGCATTGGCAACGGTTTTCTTATTGAACTGCTCAACGAAAGTTTTTATTGGAAGCCGCCCTGGCGGAGGAGTCGAGATGATGGAAATGTCGCGCAGGCCCGAGAGCGTCAGATTCAGAGTGCGGGGAATGGGCGTGGCGGAGAGAGAAAGGATATCAATCGCGTGTGATGGAAAATTTATTCCCTGAGCAAGTCCCGAGATAGAGTCGAAGGACGCGTCGAAAGGTTCGGCCTTCGACTTCGCTTCGCCACGCTCAGGCAATAAATTGGGTCGTCGCAATCCATTGAATATTTCTTTCTGCTTCACGCCGAATCTCTGCTCTTCATCGATTATGGCCAGACCCAGGTTTTTGAACTGGATGTCTTTTGACAACAGGCGATGTGTGCCTATTAGAATATCTATTTTTCCATCGCCGACTTCTTTGATTATTTTTTTCTGTTCATTTTTTGACTGCAGGCGCGTGAGCAGGGCGACACGCACGGGAAATTTTGCCAGGCGATGAGAAAAATTGTGCCAATGCTGGTTGGCTAAAATGGTTGTTGGCGCCAGCACCGCCACTTGTTTGCCTGCCTCCGCCGCTTTGAAGGCCGCCCGCAACGCCACCTCGGTTTTGCCAAAACCCACATCCCCGCAAATCAGCCGGTCCATCGGTTTTGGCGACTCCATATCGGCCAAAACTTGCGCGATGGCGCGGGCCTGATCATCGGTTTCAATATAAGGAAAATCTCCGGCCAGCTCTTTTTCCCATTGGTCGGCGGCCGGATACTCAAAACCCCGCGCGGCGGCGCGCTGGCCGTAAAGGGCTAACAGTTCTTTGGCCAGCTCCAGCGAATTGGCTTTGGCTTGCCGTTTTGTTTTCAGCCACAGCGCACCGCCCAGGCGATGGACTGCGGGCGTTTCAAAGCCGATGTAGCGCGACAATTTTTCTTCCTTATCCAGCGGAACATATAATTTATCGCCTTTGGCATATTCCAGCACAAAAAGCTTTTCCGGCGAATTCTCGTTTGGCGCGGACAAGGAAATTACGCCGCCGGGTCTTTCAACAAATCCCGCAAAACGCCCGATGCCGTGATCCAGGTGCACCAGATAATCGCCCGGCCGCAAACCGAAAAGCAATGAGGCATTGCCCCGGCTCGATAATTCTTTTTTGACTTGTTTTTCGGTTTTTAATTCTTTGACCGCCAAAAAGTCGATGGCGGAAATCTTGTTGCCGGAAAATTCCAGACGCCAGGCGTGAGCGGAATTGATGGGGAATATTTCCACGATTCCGCCCCGGTGCGCGAAGTCGCCCGGCGCGCCGATGGTTTGGACTTTGTTGTAGCCAAGTTCGGTGAATTGGCGCAATAGCGCAAAAAGATTTATTTGCAGGTCTTTCTCCAAAAACAGCGTGTTGGTTTTCCACCAGATCTGTGTTTGGGCGGCTTTTTTTATTTTTTGCCAATTTTGCTCATACCACAAAACGCCCCGTTCTAAAAAATAGGGGGTGATGCCGGCGATAAGGATTTCGGATTGTTTATTCGGCTGGGTCATTACATAAAATTTATTTTATGGTTATTTCCTTTTCCCCCTTTGTAAAGGGGAATTAAGGGGGATTTAAATCCCTCCCAACCTCCCTTTAAAAAGGGAGGAGTAAAAAGCTGGTTTAAGGGTTTTTATCGCTACTCTTGACAAAGTCGTTTATTTGGAGTATATTATAATAATACATAAAAGGCAAGTTCTTTTAGCTTAAAACCCTGCAAAATAAGGAGGAGTAGATGAAAAAGAGAAAGTTGTGGCACATCTATGTTGGCGTGGCGTTGGTTCTCGCCGGAATTTTAATCGGGCATGTCGAGAGTAATTTTGCCGCGGTATCCCAATTGGTCAGCTTTCTCGGCGGTCTGGAAATCGCTTACGCGGTTTTCCATCGTTACCGCAAACCGATCATAAGCTGGGGAGAGCGCATAGCGTGGGCCGTGTCGGGAATCGTGATGTTCTTGGTCGGGCTTTGTTTTCTTTTTGCATCGTCCATCAGGATAACGGAGATTCAAACCGCGCCGATGGCGCCCGTTTGGTACCTCGGAATTATCCCTGCCGTGATTCTTGGCGCCACCGCCTTGTTTGTCGGTCTTCAGTTTATGGGATGGGGGGTTACCGGTCGCCCCTTGCTGGGAAAGTAAAAATATCACCGAGGGAACATCGTTCCCTCAATTTCCGAGCTTGCAAATTAAGTTTTGTAGGTTCAGAAATTGGCGCTTGACCCCGTATAGAAGTTCGGCCGCGCTTGGCTAACTGACGCGCAAGAGGGCGATCCGCTTTCGGCTTCATTTTGCGAAGATAGCGTTTTTATTTGAAAACTTTCAACGGGGTTGACTTCCTGTAAGGTCTGAATGATAATACAATATCAATCAAGCGGTGTCAAAAGCACTTTAAAAACAAGTGATTCGCCCGGAATCCTATCTGTGAGTGGCGAACGCCCAAGCAATCCCTCCTAAGTCTTGGGCTAATAACCGTGAGTTCAAGGATTGCGCCTTTTGGTGTGACTCTTTGACGCTCGCAGGTAGGATTTCGGGCAAATTGCAAAAAAATCACAAAGGAGGCGGCTATATGGATAAGTCATATAAGATGTTTTGTCTGGCCATGGCGGCCATTGCAGCGATGATGTTATCGTCCTGGGATGGGCCGTATGACGCATCCCAGTGGGGATTGCTTTTGTTTTTTAGCGGATTATCCTTTGGATTTCTTATCCTCTGGATACGCGCCAGATGGACAAGGGCTCGGAATAATAAACTTGATATATTCCACGAGGGTCATGGACAAAAAAGGAGGATATGAAGATGCGAAGAAGAATCAAAGCGTTTTTCCATTCGGAAGGCAATCGGACAAAAAAGTGCGTGATTTTTCTTGGCTTGTTTTCCACTTCGCTGGCGCTTATCGCTCTGACGATATATGAGCCGCCCAACTGGCAGAACATCGCGGTTGCGTGCGCCAGTTTTTATCTGGCTCTCGCCGCGCTTTTGGCAATAGTCAGAGGACAGCCGTTGGAATTTTAACGGCCGTATTTTTTATAGACACAATAAAGACCCGATCGTATTAAACGAGAGGGTCTTTTTTCTTTGGTGAATTTAGTTGAACCGGTTCTGCGCGCCGGCCGGGCCTTTTTCCAAAATCAGCAGGATAGCTTCTTCGGTTTTCGCAGTGGCTTGCTGAACGAGCGTTTTTTCTTCCTCGCTGAACTTTTGCAGGACGAATTTTTCGGCCGGGGTGAACTTCTTGAAAAACTTGGCCAGGAAAGTCTGCTTAGCCGGCTTAATGCCCAGGCGCACCCGCAAGAAGTTTTTTGTGCCCAGCTTCTCGATTATGCTTTGCACGCCTTTATGTCCGGCGGCGCCGGAATTTTGGCTGACGCGGATATCGCCCAAAGGCAGGTCCAGGTCGTCGTGCAAGAGCAAGATATCGTCCGGGCCGAGCTTGTAGAAATCCGCGATCAATTTTGCGGCTTGGCCGGAATTATTCATAAAGGTTTGGGGCTTGGCCAATAAAATTTTTTCTCCGTCAATTTGCCCCTCGCTGATCATCGCTTTAAACTTTTCGTTCGCTTGCCAGTCGGAAAAACCCGGGAGCGAATCCTGCAGAAAATTGGCCGCCAGAAAACCGAAGTTGTGGCGGGTGTTGAAATATTGGGGGCCGGGATTGCCTAATCCTATAATAAGTTTCATAATTTTTATCCTTCTTTTCTGTAACCAGAAAAGAAGCAAAAGAGTTTTCTTGCGACGATAAAATTTTGAGAAAATAGAACTCGCCTCGCTAAAATTGCCGCGGACAACTCAGTCATTTTATTCCCTCGTCCCGCTGGCAATTTTAGACGCTTGGCTCATTGCTATTTTCTGACAAAATTTTTCGTATGCAAGAAAAATTCAAGATACAGATTATTGATTAATGATATCCGCGATGTATTTTTTAATACTTTCATAATTTTCCACTCCATCCTTGGGCTGCAGTATTGATGCTGTTTCTCCGCCGAGTTCCATCTGTCCGCTGATTATCAGGTTCGGATCGTTGAGCTCGCTTTTAACGACATTTTCGCCCGGAATATCCTTAACGGCCCGCCAAAGATCTTTTATCTGCCAGAGCGTCAGGTCGCTTTTGATATGGGCCGATAAGGTGCTGTAAATTTCCGTGAATTTTGCGATGTCCCAGAAATGCAAGGACAGAACCTTTTGTTTTAACGCTTGCAAAACCTCTTGCTGGCGCGCCACCCGGTCAAAATCGCCTGCGCTGCTGTGGCGCGAGCGCATATATTTTAACGCGGTTTCCCCGTCCAGATATCGCCAGCCGGCTTTCATCTCGAAGGTCTGGAAGCTGTGGTTGGGGCCGGGGAAAGATGTGTCCGTTATGTCTTTGGCGACCATCACATTGACCCCGCCGAAAATATCAACCAGCTGCTTGACGGTTTGCAGGTCGACGAAAACATAGTGATTGATTTCCAGTCCCGTGATGTCCCGCGCTTTTTGGATTAACGCGTCAAATTCCCGGCCGGTGTTTTTTTTATTGAAAGCGTAAAGAGCGTTGAGCTTAGTGTATTTTTCCGAATCGGGAAGCTTGACCAGCAGGTCGCGCGGCAGGGAAAAAAGGTAAATTTTATTTTTAACAGGATCCAATCGCGCCAAAAGGATGGTGTCGGTCAGGTCCGGCGCGTCGTTTCCCTCGCCTGGCGCGCCAAGCAGCAGGAAATTCGCGGGAGCGGAAGATTTTTTGCCGAAGGGCCAAGAATTAAGCTCCTCGGAAGCGAATGAGGCCCGGCTCTGTCCGTTATTGCCGTTTATTATTTCAAATATATGCGGCGCCAGCGCCATTTTCAAAACAGGAATCAAGGAAAACAAGACGATGGCAGCAAAGGTTAAGATTAAAGCGGCGATTATTATGGCGACTCGCCAGCGGGTTTTTTTTGCGGGATACATTATGTTTAAGTATAGCGTTAAATTACGACTTGCGCAAAGGCGATTTTTGGTGTAATATACGGATGTTTAGCCGTAAAAAAGGCTGGAATGAAATCATTTTTTCTGTTTTTGTTCGAGGTGGCCAAGATCGCGGTGGTCACGCTGGCAATAATTTTGCCGGTGCGTTATTTCTTGATGCAGCCGTTTTTCGTCAAAGGGGCTTCCATGGAGCCGAATTTTGACGACGGCCAGTATTTGATAATTGACGAATTGTCCTACCGTCTGCGCCAGCCGCAACGCGGCGAAGTGGTGGTTTTCCGCTATCCGGTGGACCCGACCCAGTTTTATATCAAGCGGATCATCGGCTTGCCGGGCGAGACGGTGGAAGTGGCTGACGGGCATATAAAAATTATCAATAACAAACATCCGTTGGGTTTTGTGCTGGATGAAGCAATGTATCTGCCGGCGGCGATTTTAACTTACAATAATGTCAAAGAGGCGCTGGGCCAGGATGAGTTTTTTGTTTTGGGGGATAACCGGTCGGCTTCTTACGATTCGCGGCGCTGGGGGCCATTGCCAAAAAAAAATATCACGGGCCGGGTTTTACTGCGGGCTTGGCCGGTGAAGACCGCCAAAATTTTTGAAACGCCGCAATATTCATATTAACAAACGACACCAATACAAATAGCACACGAATGTCACGAATCAATTAGTGTCATTCGTGCTAATTCGTGAATTAGTGTCGGGTTTAATGCCGAAGAAGAAACAAAAAGAATTTCAATCGCCAAAGGGCATGCGCGATCTCCTGCCGCAGGACTGGGGGTTTTGGTATAAGCTGATAAAGACCGGCGAGGACTTGGCGCAGGACTACGGTTTTCAAAAAATTGAAACGCCGATACTGGAAGATGCGGATCTTTTTGTCCGCGGCACGGGGGCCACGACTGATATTGTCAGCAAGCAGATGTATTTCGTTAAAACCGCCGGTGGGGCCAATTTGGCATTGCGGCCCGAGGGCACGCCGGGAGTGGTGCGCGCTTATATGGAAAACGGCATGGCTTCGCTGCCCCAGCCCATCAAGCTTTTTTATTACGGACCGATGTTCCGCTATGAACAGCCGCAAGCCGGCCGGTGGCGCCAGCTTTACCAGTTCGGCCTTGAGGTTTTCGGCGACAGCGGCGCCGTTCTGGACGCGCAAATAATCCAATTCTGTTTTCACTTGTTCCGCTCAGTCGGCTTGAAAAAAATAAATATCCATATCAACAGCTTGGGCTGCCCGCAATGCCGGCCGTCCTACCGCAAGGCGCTGCTTGATTATTACCGCCATCGGAAAGACAAGGTGTGTCCCGATTGCAAGCGGCGCATAAAAGAAAATCCACTGCGGCTTCTGGATTGCAAAGAGGAAAAGTGTCAGCCGATAAAAGCGCAGGCGCCGGCCATGGTTGATCATCTGTGCGACGAATGCCGCAAACACTTCAAAGAAGTTCTGGAGTTTTTGGATGAATTGGAAATCCCTTATTTTTTGAACAGTTCATTGGTACGCGGGCTTGATTACTACACCAAAACCATCTTTGAGATTTTTTGGGACGGAGAGGACGCGCCGCAAATTGCACTGGGCGGCGGCGGGCGATACGATAATTTGGTCAAAGAATTGGGCGGCCGGCCGACTCCGGCCGTGGGCGTCGGGCTGGGACTGGATCGAATTGTTGATTTGATGAAAAAAGAACAGGTGAAAATTTCCGTCGGACCGAATTTCAAAGTATTTTTGGTGCAGCTGGGCGCGATGGGCAAAAAAAAGGGCTTGAAACTTTTTGAAAAACTGCATCAGGCCGGAATTCTGGCGGCTGAATCGATGAGCCGCGATTCCATTAAAGCGCAGATGAAACTGGCAGATAAATACGGCGTGAAATTTGCGTTGATACTGGGCCAGCAGGAAGCGCTGGACAATACCGTGATAATCAGGGATATGCAAAGCGGGGTGCAGGAAACCGTGCCGCAGGATAAGGTTGTAGACGAGCTGAAAAAGAGATTTAAAAAATAAAATTTCTTTTGCCGCTTTTTTGGCGGCAAAAAAGCGGCGGAAAAAACCGCCGCGCGACGATAAAATTTTGACAAAATCCGCCTCGCCTCGCTAAAATTATCGCGGACAACTCGGTCGCTTCGCTCCTCGTTCCGCTGATAATTTTCAAACGCTCAGCTCGCCAGGATTTTATAGCAAAATTTTTCGTATGCGCGGATTGATAACACATGAAAAGCTGCATTTTTTGTAAAATCGCCAATAAAGAAATTCCGGTCGAGCTGCTGCATGAAGATGATCTGGCGGTGGCGTTTAAAGACATAAAGCCGATAGTCCCGGTCCATATATTGATAATTCCCAAAAAGCACATTGAATCAATCGCGGATTTAACGGGCAAGCAAGAACTTTTGGCCGGACGCATGATAATGGTCGCAAAAAAATTGGCGGAGAAACTGGGCATCGCAAAGAGCGGATATAAATTGTTGTTCCGGGTGGGTCGCAACGGCGGTCAGGAAGTGCCGCATATCCATTTGCATTTGCTGGGAGGGGGGAGAATGAGCGAAAATATTCGGGTAGTATAAAAGTAATTTTCAATTTTCAATGATCAATTTTCAATGATGTCCCGCTCCGCGGAACTGAATTAGAAATTAGACATCGGGAATTAGAAATTTTTTGGAAGGGAGGTGCTTAATATGGCAATAGAAGTTAGAAGAAAAGAAAGAGAACCGGTCGGCTCGTTGCTGCGCCGTTTTACCCGCCGCGTACAGCAGAGCGGTGTTTTGCTGAACGCGCGCAAAGGGCGTTTTTACCAAAAGCCCAAAACCAAACGCCAGACCAAAGCGTCCGCTTTGCGGCGCGAACAGTTGCGCGCGCAAAGGCGCGAAATGATGAAAGCCGGAACTTTGGAAGAGGGACAATTGATTCCCAAAGAATTGATCAAGATTAAGAAAAAATGACGCAAGGCGTCATCCCGAGGGTAAGGCCCGAGGGATCTCCGGCGAATGCCGGCTACATGCTCGCATACGCGAGAGATTCCTCGCTTTGCTCGGAATGACAGAATATTTTATGGCATTAAAAGAAAAAATCAACCAAGATTTTAAAGAGGCCTTTAAAGCCAAGGAAGAGCTTAAGGTGTCTGTTTTGCGTATGCTCTCGTCTTCGCTTAAAAATAAAGAGATGGATAAGCGCGCCAAGTTGGTGAAAGCCGGAACTCAGGATGAGGCGGTTTTGGCCAAGGAAAGCCAGCTGTCGGACGAAGAAGTTTTGACAGCTATCGGCACCGAAGCCAAACGGCGCAAGGATTCCATCGAACAATTCAAGACCGGCGGCCGTCCCGAGCTGGCGGCGCAGGAAGAGAAAGAGCTGGCAATTTTGGCGGCTTATCTGCCCGAACAAATGGGCGAGGATGAAATTCGCAAGCTCGTCGTCGAATCCATCAAAGAATCGGGCGCCGCGGGCGCGGCCGAGATTGGCAAAGTTATGAAAGTTTTTATGCCTAAGGTTAAGGGAAAAGCGGATGGGAATTTGGTGAATAAAATTGTGAAGGAAGAGCTTGGGAAGTGATTTATCTAATACGGTTGCTACTTTTTGTACCGACAAAAAGTAGCCAAAAAACTCTCGCCCGAGCGTAAAAAATAAAGAAAATCGGGCTCGTCTCGTTAAATTTGCTATCCACAACGCCCCGACCTGACGGTCGGGGCCCCACCACAGCACGCAAATTTAGACGCTCGACTCGCCTCGATTTTCTGATTATTTTTTCGCTATGGGCGAATACAACGGATGCTCGAAATCGTAAATCTTACCAAAACCAAAATAGACACGAACTCTCTGCAAAAAGCCGCGCAAGCGGCTTTTGCTGTTTTCCGCACGAATGAAGATATGAGCTTGGTGCTGGTCGGCAACGCCAAAATGCATGCTCTCAACAAAAAATACCGCGGCAAAAATAAAGCCACGGATGTTTTAAGTTTTGAGGGCCTGAACGAAATTTTTATTTGTTTGCCGCAGGCAAAAAAACAGGCCAAGCTGTTGAAAACTCCGTTAAAAACAGAATTGATGCGGCTCGTGATTCATGGTATAGTCCATTTAAAGGGGTATGATCATGAGAAATCGGCGCGTGAAGCGAAGCGAATGTTTGCGCTTGAAGATAAAATTTTAAAAAACCTCTAATTTTTTATGGCCAGAGAAAAAATCATTGTCGGTTTGGATGTGGGCACCTGTACCGTTCGGGCGGTGGTGGCGCAGGTGCGCGACGATTCCAAACCCCAAATTTTAGGCGTGGGTAAGGCCGTTTCAGGGGGGTTGCGCAAGGGCGTGGTGGTTGACCCGGAAGAAGCCGTAAAAAATATCCACGAAGCTCTGCAGCTGGCCGAACGCATTTCGGGCTTGTCCATTGAAGAGGTCTTTGTCGGCATTGGCGGCTCGCATATTTCTTGTCGTCCCAGCCGCGGGGTTATTGCGGTTTCTCGGGCGGACGGAGAGATTTCCGAAGAGGATAAAGCGCGGGCTGTTAGCGCGGCCTCGGCAATTTCTCTGGCGCCAAACCGCGAAATTTTGCATGTGTTGCCGCGTCGCTTTACGGTGGACGGACAGGACGCCATCAAAGATCCTGTTGGCATGAGCGGCGTGCGCCTGGAGGTGGACGCTTTGATAATTGAAGGAGCGACGCCGTATATTAAAAATTTGATCAAATGCGTGCGCGAAGCCGATGTTGATGAAGCGGGCCTTCTTTTGTCCTGTCTGGCTGATAGCCGGGCGGTTTTGACCAAGCGGCAAAAAGAGCTGGGCGTTTTATTATTGGATCTGGGTGGCGGCACGACCGGCCTGACGGTCTACGAAGAGGGAGATATTTTACATTGCCAGATTTTACCGGTGGGCAGCGCGCACATCGCCAACGACATTGCCATCGGGCTTCGCACCTCAATCGATACGGCCGAGAAAATAAAACTGGAGTATGGCTCCGCTTTGCCGGAAAATGTCGGCAAAAAAGAGATAATAGACCTGACGCATCTCGGGGAAGCAGATGGCCAGGTTTCTCGGTTGCAGGTGGCCGAAATCATAGAAGCCAGAGTCGGCGAGATACTGGATATGGTGAATAAAGAATTGAAAAAAATAGACAGAGCCGGATTGTTGCCGGCCGGCGTGGTGCTGGTTGGCGGCGGCGCGAAATTGCCCGGCTTGGTTGAATTGACGAAAGAAAAATTAAAATTGCCCGTGCAGATCGGTTATCCTCAGGGTTTGGAGGGGATTATTGATCAAATAGACGATCCGGAATTTGCCGCCGTTTGCGGCTTGATACTTTCGGCCTCAAGCAATGATGTCAAAGCGGAAGGCGGCCGAGGCGCGTTTGAGAACCTAACTGATAATGTCGGGCCGACCGTTAGCAAAATAAAAAAATGGCTTAAAGGATTTGCGCCGTAGAATCTTAAAAATCAAATATAAAAAATCATATATGCGCCGCGGCGTGGCGCATATATGAAATAGTCGTAGAGCGGCAACATAATTTTGATTTTTTATCTTTGATTTTTGATATTGGAAACGGGGCTTGACCCCGTATAAAAGTCCGGTCTTATTTATTTGCTTGATAGAGTATACGAGCAATTTCACCTGCGGCCTTTAAAGGGGTATAAGTGAAATTATGATAAACTTTTAACGGGGCTTGACAATCCATATCCCATTGGCATATTCTTACATATTACTTGGCACTTCCTAATTTTTTTAAATAAACTAACTTTTCAATACTATGGCCCAGATAAAACCAGATATGGAGACATTCGCCAAGATTAAAGTGGTGGGTGTCGGAGGAGGCGGAGGCAACATCATCTCTCGCATGGTGGAAAGCAAGATCCAAGGCGTTGAATTTATCGCCATAAATGCTGATTCTCAGGATTTGCACCATTGTTTAGCCCAGCAAAAATTGCTTATCGGCAAGAATTTAACCAAGGGGCTCGGCGCCGGAATGAATCCGGACATTGGCCGCCAAGCGGCCGAAGAAAACCGGGATGAGATCCACGAGGTGCTCAAGGGCGCGGATTTGGTTTTTGTGACTTGCGGCCTGGGCGGCGGCGTGGGCACGGGCGCGGCTCCCGTTGTGGCGGAAGCGGCCAGAGACCTCGGCGCGTTGACCGTCGGCGTGGTTACCAAACCCTTTTCTTTTGAGGGTTCGCAGCGTATGCGCATCGGCCTTGAAGGCCTGAGCCGCTTACAAGATAAAGTGGATACCCTTATCACCATTCCCAATGATAAATTATTACAGACCATCGACCGCAACACTTCTTTGATGGATGCTTTTAAAGTCGTTGACGATGTTTTGCGCCAGGCGGTGCAGGGCATTTCGGACATCATTGTAACGCCGGGGCTGGTCAATGTTGATTTTGCGGACTTGAAGGCCGTTATGACGGGCGCAGGTTCCGCCTTGATGGGCATTGGACGGGCGGCAGGAGAAGACCGGGCGGCAGTGGCGGCCAAGATGGCCATCAACTCGCCGTTGCTTGAGGTTTCAATCGACGGAGCCAAGGGCGTTATATTCAATGTGGCCGGCGGCGACGATATGACAATGATGGAAATAAACGAAGCGGCCAAGGTTATTACCGACTCCATTGATCCGAACGCTAAAGTCATATTCGGCGCTGTGACCGACAAGCAACTGAAGAAAGGCGAGATAAAGATTACCGTTATTGCGGCCGGATTCGGAGAATTGGCCGCCAAAAAAGAGAACCAGGAGCGGCGCGAGCGGACGGAGATAAAAACCGAAACGGCCTCCCGCCAGGAAGCGTCTGCGGCAAGCGCCAAAAAACAGCCGGATTTTTCCGGCAAAGTGAGCCAGATCGAAAATTCCGACGAAGAATGGGACATCCCCGCCTTCATCAGAAAGAAAATGAAATAAAAAAGTATCGGCGAAGTGATTTCGGCGGGCAAGCCCGCCTTCATTCAGAAAAAATGAAGTAATTGAAACGAGCCGATAAAAACACCTCGCTTTGGCCGGGTGTTTTTGTTTCAGAGAATTTTTTAAAAGTCCGCCTGTGGATAAGTTTGCGTCGTTTTAAAAAATATCTGAAATTTTGCTGGTAAAACAAGGCATTTTCGGCTTTTGGGACAATTTTTTAAAGAAAAGGAAAATTGTGTTTGACACGCTCTCCAAAAGGTTTAGAATTAAGGTAGATCACACAAATTTTTAAAAGAAGAGGAGGTGTGATTTTTATTTTGGCAAGCGAGCAGGACGCATGAATCAGCGGCTTTATATGGCGTCCGAGCGAAGACAAAATAAAAAGTTAAGATGTTATATTTTGTGAAATATTTTTAATAATTAACATAGAAATCCGGCATATGACACCTGCTCTTAAAGCCAAGTTTGATAAAATTCAAAAAAGAGACGGGCGAATAGTCAGTTTTAATCAATCGCAGATTGAAAAAGCGGTTCATAAGGCCTTGACCGCCACCGGCCAGGGCGACGGACCGATCGCCCGCAAGGTCGCCAACAAAACCGTCAACCTTCTCAACAAAAGGTTCAGAAAAGGGGAGATTCCCAAAGTGGAAGAGATACAGGATATAGTTGAGGAGGTTTTAATTTTGGAAAATTTGGTGGAAACAGCCAGGGCTTACATTCTGTATCGCGAACAGCGCCGGCGCATCCGAGAAGCGCAAAGCGCGCTGGACGAGACCGTGCAGATGGTTGACAAGTACATCCAGGAATTGGACTGGCAGATAAAAGAAAATGCCAATATGGCCTATTCTTTGCAGGGTCTGCATCATTATGTCACTTCGGCGGTCAGTAAAAAATATTGGCTTGACAGGATCTATACCAAAGAGATCCGCGAAGCGGTGAATTCCGGCGATTTTCATATCCATAATTTGGATTTTCTGGGCGCGTATTGCTGCGGATGGGATTTGTATGATTTAATTTCGCGGGGCTTTGGCGGAGTGATGGGCAAAGTTGAGTCGCGTCCGCCAAAACATTTGCGCACGGCTTTGGGGCAGCTCGTTAATTTTTTCTACACTCTTCAGGGCGAATCGGCCGGCGCGCAGGCAATGAGCAATTTTGACACATTACTGGCGCCATTTGTCCGCTACGACAATCTGAATTATTCCCAGGTGAAACAGGCCATGCAAGAATTCATTTTCAACTGCGCCATTCCAACGCGCGTCGGGTTCCAAACGCCGTTTTTGAACATAACGCTGGACATCAATCCGCCAAAGACCTTGGCGCAGCAGCCCGTTATTATCGGAGGGCAAGCGCAAAAAGAAACCTACTCCGAATTTCAGGAAGAAATGAATATTCTAAACAAGGCCTTCTGCGAAGTGATGACCGAAGGCGATTCCAAAGGACGGGTTTTCACTTTTCCGATACCGACTTACAACATCACCAAGGATTTTGACTGGGATAATCCCGCCATGGCGGGTGTCTGGGAAATGACCGCCAAATACGGCATACCCTATTTTTCAAATTATATAAATTCCGATATGAGCCCGGATGACGCCAGAAGTATGTGCTGCCGTTTGCGTCTGGACAACCGCGAGCTTTATAAGCGCGGCGGCGGGCTTTTTGGAGCGTATCCGTTAACCGGCAGCATTGGCGTGGTTACTTTGAATTTGCCGCGCATCGGTTATCTTTCCAAGACCAAGAAGGAATTTTACGCGCGTCTTGACCGCACGATGGAACTGGCTAAGATCAGCTTGGAAATCAAACGCAAAACCATTGACGATTTTATGGAAAAGGGCTTGTATCCTTATTCCAGATATTACTTGGAGGGGATAAAAAAAATGCGCGACAGCTATTGGAGCAATCATTTTTCAACCATTGGTCTCGTTGGCATGAATGAAATGCTGCTTAATTTCATTGACAAGAATATCACGACAAACGATGGCCAAAAATTTGCTGCGGAAGTACTGGAACATATGCGCAAAATGCTGGTGAAATATCAGGAAGAGACCGGAAATCTTTACAACTTGGAAGCCACTCCGGCGGAAGGGGCCAGCTACCGCCTGGCTAAAAAGGATTTAGAAAAATATCCGGATATCATCGTGGCGGGCGAGCGCGACCATTATTACACCAACTCCACTCAGCTGCCCGTGGGTTTTACCAGTGATCTTTTTGAAGCGCTGGAATTGCAAGACAATTTGCAAACCAAATACACCGGCGGCACGGTGCTGCACGCGTTTCTGGGTGAGCGCATTAACAGCCACGAAACCATCAAAACATTATTAAAAAAGATTTTTACAAAATTCCACCTGCCGTATCTCACCTTCAGCCCAACTTTCAGCATCTGCCCCAACCACGGATATCTGGCCGGCGAGCATTTCACTTGTCCCAAGTGCCTGATAGAACAGCGCTGCGAGGTTTACTCGCGCGTTGTGGGCTACATCAGGCCGGTGCAGCAATGGCACCCTGGCAAACAGGAAGAATTCAGGGAGCGGCTGGTTTTTAAGGTGAAGGAAAAAGCGGCTTCTGTCGTTGCAAAGCGGGCGACGGTGAGCGCTAAAAAATAGCATACACAATTATGGTTTTCGGGGGGATTCAGAAATTGACTTTAATAGATTATCCCGGAAAAGTTGCAGCGACTGTTTTCACGGTTGGCTGCAACTTTTTGTGTCCGTATTGCCATAATCCCGAACTCGTCGATCCGGCCAAAATATCCCGCCAGCCAAAAGTTGCCGAAAAAGAAATCCTGGAATTTTTGGCCACGCGCCAAGGGTTGTTGGAGGGGGTTTGCATTACGGGCGGAGAGCCCACGCTTTTTTCCGACTTGCCCGAGTTCGTCAAAAAAATAAAAGAGATGGGTTTTTTGGTGAAATTGGACACTAACGGATCAAGTCCGCAAGCGTTGGAGAAATTACTGGCAAAAAAACTTATTGATTTTATCGCGATGGACATCAAGGCGCCGCTGGAAAAATATAAAAAAGTAGCGGGGGACAAAGTTATTTTAGAAAACATTCAGCGCAGCACGGAGCTTGTGCGCAGCGCACCGGATTACGAATTTCGCACCACGGTTTTGCCGTCTCTGCATTCCAAAAAAGACATTTTAAGCATCGGTCGCTGGCTCCAGGGCGCCAAAAAATATTATTTGCAGCAATTCAAGCCGACCAAGACCCTGGACTCGGCTTATATCGATGAGAAGCCCTTTGAGTGGGAAAAGATAGCCGAATTACGCGGACTTTTGGAAATATTTTTTGATAAGGTGGAGGTGAGGGAATAAATAATCGCTCGGATTTCCTTTCTGAAAGTATAAAATTTCCCCAGCCAGGAAATTTTATTTGCCAGCTTTGCTCGTTCTCTCCGCCCAAGGCGGAGAATCTTGCCCGCTTACAAAACTGAGCGTTTCAGAAAGGCAAATCCTCGCTTAGGGTTTGGATACAAAATTTTTCGTATGCGCGAATTTTAGATAAAGTTAAATGTCTAATTCAAAGATTTTTCTATTTTTCTGCCTGTCTTTCATTTTCGGCGTTTTTGTTCAGTCAGTGTTTAATTTTCCCCGGCCGGTTTGGCTGGGATTTTTAATTTTAGGGGTGATGCTGGCGGCGATGTTTTGGGGCCGCGCGCCAAAAATCGTGATAGCCGGATTTTGTCTGATGATAATGGCGGGCGGTGCCTGGCGGTATATATCGGTGTCGGACACCCATAATTTGATAAAACAATTCAATGATAAGGGGAAAATTACCATAACGGGCGTAATTTCCGAAGAGCCGGATGTGCGCAGTGATAATATAAAATATAAGGTTAGTGTGAAAGGAGTTTGGCCCTTCGACTCCGGCTACGCCTCAGCTTCCGCCTCCGCATCTCCGCTGCCGCTACAAGCTACGGCAGACAAGCAGGGAACAAATTTGGGCGGAAATATTTTGGTTGTCGCCAAAAAATATCCAGCGTATCAATATGGCGATAAATTGGAGATAACGGGGAAATTGAAAACCCCTTCAGTTAGTGATGATTTTGACTATAAGAGTTATCTGGCCAAGGAAGATATTTACTCTATCGCCTATTTCCCTGAAATGAAATTGCTGGCTCAAGGCCGGGGGAATTGGCTGATGACCAGATTGCTGTTTGTAAAAAATAAATTTTCCGATTCCATCGGCCGGGTTTTGACCGAGCCGCAGGCGGCCTTTCTGGCGGGACTTATTCTGGGCGAAAAACGGGGCCTGCCGCAGGATATAATGGATGCATTCTCGCGCACCGGCACAACGCACATCATCGCGCTCTCCGGTTTCAATATTACCATTATCGCGGTGGCGCTGATGAATTTATTCAATTTTTTTATGGTGCGCCGGCAAATAAGTTTTTGGCTGTCGGTTGGGGCGATAATTCTGTTCGTTCTGATGACCGGCGCGGCGGCTTCCGTGGTGCGCGCGGCGGTGATGGGTATTTTGGTCTTGCTGGCTCAACAGGTCGGCCGGCTTTATCAAATAAGAAACGCCCTGGTTCTGGCCGGCGCAATAATGGTTTATTTAAATCCCCGCGTTTTGGTTTGGGACTTAGGATTTCAGTTGTCTTTTGCCGCCACGCTGGGATTAATTTACACCTCGCCTATTTTACAAAATTGGTTCATCGGCGAAAAAGAGCGGGAAGATGGCAATAAAAAAATTCTGGGCCTGAAAGAAATATTGATTGCCACTCTGGCCGCGCAGATAGCGGTCTTGCCGCTGCTCATTATAAACTTCGGGCAATTGTCGCTTATCGCGCCTTTGGCCAATATTTTGGTCTTGCCGTTTATTCCTGCAACAATGTTTTTTGGTTTTTTATCCGCTTTGGTCGGTTTGGCTATTTTGCCATTGGGAAAAGTGCTGGGTTGGCTGGCGTGGCTGTTTTTGACTTACGAGATAAGGATCATTGAGCTTTTGGCTAAACTTCCTTTAGCGGCGGTAAACTTTAAATGGACATGGCTTGGCGGGGGATTATACTACGCGGTTTTGATTTGGCTGGTTTGGAAACTCAACAAAACTCACGCAGAAAACTCACGCAGTCCGACTGCGTGAGAATCCCTGCGTGAGAATCCGACTGCGTGAGAATCACAATGTGGCAAAGATTGAAAAATAAAATTCCGTATGTAATTTTAGCGACGCTGCTGCTGGCCGCGGTTTTTGTGTGGCTGGCAATTTTGGAGTCGGCGCCGGGCGATAAAATAAAGATTAGCTTTTTGGATGTGGGACAGGGAAGCGCGATTTTAGTGAACGCGCCAAATAATAATCAGGTGCTGATTGACGGCGGGCCAAGCGATGCGGTGCTCGCCAAGCTCGGCCAGGCCTTGCCGTTATTTGATCGCAAAATAGAGTTGTTGATCTTAACCCACCCGGATTCGGACCATTTGAGCGGGTTGATAGAAGTCCTAAAAAGATACGATGTCGGGCAAATTTTAGAAACCGGCATAGCCGACAGCACGGCCGAATACCATGCCTGGAATGATCTGATAAAACAAAAAAATATCCCCGTGGTTTTCGCTCAAGCCGGCGATATCGTGAAAATGGCTGATGACCTGGCGATAGAAATCTTATATCCTTTCGGTAAAATTAACGGGCGGGATTTCAGCAAGAATACCAATTCTACTTCGATTGTCGGGAAAATTCGTTACGGTAAAAATGCCCTGCTTTTTACCGGCGACGCAGAGGGTAATGTTGAGGAGCCGTTGGTTTTTGCGGGTATAAATCTAAAAGCCGATATTCTGGCGGTGGGGCATCACGGCGGCAAAAATTCCACGAGCCCCGAGTTTCTGGCGGCTGTGGCGCCCAAAATAGCCGTTATTCAGGTCGGCGCTAAAAACAAATATGGTCACCCCGCGCCGGAAGTTCTGGACCGCCTGAAGGGCCTGGATATTTTTCGGACGGATATGGACAAGGATGTTGCTTTTGAGTGCGGCCTTGCCATCTGCCAAAAAGAGCGGTAGATTGGGATTAATAGTTCTTATCAGTTAAACAAATGAGGAGGTGATTTATGCGGAAATATTGGACGATGTTTTTGTGGCATGTTTTCAAGATACATCCGCGGTTTCTTTCCAAAAAAGATGCGATAAAATATGCCGGACAGCATGTTTGCATCAAATCATTTGGGTCAAGAAAAGTCGCCTAGGCCAATGCCAATCCTCGGATAGCTGTTGAGGAAGCGAGAAAAAAGGGACATAAGGATGCGGTTTGTATGCGCGTATTCAGATCGGACGAGACCCAGATTTATTGCAGCCAGGCCGCCGGCAGCCGATAACGATAATCAGAAAACAATGCTTCGGGCCGTTGATTCCAACGACCTTTTTTATTTCAACGATTTGCCAAAGAAGCGGTTTTTGGTATAATAAAAATAATAATTAAGAATAACGGGATTGCTTCGTCGCCCCGCAGCTGCGGGGTTCCTCGCAATGACGGTATGCATTATGAAAAATGAGAAAACGCTGGTAATAATAAAGCCGGATGGCGTGCAGCGTTCGCTGGTCGGCGAACTGATCAAGCGCTATGAGCGCAGCGGCCTGAAATTGACGGCCGTGAAGATGGTCGTGCCCGCGGTTGAGCAGATCGAAAAACACTATACCATCGACCCGGAGTGGCGCCGTATAACGGGCGAGAAAACCATCAAGGGATATAAAGACAAGGGTCTGGTTCCTCCTTCGGAAGACCCGCTGGCCATCACCGCCGTTATTTTGGGGAATCTGAAAAAATATATGTCTTCGGGCCCGGTTATCGCCATGGTTTGGCAGGGCGTGCACGCGGTAAAGATTGTCAGGAAAATTACCGGCGGCACTGAGCCCTTAACTTCTGATGTGGGCACGATCCGCGGCGACCTGGTTTTGGATTCATACCTGCTGGCCGATACCGACAAACGCGCCGTGCGGAATTTGATTCACGCTTCCGGTTCGGTGGATGAAGCAAACAAAGAAATCGATTTATGGTTCAAACCGGAAGAGATCGTCAATTATCGTTTGGTGCAAGAGCAAATTTTATATGATGTCAATTTAGACGGAATATTAGAGTAAAATCATGCTCGGATATTTTTTCTGAAAGCGTGAAATTTTTCCCAGCGAGAAAAATTTCACTCGCGCAGTTTTGTTCGCTCTCCGCCCCAGGCGGAACCTTGCCCGCTCGCAAAACCGAGCGTTTCAGAAAATACATCCTCGCCTTCCAGTTTATTTGGTCATTAGAAATTAGTCATTAGAATTTTTGAAGATATGCCCCACACAATGCCGTTTAAGAATCAGAAAGATAAATGGTTCACCGTCTTGATTTTTTTGGCGCTGCCGTTTTATGTGCTTTTCCGGCTTCTAAAAAGAAAGCTGCCGCCGCTCAGCCAGGTTGGCCCGCCAAAAAAATAAAAATTCCAAAAATAGGATTTTTATCTCTCTTCCTTTGCGGAAGGGCGGAACAGATTTTAATTGTTGATTTATTCAGGTTGGTGTATAATATGGTCGGCTTTGCTGTGCAAGGGCTTCTTCATATAATTTTGGATCAAATAAGAATTTCAGGGAGCCCTATTATTGGGCAAGTTCGCTGATTCGTTCGGGAATTTGCTTTGCGGGCACCCACTTGGAAACAAGCCGAAATTCATAAGAAGCTCTTGGCAGTTGAGGCCGTTTTAGGCAAACAAAAAACCGTCCCGTAAAGCGGGGCGGTTTTTTTAGCCGTTTATCCGAGCGTGGCCGAAAATTTGTTTAACTTTTCTTCAAAATCATTTTCTTTAATTTCTTTGGTTCGGAGCGCCAGCGTGGCGACAGGTTGTCGGCCGCAAAGTTCCGCCAGTTCATTAAAAATCGGCCGGGTATCTGATCCGCCTCTAACGCAAAAGAACGCCACTTTTTTTATTTCGTCTTTTTGTTGCTCCAAATATGCGCGCACGGGACTGGCTATTTTACCGACCCAAATGGGCGTGCCTAAAACCAATAAGTCATATTGAGCCGTTTCTTTGGCAGACGGTTCAATCTTGGCGGGAATTTTTTTTAACCCTTCGCGGCCGGCCGCTAAATAGCCGAAGATGCCGCGATAGGTTTTTATACTCTTTATCTCTTCTAAGTCCGCGTTTAATTTTCGCGCCAAATCCTCAGCCACTTTTTTATTGGTGTTAGTTCTGGAATAGAAAACGACGAGAGTTTTCATAATTATACATTAATGATAGTCGGGCCAGGGGGAATTGAACCCCCGCTATACCCACCCCAAGGGTACGGACTGCCGTTATCCGATGGCCCGTTAGAAATTTATATGGCAAAAAAGAATTTTAATCTATTCTTTAAATACTTTTTACCCATACCTGATTTTAAATATTTCTCTCTGGCTTTGGCATCTTTTTCGTTTAAAGACGCCTCGCAGTATATAAATTTTAATGGTCGCCTGTCTTTTGTCGCAAAATTCAGCCCTTTATTGTGTTCTAAAATTCTTTTTTGCAAATCATTGGTATAACCTGTGTACCAATTGCCGTCTCTATCGCTTTTTAGCACATAGACATAATGCATAAATTTCTAACGGGCCGATGGCCCGAAAAAAAAGAGCCGTCCCGCCGTGGCAGGACGGCTCTTAGTCAATTACTTTTTATGCAGAGTTCTGATGCACTGGGCGCAGGCCTTCACTCTTTTGCCGGTTGCCAATTTAACCCATTGGAGATTGGGGTATTTTCTTATTTTGGTCGTCGGATTGAATTTGCCGCGGAGCTTAACGAGCCGGGTGGACATTTGCGAGCCCTTGCCGCAGATTGAACATGTTCTTGGCATAAGTTTTCTTTTAATTTATCACTCATTATGATATAGCAAAAAAACAGATTTGGCAAATTTTTAGCACTTGGAACACATCTTTTTATTAAAAATGGGGACTACTGTTGTTTCTCGGACATTGTCTTGACAATAACATTTTTAAGGTGTATACTAATAAAGTACATTAAAAACAGCGTATTTGAAGCAAATAACGGCAAGTCACATATTCTGGCACTGGGTCGGAATAAAGGATAAGCCAAAACGAAAGAAAGGGAGGACTGACCATGGTAAAAGACATGCTCGGTGCGTTGATGCGGAAGATTGTGAATCTCTCATTGGAAATGCTTAAAGTTATCTACGATCTGGTGGAGAAGCTGTCGGGCGAAGCAGGCCAAGAATGGCTTGCTGAACTTAAAAAATTTCTCCGTAAGGAGAATTGCTGGACAGGCGTTATTGAGAATACCGCTCAGCAAGCAAAAAACATTTTTCATCTTATGGTCGGCGGCAATCGCACCACGGAAGAAATGGTTAAAGCCGGAAAATATGACTGGTCAAATGGCGACATAACCAGCAAAAATTTTCCTATGCGGCCGCGACCAGCCGGTAAAAGAATCATTGAGTTGATTGAGCTTGACCACGGTCCGACTTCTGAAGAAGTTCTTGCCGAGGCAGAAAGACTTGGACTGGAGAGGCCGGTTTATGAGGATGCCTTATTTTTCGGGGAGCAATTTCCCGAAAAGCAGCGGGAACGGCCAATCGTGTTTTTGCATGAACCTTGGCAGAGCCCGGGCGGTGGCCTT
The DNA here is from genome assembly GCA_028688325.1 of Candidatus Portnoyibacteriota bacterium. Classification (GTDB taxonomy): domain Bacteria; phylum Patescibacteriota; class Minisyncoccia; order Portnoybacterales; family GWB1-42-6; genus UBA8475. Next base: position 419,264 of record JAQTYI010000001.1, read on the forward strand.
CGTGTGCTGGTGCTCGACAGTATTTCTGTGGAGCGCGGTCTGAGCCTGCGTTGGTTTGGCCACAGGTGGGATCGCTACTGCATGTTCGCTTTTGTCCGCAAGTAGCACTTGGGGCCTTGGATTCCTGAAACTTCGGGAATCCTTGGTCCCTTTTTTTATTCTCGCCGGAAGGCGAGAATTTTTATATTTTTGCAAATAGTGATAGAATTAGACTCGGACAGTAAACTCAAAATAAGTTTTCGGTTACGGCTGAAAACAGTTGGAATCCGGGGTTATTTAGCAGGGAATGGCACAGGACAAGTTTTGTGCCAGAGTTGTTTTTTAACTCCTAAAAAACAAAGATACTTGGCGTAAAATATTGGAGGATCATATATCCCGAATAAAATTCAGCCCCGAGAGTATTCTAAGGGCGGTGGCATAGATGATATTTTGCGCATAATGGCAGAACCCGGACGGTAACCTTAATGTGCTGGTGCTCAACAGTAATTCTGTGAAGCGCAATCTGAACCTGAATTGGTTTGACAACAGGTGGAATCGCAACTACATGTTCGCTTTTGTCCGCAACTATCTTTTTTCCCCGCCAGGCGCGGGGTTTTCTCTTAATAATTGTTTTTGCCAACCCCCTATCATTTTACCGATTTCGCCTAATCGTTCAGAAAGAGCGATATATTTTTTGTTATCCAGAGATTTTATTTCCCAAGCGATTTGGACAAAAAATTTCAGCAAATCAAGTTTGGCGCCAGCTTTTTGCACGAATGGCATTTTTTGATTTTTAGCCAAGCGACTGGCGATAAAAATAATCTCGGTCGTTTCAATAATCAATCCGTCAATTTTTATTCCCAGAGTATAGCGTGATGTTTTTGGGATATGCGGCAAGAAATCGTGCCAGAGTTTGTAGGCGGCAATTAGTTTTTGGACCAATGATAGATTTGTCTGGGGGGGGGGCGTTAAAAGCCGAATTTTTATGAAAATTCAATTGGTCCATAAATTTGAAGATATAATTAACATTGAAAATTTGCTGGAAGCATGGAAGGAATTTTTGAAGGGTAAAAAACAGC
>JAQTYI010000007.1 GCA_028688325.1 Candidatus Portnoyibacteriota bacterium
TGATATTTAAACTAGCGTCCCATACTCTAAATAAAGCATTGTTAGGACTAAGGACAATAACATGATCTACTTGTTTACCTAAGCAAGTAGCTACAGCTAAACTAGTAAAAGTTTTACCTGTACCAGGGCTAGCATATAGTAAAGTACCTTTTAAATTATACTTAGTTAACATACTGCTATAGTAATTTAAAAAACCCATTTGATAATCTAAAGGTTTAAATACCATATCACTAAGTAAACTAAGATCTAGTCTTAAATTAGTACTTTCATTACCAAATATAGATGATAACCAAGTATTCTTTTCAAATTCTTCTTTTATTCTCTTTAAAATCTTTATTGGGGTATTAATAAAAGACTGACTTAACTTAGCTCTATTTTTTAACTTCATATCTAATAAGTTAGATATTAGATAATATATCTCTACGGCAAAAAACAAATCTATAGTTAATTTAGATAACTTGATTTCTCTAAAAATATTATTAGTAATTTTACTAGTACGCCATTGTCTAGTAATATCTGTTATTAAAGTTTCTGCGTGTGGTAGTGTGATTATAATTATATCCTTATCTTGTTTTACTGATGTACTAATAAAAAGTGCTCTATAGTCCATTTTAATTCCTATATATCTCAGTATTTAAAGTCTCATTTAATTATTAAAAAAATAGAGTAAACCTAGATTATTTCAGTCACATATACCTAATATGAAAGAAAGGAATTGGTCCTTTCATTGACCTTAATAGGAAAATTACGATGACAATATTTAAACAAGAAAGTGTAACTTTTGTAGGTGAAAAGTTTAATCAAGATGAGCTAGAGGTTTTAAGAGCATCTGGATTCTTTAATATGGTAAATCGAGAAACCGATAAAGTGTTTAAAGAATGCGAAGAAACTTTATCAAAACTGCATCTAGCCAGCAAACATGAAGGAGAGTTTGAAAATAAAGGTTATTTTGAATGGAAAGAACTATTAGATAAAAAAGTAATTGATATGTCACACACTCGTGTGTGGCAAGTCCACCGCGAATGGACTAATACCGAAACTAATAAAAAAGAAACAGGGTTATTAGTGTATAATAACTCATTAAGAAAAACTTGGGAGGTAATTACTGACTCTCAATAAATTTACTCTCTAGGCCTAATAAGCTTAGAGGGTTATTTTTTTTAATAATAAAATATTTGATAGACTAATCAAATAGGTAAAAGTCAATTAGGAGAGTAAGATGGATAAACGAGATATTAAAAACATGCAAAAAGAAAGTTATATAGATAGACTTAGAGAAATGGTAGTGCATGAACAGCAGTATATTAAAGACATATATGAAGACTCATTGGAAACAGATAAATTATTAAGCGAAGAAAAAGAATTAGATATAGATATTTTAACTTTTATTAAAGAACTAACAGACATCCAAATTAAGAGTTTAAATTTTAACAATACTTTTCCTTCTTTGTTTAAAAAATCTGAGGTTTCTGATAAATTAAAAAAATTAATAAATAAAATAAATGATGCTGAAATGAGATATGAAGAATTTAATGCCGAAATAAGAAATAATAAAAGAAACAATGCTATACTCGCCACACAAGTTCATGAAAGGAATATTAAAGAACTTGAAAAACAGATAAGGGATTATGCCTTTAATAGTAATAAACAAAATATACCAGACAATAATAAATTAGTAAATATTGATGATATTTTAGCTACTTTAAACTCATATGTATCTGAATCTACTAACGAGGATTTAATTAAACAAATAAATGATTTTAAAGATGACCTAATTAGGAAAGCACTAGCTAATATTAAGGATACAGTCAAGGAGACTAACAATGAGCATTGATAATGAATACATTAAAAAGTTACAAAAGATGATAGATTTTGAAGTAGAGGACACTAATTCCATTCAACACACTCATCATAAAGGTGAGCATCTAGCAGAGTTAGAAAAAAATATAAATTTTAACATGTTGACTCTTATAGAAGACATGTATAATCATCAAAGAGAATACATTAAAAACTCTAACAGAGGTTTATTTTCATCGTTCACAATAGGGGATATGAATAATCTAAGAATTTTAGATAGTAAAATATCTAAAATAAAAACTGAAAAAGAAAATCTAGAAAGCTTTTTTAAAGAAGCTAAAGATAATAGAGAGCGTGTATATGAACTAAGTATGAAAGCCCATAAAAGAAATATTGATTATTTACAAGGGCAGATTAATGATGCTATTAATTCCACTAAGAAAAGTATACCAGAATCAGAAATTAAAAAATCACCACCAATGGTGCGTTATACATTTAACGATGCCATAAATGATTTAAATATTTGTTTAAGTAATTGTGACGATGAAGAAACACGTAAAGATATAGAAGAGACTAAACTTAATCTAATTAAAAAACATTCTAGCACTTTAAAAAATTTAGTTGAAAATGGATATGTTGCATCTAGTCAAACAAAAGGAGAGTAAAAATGGATAGATTTATTTTAGTAAAGTCTTTTGGTGATCCTGAATTAGAAGCTATGTTACAAGCTCTTTATAGTAGATCACATAAGAGTATTAAAGAACATTTAGAAGAACTTAAGATTCCATTAAAAGAAGAAGTAACTGAAAAACACTTAAAGATTAAGAAAAGCTTAGCTACTTACTATATTGGTTATGGTCATGCTAGTATTGGTGATTGCGCTAGTGCTACGGTCTTTATGGAAAATGTATCTATTATAGCTGCTAAAGCTATTCAGAACACTCCTCTTTATAATGGTCAAGAAAGTAGTACACGTTATATTGATTTTAAGTGTAAGAAAGATTATCTATTTAATCTTATAAAGGATATAGTAGGTCAACAATCTACTAAGACATTTGAAAAAGACTTACATGAATTTTTAGATAGCTATTATGAAATGTATGAAAAGGTAAAGAAATTCATTATAGATAAAGAAAGAGATTCATTACCTGTTTTTGAAAAAGATAACGTTACTGTACAGAGGGCTATTAACGTGTATGCTTTTGATGTAGCGCGTGGTTTCTTACCTAGTGGTACATTGACTCAACTTAGCTTCCACGGTACGTTACGTAACCTTAGAAGCCACTTTAAAACACTTAGATCACATTACCTTAAAGAAGTAAGAGATATTGCTCTAGAAGTGTTAAAAGAGCTACATGAACAATATCCTAGTGCTTTTGAAAAAGAACTACTTACTGAAAAAGTAAAAATAGATAGTAAAAATAAAACTTATATAGATAGTAACTTTTTATATCCTAGGTTTAATCATTCCACAAAAACTGACTTAAAAATTGTTAATGATTATTTATATACAGTCATGGTAGATTATGGTGGTTTAGGAGAAGCTAATAACCAACAAGCTAACTTGGTTTCAATGTTTAATTACTATATACCTAAAGAATACATAGATGCTTTAGATTATGGTAGCTGGAGAGATTTACAAAGGCATAGAAATGGGTTTATTAATCCAGTATTACCGGAATTAGATCTAAGTCTACTAGAAGAAGATAAACCATTTTTGGTGTTAAATACTTGGTATAATAATATCCTTATAAAGAATTATGATGGATTTGAAGGATTACAGTTATTATTAGATTTTGGTAAACTATTAAAGGATTTTGTTAGTAAATATAAAGATATTTTACCATTACCTTATATTACTCCAATGGGTGTGTCTATTGATGTATTAATGTCGTGTAAGTATACTGAATTAGATTATATCCTTAATCTCAGATTACAAGAAACTGTACATGGTAGCTTAGTTAATTTCTTATTAAATTTAAATTCAGGAGTAAGTTCTCAAGTAGCTTATTTCTTAAAGTATAATGAAAGGCAATACTTAAGAAATAAAACTTATAGTGTTAAAAGAGCTAAACAGGATATTGTTAGGAATAACCCAGATAGTGAAAAGTGTGATGTAAAAAACTAAACGATATAGAGCCCTATTAATAGGGCTCTATATCAAAGTACTTTAATTTTAGATTTTTTCAGTCATATATACCTAATATGAAGAATCTCATATTGAGACTCTATTTCTTAATTAGGAGAATATACCATGCGGTTTACTGAAATGAAAAATGATATTAAAACAACGATGCCTACAGGCATAGTAGACATGTGGAATACTAAGAATGGTATTACGCACATGGGTAAAATGCCAGCTAACATTATAAACCCAAGTTTTGATTGTGATTATGTAGAGTGTGAGCAACATACTCTAAGTCATCTTAACAGTATGGTTAATGTAAAAAGAGCCATTTATATTAAGGTAGATGGTGTTTGGAATAAAGAAGTAAGGAATCGTACTTATCCTGTAAAGTTAATCTAGTATTAAAAATACCCTAACACATAAATGGTGCTATGGGTATTTTTTTTTGTTTTAATTATAAAGTAGTAAATATTTAATATCAGTTATAATTGAATAGAAGGGTAATAAGCTAGGAGAATATAATGTTTGAAAAGAATGTGTTTTGTTTAGATGATGAACAATATAAGCAACATATAGATCCAATTACAGATTACATTAATCAAGCAGCTTATTATTTATCTAAACAATCTAATTATACCATAGAAGAATGTAAAGCTTTAGTAACAGATCATTTAAAGAAAAGTAAAAACATTATTAATCCTAAAGTTACTTATTTAGAAAGACAAAGTAATGGAGATAGAATAGAAAAAGAAACTAATCTTACTAGTTATATTGGTGATGCCCTATCTAGTAACTCTATTATAGCTCCTACCTTTACTACATATATTCATCCTACTAAAAAAAGATCTTTTATTGCTACTAATGTAATTAATAATATTAAAAGAAGGTATATATCTAAGAAAGCTGCCTTTGAAGAAGATGCTAAAGGTAATACAGAATTAGCTGTTATTAAAGATAATGAACAAACTAACTTTAAGTTAACTAATAATGCATTCTCTGGCGCACACTGTACGCCTAGCACACCTTTTTATAACAAGTCAGCTCATAGTACCTTAACATCCACTACACGCCTTACAGCGTCTATAGCTAATGCTAATAATGAAAAATTAATTACTGGTAACAGACATTACTGGAGTAAAGATGTAGTATTTAATAACATTACTAGTATTATATCTAATACAGATTTAAATCAATTTAAAAGTATGATGGATGAATTTAATTTAGTTTATCCTACTGTAGAAGATACTTTAAAAGTAATCTTATATTCTACTGAACTATACTGGCATTCATTAGAGTTTAATAATGAAATTAAAGAATATTTATCCTGTTTAAGTGATGTGGAATTAGCAGCTTTTGTTTATACAAATGACCTTTATCAAGTAAAGGAACTAAATCCTGACTTTATGAGAACTTTCTTTAAAGAATTAACTTTAAAGTGTTCTTTTGGTACTGAAGATAGATTAGAGTTAGTAAAGACTATTCCTGGTGATTTATTAAACTTATCTCATCAAATTTGGAATAAGGAAGTAAAGGGATTAGGTAAAGATTATAAGCAAATGGAAGAAAAAGGTATATTGGATTTACTAGTGTCTACAGCTATTAATATTCAAAACTTTTTATACAGGTTTAGAAACTTTATTACTACCATTATGGTCAATACTAACATACCAGCTAGTGTAGCTTTTTTTCCTAGGTCTATTCGTAGATCAGTTGTAGCTAGTGATACAGACTCTACAATCTTTACAGTACAGGAATGGGTAAAATGGTTTTATGGTAAATATGTAGTAGATGATGAATCTATTGCTTTATCAGCTAGTTTAGTGTTTATAGCAGAAAGGACTATTTATCATATTCTAGCTATTATATCAGCTAATTGTAATTATGAAAGAACTGAACTACATAGACTAGCTATGAAGAATGAATTTAGATTTGATGTATTTGTGCCTACACAAGTATCTAAACATTATTTTGCTATAATAGGTTGTAGAGAAGGTAATGTTTTCCCAGAATACAAAACTGAAATTAAAGGAGTACATTTAAAGAATTCTAACTTACCTAAAGACATTAATAATACAGCAGCAGACTTAATGAAAAGGTTAATGTTTGATACAGCTAATAATAAAGAGATTAAGTTAAAAGAAATATTAGACTTTGTTTTAAACATTGAAAATGAGATCTATGATTCTCTTATTAAAGGTGAATCTGATTTTTATAGAACCTTTAAATTAAAAGATCCTACTTCTTATAAGTTAAGTGCAGAAAAATCTCCTTATATTCACCATATGTTTTGGCAAGAAGTCTTTGAAGATAAATATGGTAAATTAGATGAACCTCCATATAGTTGTATTAAGTTATCTACTACTTTGCATAATAAATCTAGCATATTAGAATTTATTAATCAAATTAAAGATGACTCAATAAAGACTAAATTTCAAAACTTTATAGAGAAGTATAATAAGACTACTTTAAAAACTATTATGATATCTAAATCTTATGTAAACCAACATGGATTACCTCAAGAGCTAGTACCTCTTATTAATAGTAGGAAAACTATTTTAGACGTATGTAATATATTTTATATTATTTTAGAAACATTAGGTTATTACAAAAAACCCTATGTAACTTTAAGAGACATCCAACAACAGCAAGATCAAGGAGATTATCAGTGATAATTTTGTTAGAAGGGCCAGATGGAGTAGGTAAGACTACTTGTTGTAATAAAATAGATACTATATTAACAAAAGATCTTAAATTAAAAACAATGATTATATCTGGTCTATTACCTAGGTTTAAATCATTTATTACTAGACATAGTACTAATTCTGAAAAGATGGATATTATGTTAAATTCATTTCAGAATGTAATAGATATTTTGGAAGAAAATAAAGTAAATGATGTAGTTACTATTCTAGATAGATTTTTACCATCTACATTTGCTTATCAAATATTTGGTAGTTTAGAATTTACCCCTGATATTGGTTTAGATCATCCATTTGAATATAAAGAATTGATGGATAAATATAAAAGGATGAATAAATACTTTTATAATTATTTTAAGGTAAATATAATACGTCTAAATGCTGAATCTGAAATAATCATTAGTAGAATTAAAGATAGACCAAGCGATATTCTAGACGCTTATTACACTAGAAATTATCTACGAATTAATCAAGGATATGACATTTACTTTAAAAAGTTATCTGCTTATTTAAAGAAAGAAAATATAGAGAGTGTAAAAATGTTACATCTAGATACAAGTTATGGATTAAAAGGATACCATACAAAAGCTGATATTTATCTTAATGATGAAATACAGTCTATGTTTCTATAATTCTATAGAAGGTATTTTCACTGAGTAAATTTAGGAGTTTAAAAATGGCTCATAGTCTTTGGGAATTAGCAGATATAGCAGCAGAACACTTTAATGAAAAAGAAGCTCTTGAGAAATTAGAATCAGGTCAACACAAGTCACCACCTAAAGGTTATCCCACAGATAAAAGTGAATATGCTGATCCTGAATTTTATGAATTTCCTTTAGATACTCCTAAAAGAGTAAAAGCTGCTCTTGCTTATTTTGATAAACATAAGTGGCATTCACCTGAAAGGAAAAAAGAAGCTGCTAAACGTATTTTAGCTAAAGCTAAGAAGTTTGATATTTCTGTATCTAAAGATACTAATGTATATAAAGAGGCACATGCATAATTATGTCCAGTGAATCTGTTGATTACAAAAATATTCATTTTGAACCTAAAGTAAAAGGATTATCTGAAGATGAAATAAAACAATACCAGCATATCCTAGATACTAAAGATCCTGTAGCTGCTTATTACTTTCTAC